>JBBRXF010000061.1:0-13460 GCA_038248665.1 Campylobacterales bacterium | reverse complement strand
TACAATTTTAAATATAAGTAATAAAATTACTAATATGCAAATTCAGTTATTAGAATTAAGAAAATATGAAAAAGATTTTCTTGCAAGAAAAGATTTAAAGTATTTGGATAATTTTCAAAAAAATATAAAAAATATTGAAAATATAAAAACTATTTTAGATGATGAATTTGTAAAATCAAATATAGATCCAACAGAATTAAATAACTACAAAAAAGTAATTGATGAATACTCTGCTATTTTTACAAAAATTGTAAACTTACAAGAGAAAATTGGTTTAAATCCTGATAGTGGTCTTTATGGTGCATTAAGAGATAGTGTTCATTTAGTTCAAGAATTTGCAAAAAAATCAAATGATAACTATTTACTTGCAACCGTTTATGATTTAAGAAAACAGGAAAAAGATTTTATATTAAGGCTTGATGAACAATATGTTGAAAAGTTCAATAAAATTGTTACAAAACTAGAAAATGATGAAAAATACAAAGATTTAAATAAAATAGTTGTTGATTATAGAACTAACTTTTTAAACCTTGTTTTAGCTGAAAAAGATAAAGGTTTAAATGAAAATTCTGGATTAATGAAAGATATGAGAGATGTAGTTCATAAATCAAATAAATCTTTAGAAAGTTTAACAACTGCTTTAGATGAAAAAACTAAAAGTTTACATGAAAGAATTGAGATGTATTCGTATGTTTTTATTATTTCAATTGCAATTTTTATAATTATGGCACTTTTATATATTAGTAGAATAATTAATAAATCATTATCTTCTTTCCAAGAAGGATTGGGTCAATTTTTTAGTTTTTTAAATAATGAATCAACAAATATAACTCTACTAGATGACAAAAATAATGATGAATTTGGAAATATGGCAAAAACAATAAATGCAAATATTTTAAAAACTCAAGATAGCATAAAAAAAGATAAAGCCCTGATTGATGATGCAACACAAGTATCTAATGATATAAAAAATGGACATTTAACAAGTAGAATTTCAAAAGAATCTAATTCAAAAGAGTTAAATGAATTAAAAAATGTTATTAACCAAATGCTTGAAAATCTAAACTCGAATATTGATAATATTTTAGCTGTATTAAAAAGTTTTGCTAACTATAACTATACAAAAAAAGTTGATGACTCTTCTGTTAAAGGAGAAATTTTAGAGTTATGTAAAAACATAAATATTGTTGGTACAACAATAACTAAAATGCTAACAGATAGTAAAAGTATCGGTTTGGGATTACAAAATAGTGCTGATATTTTAGTTGATAATGTTAAAACCTTAACAAAAAATGCAAATACAACAGCCGCTTCACTTGAAGAAACAGCAGCAGCAATTGAAGAGATAACTGCAACTGTAGTAAGAAATAATGAAAGTATTAGTGAAATGTCAAAATATTCTGTAAATGTTATAGATGCAGTTAAAAAAGGTCAGGAACTTGCAAATAAAACAACAACTGCAATGGATGAATTAAGTACTCAAGTTGTTTCTATAAATGAATCTATTGTTTTAATCGACCAAATTGCTTTCCAAACAAATATTCTTTCTCTAAATGCAGCTGTTGAAGCAGCAACTGCTGGTGAAGCTGGAAAAGGGTTTGCAGTAGTTGCTGCAGAAGTGAGAAACTTAGCTTCAAGAAGTGCCGAAGTTGCTCGTGAGATTAAAACACTTGTTGGAAATGCAACAATAAAAGCAAATGATGGTAAAGATATTGCAAATACAATGATTAATGGTTATGGTACATTAAATGAAAACATTCAAAATACAGTAACTTTGATTAATAGTGTTTCAACAGCTTCAAGGGAACAACAAGCCGGAATTCAACAAGTAAATGATTCAATAAATCAACTAGACCAACAAACTCAACAAATAGCTATGATTTCTTCAACAACTCAACAAATAGCAGAACAAACTAATACAATAGCAATTGAAATTGTAAAAAATAGTGATGAAAAAGAGTTTGAGGGAAAAAATAGCGTAAAAGCAAAAGATTTTAAGTAGTTAATTCTACTTAAAATCTTTGAAGTTTTGTCTTAAAGCTTCGTAAGCTACGATTGAAACTGAGTTTGCAATATTTAGACTTCTTGCTTCATTTGTCATAGGAATTGTAATACAAGTTTTTGGACTTTTTTCAAGTAAAGACATAGGAAGTCCAGCATCTTCTCTTCCAAAATAAAAATAATCCCCTACTTCATAACTTGCTTCAAAATAAACTTGTTTTGTTTTTGTAGTTGCTAAAAAATGTCTATCATTAAATGGATTTTTTGCCCAAAAATCTTCGATATTTTCATATTCTCGAACATCTAATTCAAACCAATAATCAAGTCCTGCTCTTCGCACTTCTTTTTCAGTAATAGCACCAAAACCATAAGGTTTGATTAAATGAAGTGTACAACCCATAGCAAAGGCAAGTCTTCCAATCGTTCCCACATTTCCAGGCATTCGTGGTTCTAATAAAACTATATTAAACATTATAAAATTACCGTTTTATTTCCATGAACAAAAACTCTATCATGTAATAACATTTCAAAAGCATTTGAAAGTACGATTTTTTCTACATTTCTTCCTGCATTTCTCATATCTTCCCAAGAATAACTGTGATCTACTCTTACCACATCTTGGAATATAATCGGACCTTCATCCAAATCACTTGTAACATAATGGGCAGTTGCTCCAATAATCTTAACACCTCTTTCGTGTGCTTGTTTATATGGATTTGCTCCTATGAATGCTGGTAAAAATGAGTGGTGAATATTTAAAACTTTTTTAGGGAAAGCATCTACAAATTTTGGAGTTAAAATTCTCATATATTTAGCAAGAACGATTAATTCAGGCTCATATTCATTGATTTTAGCAATCATTTTATCTTCATGATCTTCTCTGCTCATTCCGTCTGCACTAATACAAGTAAAAGGAATATTGAACTTCTCAACTAAATCTTTTAAGTGGTCATGGTTTGCAATAACTGCTTTGATATTTGCATTTAATTCGCCAGCAATATATCTAATTAATAAATCACCTAAAACATGGAACTCTTTAGTTGCTAAAATAACAACATCTTTTTTCTCTTTTTTGTTTAGTTTGATTGAAGCCCCATCAGGTAAAACTTCCGTTAACTCTTTTAGTAACATATTTTTAGAGACATTTCCAGAAATAATACTTCTCATAAAAAACTTTTTTGTATCAGGGTCAACATATTCAGCATTTTGCTCGATGTTTAAGTTGTTTGCAAAAAGAACTTTTGAGATATTATAAACAAGTCCTTTTGAATCTTCTGTGTCAATTAAAAGTATATACTCTTCCATTTTTATCCTATTTATTATTCAAGCTTAAATTTTTAAAGCCCGAATAATACCATTTTATTGATTAATAGATAATTTTAGCTTATAACATAGAAGCTAATTTTTCTCTATATTTTTCTAAGTCAAATTCTTTAACTCTTGCAACTCCTGATTCAACAGCACCATTTGCAACAGCTGCTGATACTTCAACCATCAATCTTTTATCAAATGGAATTGGAATAATATATTCTCTTCCATAAGTTAACTCACCAAAAGAAGCTCTTAATTCATCACTTATAGGCTGTTTTGCTAAGTTTGCAATAGCTTGTGCTGCTGCTTTTTTCATATGCATATTTATTGTTCTAGCTTGAACATCAAGAGCACCTCTAAAGATATAAGGGAAACCTAATACATTATTAACTTGATTAGCATAATCTGATCTTCCAGTTCCAACTATAGCCTTTGGTCGTACTGCTTTTACTTCTTCTGGAAAAAGTTCAGGTGTTGGATTTGCTAATACAAATACAATTGGCTCTTCACTCATAAGTTTTATATGTTCAACTGTAAAAGTTCCTGGTTTTGATAAACCTAAAACCATATCTGCATCTGTAAATGCTTCTTCCATAGTTGTACAAGAACTTGTAACAAAATTTAATTTATATTTATTTAAATCAGTTCTTCCACTATGAACTACACCCTTTGAATCGCACATGATTAGATTTTTAACACCTAATTCTTTATACATAATTGAACAAGCAATTGCAGCAGCACCAGCTCCAACAACAACTACTTTTAAATCTTCTATTTTTTTATCCATCATTTCAAGTGCATTTAATAAAGCTGCACTTGTAATAATTGCAGTTCCATGTTGGTCATCATGCATAACTGGAATTTCAAGCTCTTCGACTAATCTTCTTTCAATTTCAAAACATTCAGGTGCTTTTATATCTTCAAGATTTATTCCACCAAATGTCGGAGAAATAGCTTTTACAATATCACAAAACTTATCAATATCTGTTTCATCTACTTCTATATCAAATGAATCAACAGCAGCAAATTTCTTGAATAATACAGCTTTACCTTCCATTACAGGTTTTGAAGCAAGTGCTCCAATATTTCCAAGTCCTAAAACTGCTGTTCCATTTGAAATAACAGCTACTAAGTTTCTTTTTGAGGTATATTCAAAAGCAAGAGCAGGATCTTTTGCTATTTCTTCGCAAGGAAATGCAACTCCTGGAGAATATGCTAAAGATAAATCTTTTTGAGTTTCCAATCTTGTTGTAGTTGCAATTGCAACTTTTCCTGGAGTTGGAACTCTGTGATAGTTTAATGCTTCTTCTTTAGTAACTTTTGTACTCATTGTTTCCCTTTTGTATAGTTTGATTTATTATGAAATCTAGAAATAGTAACAAAAAGAAACTTAAATAAAATAAATTCACACTTTTTTTTATTTCTAAGATATTTTTAAGCAAATTATGTAAGTCTTAATCTTTTATAAATTTATTATATTAATTTTGTATTTTTATATTAAAAAATTATAGTTTAATTAACTCTTTAAATTATTATCCTCATTATTCATTTTTAAATTATTTAGTACAAAAGCTAAAATAAAATCACTTTAAAGTCATTCTTAAATATTAACATTTGCCAAGAAAAAGCAAAAGGAAAAATTAATGAGAATAGAACATGATTTAATTGGTGATAAAGAGATTCCAAAAGAAGCTTATTATGGAATTCAAACAGCAAGAGCAAAAGAAAATTTTGATGCTTCAGGTGTAAGCCTATCAAGTTTCTCTACATTTATTATCTCTTTGGCAAAAGTAAAAAAAGCAACTGCTTTAGCCAATTTTGAATTAAATGAGTTAGAAGAAAATAAGAAAAAAGCCATATGTCAAGCTTGTGATGAAATTATTGATGGAAAATTCCATGATGAATTTATTGTTGATATGATTCAAGGTGGAGCTGGAACTTCTACTAATATGAATGCAAATGAAGTTATTGCAAATAGAGCTTTAGAAATATTAGGTCATAAAAAAGGTGAATATAAATATCTTCATCCAAATAATGATGTAAATTTATCACAATCAACAAATGATGTTTATCCAACTGCAATTAAAATTACTTTATATGAAAAAATATTTGAACTTGTTGATTCAATGAAAATACTTGAAAACTCAATGGCAAAAAAAGCAATTGAATTTAAAGATGTTATAAAAATGGGAAGAACTCAACTTCAAGATGCAGTTCCTATGACATTAGGACAAGAATTTAATACTTATGCAATTATGATTGAAGAAGATATTCAAAGATTAATTGAATCTCAACAATTAGTAAGAGAGATGAATCTTGGTGCAACTGCCATTGGTACAGGAATTAATTCTCACCCAAAGTATATAAAAACTGTAGAAAAAAAACTACAAGAAGTTACAAATAGACCATTTATAACAGCAAGAGATTTAGTTGAAGCTACTCAAGATACAGGTTCATTTGTACAAATTTCTGGAGTTTTAAAAAGAGTTTCAGCAAAAATATCAAAAATTTGTAATGATTTAAGATTATTAAGTTCAGGTCCAAGAACTGGTTTTAATGAGATTAATCTTCCAGCAATGCAACCTGGAAGTTCAATAATGCCAGGAAAAGTAAATCCAGTTATTCCTGAAATGGTAAATCAAGTGGCTTACCAAGTAATTGGAACTGATGTAACTATTACAATTGCTAGTGAAGGTGGGCAATTACAACTAAATGTATTTGAGCCAATTATTGCATACAATTTATTTAATTCTATAAATATGATGAAAAAAGCTTTTGAAAGTCTAGCTTACAAATGTGTAGATGGTATTACTGCAAATGAGCAAAGATGCGAAGAACTTGTATTAAATAGTATTGGTTTAGTAACTGCACTTAATCCTTTTATTGGTTATGAAAATTCAACAATGATTGCAAAAGAGGCTTTAAGTGGTAATAAATCAGTTTATGAATTAGTTTTGGAAAAAAACTTATTATCAAAAGAGCAATTAGATGAAATTATTCTTCCTCAAAATATGATAAGACCAAGAGAGTATTAATTAAAATATCTGTTTTAAAAGAATAATATATTAATATGATAGATTGTAAAAACTAGGAATTTATATGTATATAAAAGCTTTATTAACTCTTCTATTTATTTTTAATTATTCTTTTGCAAATAATTTAGAAACAAAATCGCAAATTTTAATTATTAATTCATATCACAAAGGTTTCCAATGGAGTGATGAACTAATAAATGGAGTTGAGAAATCTTTGGGAGATAAAAATAATGTTGAAACAACTGTTTTATACATGGATTCTAAAAGAATCGCTTCAGCTGAATATTATGAAAAATTAAAAGATTTATATAAACTCCAATTGGAAAAAAGAAAATATGATTTAGTTTTATTAGTGGATAAATTTGCCTACGAATTTGCTTTAAAAAATTATAAAGACCTTTTTACCAATGAACGATTAGTTTTTTCAGGAATTGAACAATTCGATGCTTCTTTAGTTGAAAAATATGGATTAACTGGAAAAATATCAGGAATTTTAGAAAAAAGAGCTATTAGTGATACAATCGATATTATTAATAGAATGATGCCTAAACTTAAAAAACTACATATTATAAATGACTTTAGTGTAAATGGTGATGATACGGATTTATTTATACAAAATGCAATAAATAAAATAGGTAATAAATTTGAAACAAACTACATAAGATACTCAACTATTGAAGAATTAAAAGGAAAATTTTCTACTTACAAAGAAGATGAAGCAATATTTTTTGTACGTTTTTATAATAATAAAGATAAAGAGTTACATCAAAATTATGAAATTGCCCAAATGATTAATTCATTTGAATTACCTACTTTTAGTACAGATTCACTATTTATAAAAAAAGGTTCTTTAGGTGGTAAATTATTACAAATTGAAAATTTAGGAAAAAATACAGGTTCATTACTGCTAAAGCTACTAAAAGATGAAAATACCCAACCAATAATTGAAACCTATGCAAGTTATTCTTACATCTTTGATTATGAAAAAGTAAAAAAATTTAATCTAAATCCTGAATCTTTAAAAAAAACAATAAATTATGTAAATACTCCTGAATCTTTTTTTGATAAAAATCGTGATTTTGTAAATATCATATTTATTTTTTCACCACTTTCACTTTTATTGATTATTATTCTAGTTTATAATTTACAACTACAAATAAAAAATGCTAAAAACCAAGAGTTTTTAATTCAACAATCAAAACTAGCTGAAATTGGAGAAATCATATCTTCAATCGCCCATCAATGGAAAGAGCCTTTAATTGAAATTTCAACCTTAGTTCAAGAATACATATTTTCTAATAAAAGAACAAAAGATGAAGATGAAAAATATGTAAAAAATATTATGTCACAGATTTATTATATGACCGATACAATAAATGATTTTCAAAACTTTATAAAACCTTCTACTCAAAAAACATCTTTTAATATCAAAGATGCCATTGTAAAAATGATGAATATTATTGAACATAATATGAAATATAACTACATTGATATAAATATAAATATTGAAGATAAAACAAAATTAATAATTTCTGGTTACCATAATGAATTAATGCAAAGTCTTTTAAATATAGTAAATAATGCTAAAGATTCTATTTTGAAAAAAAGAGAATCAGATAAAAAATTTAAAGGAAAGATTGATATTAATATTTCAAATTATTTAAACTATGCTCAAATAGAAATAAGTGATAATGGTGGTGGGATTGATGAAAAAAATATGAAAAAAATATTTGATCCATATTACACAACAAAAAACAAAGGCCATGGTATTGGTCTTTATATGACAAAAGTAATAATAGAGGATAAAATGGGAGGCTCAATTAGTGTTATTAATAAAACTAATGGTGCAAACTTTATAATAAGATTGGAGTTAAAAGATGAAAATCCTAGTTCTTGAAGACAATGAAAATTTATGCACTTTTATAAAAAATTCTTTAATTAAAGAAGGCTATGCAATTGATACCTTTAGCGATGGAGAAAAGTGTCTAGAAGTTTTAAACAATGGTTATGCTTGTTTTATTTTAGATGTAAATGTACCTTCAATTGATGGAATATCAATTTTAGAAACTATTCGTATTTATAACAAAGAAATTCCTGTAATTATAATGAGTGCAAACCATGAACTAGAAAAAATCCAAGCTTCTTATGAGTTAGGTTGTGATGATTATTTAAAGAAACCTTTTTTAATGTATGAACTAATACAAAAAGTAAAAAAGCTTTGTGAAATAAAAGAAAAAATGTTTGATTTTACAAATGGTTTTTTTTATGATTATAAAAATAGAAATCTAATAAGCCAAAAAGGGGATATTAAATTAGCAAAAAAAGAGATTCTTTTTTTAGAACTACTTTGCAAAAATCCCTCAAGAATATTCTCTTTTGAAGAGATTGAGAATTATGTTTGGGAAGGTGAAGATACTACTTTAATAAATATCCGAGCTTTAATAAAACGATTAAGAAAAAAAATTCCAACAAATGCAATAACTATAGTAAAAGGTATAGGATATAAGCTAAATATCTAAAATTTAGCAAAATTTCTTCAAAAAACACATAAAACATCCCTTTTAGGTCATTTTAGCTTCTTAGAATGAGATAAATAAAAGGAGAATAAGATGAAAACTATTTGGAGAGGAATTCCACTTTGGCAAAAAATTGTGGGAGCATTAATTTTAGGACTTTTAACTGGGATTATTTTTGGTGAAAGTGCACAAGTATTAAAACCTATTGGAACACTGTTTCTTAATCTGATTAAAATGTTGATTGTACCATTGGTATTTGTTACTTTAGTAACTGGTATTATCGCAATGGAAGATTTGAAAAAAATGAGAAGAGTTGGATTAAAAACATTTTTCATTTATCTATTAACTACTGCTATTGCAATTACTATTGGTTTAATAGTTGGTATAGTTTTAGAACCAGGTGTTGGAGTTTCACTTGAAGCTGCAACTAATACAAGTGTAAAAGAAGCTCCTGCTTTAGTCGATACACTATTAAATATAATTACTAAAAATCCTTTTTCTAGTTTTGCAAGTGGTGATATATTACAAATTATCTTTTTTGCAATCATTTTAGGAATATCTATTAATTTAGCTGGAGAAAAAGGTAAACCTGCAAAAGATTTCTTCAATTCTATGTCTGAAGCTATGTATAAAATGACTGAAATTGTAATGGAATATGCTCCTCTTGGAGTATTTGGATTAATGGCATGGGTTTCTTCATCGTATGGAATGGATGTATTATTAAGTCTTGGAAAAGTAATTATTGGAGTATATATAGCTTCACTTATTCATATGGTATTTGTTCTTGGTGGAGGAATATACTTCTTTGCAAAATTAAATCCAATTAAATTTTTCAAAGGGATTATTCCAGCTCAAACAGTTGCATTTACAACAACAAGTAGTTCAGGTACATTACCAGTTACAACACAAAATGCAATAGAAAATTTAGGTGTTTCAAAACCAATTGCAAGTTTTGTTTTACCTTTAGGTGCAACAATAAATATGGATGGAACTGCAATTTATCAAGGATTATGTGCAATGTTTGTTGCTCAAGCATTTGGTATTCAATTGGGAATGCAAGAGTATATGATGATTATTTTAACAGCAACATTAGCATCAATCGGAACAGCAGGAGTTCCAGGAGCTGGTCTTATTATGCTTACGTTAGTTTTAACATCTGTTGGATTACCTATTGAAGGTGTTGCTATAATCGCTGGAATTGATAGAATCCTTGATATGGCAAGAACAACTGTAAATATCACAGGTGATGCAATGACTTCTGTTCTAATAGCAAAAAGTGAAAATGAACTAGATGAAGATATTTATAACGGTCACAAAGAGTACGAAGAGTATTATGAAGTACAAGCAGAACCAGTAGTTAACGCTTAATTATAAAGAGGTTTCCCCTCTTTATAATGTAATAATTCCTGCAAATCTACCTGTATGTTTATCTTTTCTAAAAGAGAAAAATGGCTCATTTGAACATTTTGTACAAATCTCTGAAACTTGTATATGTCTAATTCCCACTTCTTCTAAAAGTTTTATATTAATTCCATGTAAATCGATATTTTTGCCTTTACAAAATTTCTCTCCAAATGATGTTTTAACAATTTGAACTAACTCCTCACTTACTTCATAACAACACTCATGAATGCTTGGTCCCATAATTACTTTTATATTATTTGCATTGCAACCTAATTCATTCATCATTTTATTTGCAGTGATTTGTGCAATTTTTAGAAAAGTTGAGTTTCTTCCAGCATGAACCGCTGCAATTACACCTTGTATCTCATCAAAAAACAGAATTGGAATACAGTCAGCAACCATAACCATAAGTGGCAAAGCTTTTGTTTTTGTGATTAATCCATCACAATTATCTATAAGTTTTGGTGAGTTCTCGTCTACTATTTGGACACTATTTCCATGAACTTGGTTCATATATACTAAATCTTCATTTTTATAATTCATCTTTAAAGCAACAGCTTCTCTATTTTTATCCACATTTTCTTTTATATCATTTACATGATAAGCTAAATTTCCATCTTCAGTTGTTGTAAAATAGTATTTAATTTGATTCATAATTGCTCTTTTATTTGCTTTTGATATAATTTAGCGAAATATTAATGATTTATTGTTTAAGGATAGATATGAACAGATTTGATGAAGCAGCAAAAACTTGGGATAATAAACAAGCAAGTATTGATAGTTCAAACGCTTGTGTAGAAAATCTACAAAAACACGTAGTTATAAAAGAAAATGCTAACATTTTAGATTATGGTTGTGGAACTGGATTTATAGCTTTTGTTTTAAGCACAGATAAAAACAGTGTTTTAGGAATGGATTATTCAGATGGAATGATAAATAGATTTAATGAAAAAGTAAAAGAGCTAAATTTTGACAATATCAAAGCAGTAAAACACAATATGAACGAAGATGAAATCTCAAAAAATTCTTATGATTTATTTATCTCATCTATGACTATGCACCACATCAAAGATACAAATATGTTTGCACAAAAAGCTTATGACTCTTTAGTAAATGGTGGATATGTTTGTATTAATGACCTAGAAAAAGAGGATGGAACTTTCCATGAAAAACATAAAAATGATGGAGTTGAACACTTCGGATATGAAAAAGAGGATGTGAAAAAAATCTTTACTAATGTAGGTTTTAAAATCATCTCTTGCGATACGGTTTATGTACATGAAAGAAATGAAAAAGAGTACCCACTTTTTAATCTAATAGCACAAAAATAAAAGGAAAAAGATGTCAGAAAAATTTGCAATATTTGGAAATCCAGTTGCTCACTCAAAATCACCACAAATGCAAAATGCAGGATTAAAACATATAAATTTTGATGGGAATTATGAAAAACATCATCTAGAAAATGGAAATGAAATCAAAAAAACTTTTTTAGAGTCAAACTACAAAGGCGCAAATATTACAGTTCCACACAAAGAGTTTGCCTATGAAAATGCTGACGAAGTAAGAGGTTTAGCAAAAGAGATAAAAGCTGTAAATACGTACATCCTTGAAGATGGAAAAGTAGTAGCATACAACACAGATGCACCAGGATTTTTAAAAGCAATAGAGAGTTTTGGAACTATTAAAAATGTACTTCTTTTAGGAGCTGGAGGAACTGCAAAAGCAATCGCCCTAGCCTTAAAATCAAAAGATATAAATGTAACTGTGTTAAATAGAAGTGAAGGGAAACTAGACTTCTTTAAAGAGCATCAAATTCCATGTTTTTCATGGGAAAATTTTGAACCAACAAAATATGACCTAATCGTAAACTCAACAAGTGCTGGATTAAAAGATGAATATTTACCTTGTGATAAAAAGATTTTAGAAACAGTTTTTAAAGATGCCTCTTTTGCCTTTGACTGTGTTTATGGAAAAATCACACCATTTTTAGCACTTGCAAGTGAAAATGGACTTGAAATAAAAGATGGTGAGGATATGCTACTTTTTCAAGGTGTTTTAGCATTTGAGTATTTTACAAATACAAAAGCCGATGAAAGTTTAGTAGAAGCCATGAGAAAAGGTTTAAAAGGAGAATAAATATTCTTCTTTTATGTTTATATTTTTTGATGAATTAATTTTTAAAAAACATTTCAATTTTATATTCATTAATCATCAGAATTAAACTATAATTCCAATATAGACTACATAAACATTAGAAGTCAAAAATGAATAAAATAACAAAACTCTGTGGAACTAAAAAAAGTTGTATTATCTTACCTCAAGATGAAAAATCAACACAAGATCAAATCTATTTTTGCACAAAATGTAAAAGAGAAACAAAAGAGAAAATTCTTTTATGTTCTCCTAAAACGAAGGAAGACAAGAAAGATTTGAATCAATAATTATGGTAATTTCCCCATAATTCATTCATTCTAAAAGTATATTTGTAAAGTGCAAAATACCATGGAAAAAGTACTATACTAAAAAACAAATAACTTGTATTTTTGAGGAAAAAATAGCTATATTCAAAAAATAAATAATTTATAGAATCTACCAAAATCAGAAAAAAGAAAAAAATCCATATCTCTTTTGAAAAATATTTCTTTTCATATCTATATCCTCTAATTCCAAAGGAAGATACTATAATAACCATAAGAAAAAAAATATCAAACATTCTTGAATAATTATTTGTCAAAAAAAGATCTTCATCATCTGAAACTATGAATCCTAATAAACCAATAAAACTAATAAATATACACCAAAAATATACTTCCCAGAAAACACTTTTCTTATTCATCTACCATCCCATTTAATTATTATCATTTCCCGCCAATCTTGTTTTATTCTCAATTTTTTTTAAAATAATTTGTTTTTCTTCGATTAGTAACATTGATAATTGATTTTTACAGTTGTTTAACTCATTTTCTTTATTTTTTAACTTTTTAAATGCATTATCTTTTAAAGCTATTAAATGGTTTTTTTCTTCTCTTCTAGCTGCAATTTCATTTAAATTTTGATTAATTATTTCAAGTTTTTCTTTCAAAACCAAAATATAATCTTCATCTGAATTAATAAAAGATTCTTCTATATTCTTTAATTCTCTCATAAATATGGGCTTAGATTGTCTATCAATAATAGTTAATTCTTCTATATC
>JBBRXF010000060.1:0-13513 GCA_038248665.1 Campylobacterales bacterium | reverse complement strand
GTGAAGAGTTTGTAATTGCTTATATAAATAGCTCATTTGAAGACTCTTTACTTACTACAGAAAAGTTAAAAGATTTAATAGAAAATGATTATATTTTAAAAGATTTAAATCAAGGAAATATAACTGCAAGTTTTGGATTAACAACATTAAAAAAAGATGATAAAGCAGATGATTTAATAAATAGAGCAGATATTGCCATGTATGAATCAAAAAATAGTGGTAAAAATAGAATATCAATAATAAATTAACAATAAATGTATTATCATTAAGAAATATTTTTTAAGGATAAAACATTTCTACTACTAAAGAAAATAAAAAAAATAACATCATTCAAAATGCTTTAAAACTTTTTTCACAAAAAGGTTTTTATAATACTACAATTCCTGATATTGCAAAAGCTATGAGCATGAGTGTTGGAAATATGTATAACTACTTCTCTTCAAAAGAAGAACTTGCAAAATTTGCCATAAAATACTCTACAAATATAATAGCTGATGAGTTAAGAGAAATAAATAATATGGATCTAACATCAAAAGAAAAAATATATCTATTTGTACGAAAATATTTAGAAAATGTTCAAAAATCACCTGAAGTGATTGAGTATTTTTTAAGGGTTTATCTATCAAATAGAGAAGTTTTCAAACAAGGTTGTGAAGGCTTTTTATGTGTGGGAGAGTTCGTAACTGAAGTTATGATTTTACTTGATGATGGTGCTAGTAAAAAAGAGTTTAGAGAACAAGAGTTCTTTCCTGCTTTTGGAATGATAATGGGATGTTTAGGTGGTTTTGCTTTTTTAAGTGGCGAGAATGTTTTGGATAAAGATTTACTTTCATATTCTGATGCAGTTGCTGAGAATATATATCGTGCTTTGAAGTATGATAATTAATAAAAAACCAACTATTGTCTGGTTTCAAGCAATCACTTGTAATGGAAATACTCATTCTTTATTGAGTGCAAACTCAAATAGATTTGAACTCTTTTTAAATAGTTTTGATTTTATATATCATCCAAGTTTGACTATTGATAAATCACTTGAAGATATATTAAATCAAAAAGAAAAAATAGATTTTTTATTAATTGAAGGTTCTATCTCTTCAAATAAAGATTTATTCACACTTTGTGAAGACTCAACTTTTAACCATTTAAATCAATTAGCATCAAAAGCAAACTATATAATCGCAGTTGGTTCTTGTGCTTCTTATGGTGGAATTCATGCTAAATTTACTCAAAATAGTGATGTAAGTGGTATAAATGATGCTATAAATGAAGAGATTCTTAAAAATTTAAAACATCAAATCATAAATCTTACAGGTTGTCCTGTTCATCCTGAGTGGATTTTACAAACTTTATTTACTCTAAAAAGTTATGGACAAATATCATTGGATGAAATAGGGCGACCAAAGGAACTTTATAGTACTTTAGCCCATCATGGCTGTACAAGAAATGAGTATTTTGAATGGAAAGTTGAGGGTGATTTTGGGCAAAAAGAGGGATGTCTTTTTTATGACCAAGGGTGTCGAGGTCCTATGACACACAGTTCTTGTAATAAAATATTATGGAATGATATAAGTTCAAAAACAAGAGTTGGAATGCCTTGTGTTGGATGTACAGAAGTTGATTTTCCAAGAAATGATATGTTAGAAACTAAAAAAAACATAGGAATTCCTTTTGAAGTTCCATTAGGAATATCTAAAAGAGCCTATTTAAGTATTAGTGGAGTTGCAAAAACTTTTAAAATAGATAGACTTCATAAAAAATTAATGGATTAAAAGTGAAAACAATAGACTTAGTTGAAAGAATTGAAGGTGAAGCAAAACTTCATTGTACTTGGGAAGATGAAAAAGTTAAAGATGCAAGAATTGATTTTTTAAACTTTAGAGGTTTTGAGTATATTTTAGAAGGAAAATCACCTTTAGATGCATTAGTTTACACTCCAAGAATTTGTGGAATTTGTGGACAAGCTCATTTAAAAGCATGCGTTGAAGCTTTGGAAAATGTCTATGAAAATATAAATGAAAAATTACAAATTACACAAAAAGCAAAACTTTTAAGGGAAATCGGACTAAACATTGAAATAATAGATTCCCATATAAAATGGTTTTATATGTTTATCTTGCCTGATATTATAAAACTAGACTCTAATGATTTGGGAATTTATGCACCTTTAAAAGGCTCACGATGGATGGAAGCTCAAAAGAGCGCTAGCGAAACTATAAAAGCTTTAGCCATAATTGGTGGACAATGGCCACACACTTCATATATGATTCCAGGTGGAGTTATGAGTGACCCTACAAAACTAGACTTAATTATGATGCAAAACTATCTTCAAACGGCAATTAGTTTTTTTGAAAATTCAATTAGTGGCGTTAGTTTAGAGAGTTATCTAGCTTTTGATTGTGTGGATAATTTGGAAGATTTAAGTGCAGATTTGAGATATTTTAAAAATTTATCTTTTAAATACTCTTTAGAAAAGTATGGAAAATCTTATGATAGATTTATCACTTTAGGTGAATCAACTCTCTTTAAAAGTGGGAAAATAAAACAAAGATTGGTTCATAAATTAGATTTTTCAAAAATTGTTGAAGACAATAGTTTTACTTTTTCTATAAATAAAGAAGAGAATAATACAAAAAAACATACTTGGTCAAAATCTGTCTCTTATGATGAACATTTTTTTGAAACAGGACCACTTGCAAGGGCAATTATATCAAATAGAAAATTTATCAAAGAGATTCATAAATCTTTTGAGGATTCATCATTTACTAGAATTTTAGCAAGAATTGATGAAATGGCTCATCTACTTTTTGAAACTAACAATCTAATTTCTCAAATTGATATTTCAGAACTTTCATATATCAAACCAAAAATCTCTTTAAAAGATATAGTTGATGCAAAAGGTATGTCAGTTGTTGAAGCTTGTCGCGGTTCTTTATTGCATAATATTACTATTGAAAAAGGTTTAATAAAATCTTATGATGTAATAACTCCAACCGTTTGGAACTTAGGACCACAAAACAAAACTCAAAAAGGAATTGCACAAAAGGCAATTATTGGCTCACCAAATATTGAAATTGCTAAAATTGTCTTAAGAAGTTTTGATGTTTGCTCTGTTTGTACAACCCATTAATGAATAATCATTCATAAAAAAAGTGTATATAAGTAACAAGTTTAAAAAATTATTAGATTAATTTCTTCTTAGGTATTTTTAGAACAAAAATTATTCAACTACCATAAAACCATAGACTAAAATCTTTTTTATAAAAATATGAGCATAAATGCTATCTTAAAGCTATTTTAGGGCTTTTTAAATTAAGTAAACAATAAGTTTTGAATTGTTATTTTACAATAAGTAAATGAACATTCATTTTTAAGGAGCAAGAGGTATGATTGATTCGCAAGAGATGGTAAAAAAAGTTTTTACCCAAAAATCGGGGAAAGTTGAAACAAATAAGGGTGAAGAATACTATAACTCATTATTTGAAAAAGTTAAAAGCCGTTTATCAGTATTAAAAGCGCAACCAGCACTTAAAGATATTGATTTAATGGATGTAATAGAGAGTGAAGGAGTAAATAGAAGAGATTTCTTAAAGTGGGTTAGTGCAACAACTGCTACACTTATGTTACCTCCTATGTTTGCCCCTCTTGTTGCTGAAGCTACTGAACTTATGAATAGAGTTCCAGTTATTTGGATTGAATTACAAGATTGTGCTGGAAATTCTGAAGCACTTTTAAGAAGTTCTGCTCCAACAGTTGACGACTTATTATTTGATGTATTAAGTTTAGAGTATCATGAAACTTTACAAGCTTGTGCGGGACATGATGCTGATAAACAATTAGAAGAAGCAGTTGAGCATTTCAAAGGTAAATATTTATTATTTGTTGAAGGTGCAATTCCAATGGCTATGAATGGTCAATATGGAACTATTGGTGCAAGTGGAGAGACTTTTCATGATCACCTTGTAAGAATGGCAAAAGATTCAGCTGCAGTTGTTGCCGTTGGTACTTGTGCTACATTTGGAGGAATTCCAGCAGCTGCTCCAAATCCAACAGGTGCTGTGGGTGTTATGGATATAGTAAAAGGTAAACCAATTATCAATATTCCAGCATGTCCGGCAAATCCTGCAAATATGGTTGGGGTTGTTTTACATTATGTTTTAACAGGTCAAATTCCAGAACTTGATTCACTTTTAAGACCAAAATTTGCATTTGGTTATAGAATTCATGATAACTGTGAAAGAAGAGCTCACTTTGATGCTGGTGAGTTTGTTGAAGAGTGGGGAGATGAAGGTGCTAAAAACAACTTCTGTTTATATAAAGTTGGTTGTAAAGGTCCAATGACATTTAATAACTGCTCAATTATTAGATATAACGAAGGTACAAACTGGCCTATTGGTGTAGGACGAGGATGTATTGGATGTTCAGAACCGCAATTCTGGGATAAATATGCTTATGAAAGACCAATGGCAGATGCAAAAATCAAAGCACCAACTGGTGGAGTTGAAAAAACTGTAGATGAGTTTGGTTTAGGATTATTAACAGCGACAGCTATTGGTATTGGAGTTCATGCAGTGGCATCAGCAGTTGCAGGAAAAAAATCAAATGAAGGGGAAGATAAATAATGGCAAATAAACACTTAGTAATTGATCCAATTACAAGAATTGAAGGACATCTTAGAATTGAAGCAATCATAGATGAAAACAATACTGTAGTAGATGCTTATTCTTCATCAACAATGTTTAGAGGGATTGAAGAGATTTTAAAAGGAAGAGATCCAAGAGATTGTGGTCTATTAGCAATGAGAATTTGTGGAGTTTGTACAGGAACTCACTATCAAAGAAGTATTGAAGCTGTTGAACATGCGTTTAAAATTACTATTCCTAAAAATGCAAGATTAGTAAGAAACCTTATTCAAGGTGCTTTATATATTCATGATCATATTGTTCATTTCTATCATTTACATGCACTTGACTGGGTTGATATTACAGAAGCTTTAAAAGCTGATCCAAAAGCAACAGTTGCAGAAGCTCAAAAATGGGCAGCAGTTTCAGGTCACAGACCATGGAATGCAACAGAAGATGTTTATGCACAAGTTCAAGAAAGAGTAACAAGATATGTAAAACAAGGAAGACTTGGAATCTTTGGAAATGCATATTGGGGATCAAAAGGGTTTAAACTAACTCCTGAGCAAAACTTAATTGGATTATCTCACTATTTGGACGCTTTAGAATTACAAAGAGATTTAGCAAAAATGATGGCTATTTTTGGTGGAAAAAATCCACATCCACAATCATTTGTTGTGGGTGGTGTAACTTGTGTTCAAGATATTAAAAATCCTGCAAGAATTGCTGAATTTAAACAAATTCTAAAAAGAGGTCAAAAATTCACTAAAGAAGCATATTTACCAGATGTTTATATGGCTGGAACTATGTATGCTGGTGAAGCATTAGAAGGAATTGGTGGTGGTTTAGGAAACTATATGTGTTATGGAGACTTTAGACTTGATGATACACCATTCTATGAAGCAGCAAAATTATTCCCATCAGGAATTGTAAAAAACAAAGATTTATCAAAAGTATTTGATATTGACCAAACAAAAATTACAGAAGATGTTACTCATGCTTGGTATGAAGGTAATACAAATTTACATCCATTTGAGGGTGTTACTAAACCTGCATATACTGGTTTTGGTAAAAAAGAAGACAATATTGCTTATCTTGATACAACTAAAAAATATTCTTGGATTAAATCTCCATTATATGATGACGAAAGAATGGAAGTTGGACCACTAGCTAGAATGATAGTAGGTGTTGCACGTGGTGATGAGAGAATTTCTAAATATGTAACAACATTCCTAAAAAACGGAAACTTACCAACAGCTGTATTATTTTCAACAGTTGGTAGAACTGCAGCTCGTGCAATTGAAACAGAACTTATGGTTGATGTTATGATGGAATGGGTTGATGAATTAGCTTCAAATGTAGCCCATGGAGATTTATCAACATGGACTGAATTTAATTTTGAGAATGTTTCAAAAGAGGCTCAAGGTTATGGAATGGCTGAAGCTCCAAGAGGTGGTTTAGGACATTGGATTAAAATCAAAGATGGAAAAGTAATAAATTATCAAGCGGTAGTTCCATCAACTTGGAATGCAGCTCCAAGAGATTATAAAGGAAGAATGGGTGCTTATGAATCAGCATTAATTGGTACAAAAGTAGCAAATGTGGATCAACCACTTGAGATTTTAAGAACAATCCATAGTTTTGACCCTTGTATTGCTTGTGCTGTACATATTGTTGACACAAAAGGTAAAGAATTAGGTGTTTATAAAGTAGATCCAATTGGAGGAACAAGCCGTGCCTAACATTAAAGAGGTTAAAAGAATGACAGGAACTATGCGAATCATACATTGGGCTAATGCTATATGTATGGTAGTTGCTGTTATAACCGGTTTATATATAGGTCACCCTTATTACCAATCATTTATTGCTGATCCTGCTGTGGATAAGTATGTAATGGCATGGAATAGATGGGGGCATTTTATAGTTGCAATTATCTTTGATGTAACTGCTGTAATAATTGGTTATTTATATTTCTTTTCAAGATTTGAAAAACCATATAAAAAACTAATACCAACTATAAAAAATATAGTTGAATTTTGTGAAGTATTCTTAAATCTAATTACTTTTAATAGAAGAAAGAAATTTGATTCATCACATAGTGATAGTTATAATATTGTATTTTTCACAATATTCCATCTATTATTAATATTTATGTTATTTACTGGACTTCAACTTTATGTTCATGGTTTAGCATCAGGTGAGAGTTCTATTGGATCTTGGTGGCCTTGGATGCTTCACTTTACAACTGATTGGACTTTAAATGTATTTGGTGGAAATATGGGTGTTAGAATTGCTCATCATACATCAATGTATTTAATTCTAGTTTGGGTAATGTGTCATATTTATTATCAAATCTGGAGAACAATCTTCTGGAAAGAGGGTGACATTGCTATTGTCATTGGCGGAAGTAAGTTTGTAAGAGAAGAAGAGAAAAAATAGAGAAAACAAGGGGCGAAAGCCCCTTTTCATTTAAAGGTGTAATTTATGAAAAAAAGAAATATTGTAATTGGTGTTGGAAATATGCTTTTTAAAGATGAAGGTATTGGTATTTACGCTTCTGAGTATATTAGTCAAAATTACGAGTTTGATGATAAAGATTTAGAGATAATTGATGGTGGGACATTAGGGTTTAAACTAATGGCATATTTTCAAGAGTATGACAATGTTATTATTTTAGATACTGTGTCTATTGAAGATGAGGTTGGAGGAATTTATAGACTTCCATCTGATGTACTTTTAGGACTTGGAACTTATAGAAAAACAGCCCATGAAGTTGAAATTGTAGAGATGTTAGAAATTGTATCTGTTTTAGATTCTCATGCAAATGTGACAATAATTGGGATAATTCCAAAAGATATTGAAACTGTTCAAATTGGTCTAACAAGTGAGATGGAAGATAAATTTGAAGAGTTTATTTTAAATGGTTTAAAAGAGATAGAAAGCCTTGGAATTAAAGCTACAAAAGTAAATGATATAAAAATTAGTGATGTAGTAAAAAGTATGATAGGAAGTTACAACGGTGAACATTTAACAAGAATCCCAAATGAAGAAGATTTTACCCATGCAATTAATTTATAAAATAGAATTTAACACTACAAATCTATATTTTAAATATATTATTGAAAGTTTGATAAACGAGGCTAAAATAAAAGCCACTTGCAAACAATATAATGGTTTTATACTAATTATTGTAGATGCTCTTGCTCAAGAGATAGAAGATTTTTTTGCTTTGTTAGAAAGAAAATTACCACTTAGTATTTTTATAGGAAAATCTTACGTTGTAGAATCTTATGATTAAACTTTAAAAGAGGTAGAAGATTTTGAAATAAAACAAAATTTAACAATTCTTACAAATGATGTAATAAAAAATATCATAGAAGAAAATCATATAGACTTTTTAAATGATATTGTAAAAATTACAAAAGGCGGAGTTTCAAGATTTGAAACACAAAATGGTTTAAAAGACTATTTTTTACCAAATAAAAATATTAGAGAAGATTTTGAAAACAAAGGTTTTGAAGTTAAACTTTTGATTACAGATATTACAAAAGTAGAAGAAACTTTTGATATAAATATGAAAGATTATCAACTACTTTGCTCAATTGAGCGACCTTTAGTTAAACTAAAATTTAAAATATTAAAAAATGCAAATAAAGAGTATTCATCTACAAATTTCATTTATGCAAAAATTCCTGATGATAAACAAGTGGTTTTATTTGCAAAAGCTTTAAAAGAGAATGGAATAAATCAAGTTTTATATGTAAATGATGAAGTTTATCAAGATGGATTAAAAATCACATATTTCAAAGAACAAAATCTAATTATTCATGGAGATAAAGGTTTATTTCCAAAATATGATTTTGTAGCAAATAAAAAATACAACTCTTCAAAAGATTATTTTGATGATAATGGTGGAGTTTTTAAAGCAGTTTTAGCTCAAAATGCAAAAAGATTAGTTACATCTGTTGGAGTTTATTTTTCTCAAAATTCTCATAAAAGTTCAATTTCAGTGAATATCCCAACAAAGGGAATAAAAGATATTATCTCTATTCCAAATATTCACAATAGCATAAAAAACTGCTTTGAAGAGATTTCAGATATTGATGAACATTGTGCAAGATTAATTGCAAATTATTCTAAAAAATTCCCAACTGTTTTAGAAGGTGAAGTTCCCCAAGATACAAATGGTTTTGAATCAATTATAAATATGTGTGCAAAAGTTTTAGGAATAAACAGTGCAAAAGAGTTTGAAGATTTAGCTTTAAATACAAATTTGACAAGTGGTATTCAAATTGATATGAAGCTTGTAAGTTTAGATGGAGTAAACTATTTGGACTATAGAAGAATTGTTCAATCAATAATGGCATATAAAATGGCAGATGTTGATAATATAACTTTGATTTACTCTTTTTATGAAAGTTTGAGTGAATTTATTTGTAATTATGTAAATGAAATAGCAAATGATACAAAAACAAATGATGTTGTTTTATGTGGAAATATGTTTGCAAATTCAATAATACTTTCAAAAACAAATAAAACTCTAAGTAAAACTTATAATATCATTTTGCCAAAAGAGTATCCACTAGATTATTAAAAGGACTTAGTAGACTATATAATCTAAAAAAAGGATTAGATAGTGTACAAAAATGTCTATTTTATTAGCCAAGAAAAAGATAAAAAAATTCTAGATGAGATATTTGATTATATAAAAGAAAAATATAAAAGTGAAATATCTACTTTTACCGTAGAAAAAATATTCGATGACAAAAGAGATAAAGATATATTATTTCTTTTATATTTAGGTGATGATGAAATTAAAACTTTTTTTCAAAATCACTTAGATAAACAAATATCAATTGCAATTATTCCCCATGAAAACTCACTAGATACAATAAAAAACTATGCTATTTCAAAAAATATTAATGATTCTATTGATGATGCATTTAATTCTGAGCTTTTAAGTAAAATAGATTTATTAAAATGTAATGATTATCTTGCCCTTAATCGTATCTCTATTGGTGATATGCATGGAATGAATAGTTATGATTATAACAAAAATAGCAGATTTAATAAGATCAAGATATTTTTTGATCATTTTAAAAATATTAGATTTAAAAGTTATACTTTAACTACTTCAGAAGAGCAAATAATACAAACAGCAGCTTCAGGAATTACAGTACTTGAACATTTAAGTATAGCCACTCAAGAATCAGCAATTAGAGATGAATTATCTATTCATGATGGAAAACTAAATGCATATATTCTAGCTCCAACTTCTTTAATCTCTTATGTTTGGTATTTATTGACAATCTTTTTTTATCAAAAAATTTCTTTAATGTCACTGCCAAAAAGTTTGGGATTTATAAAAGCTTCAAAACTAACTGTCTCTTCCAATGAAATGTTAGATTATCAAATTGATAATAAAGATTTACATCAATCTAAAACTATTGAACTTGAAGTATTACAAGATTGTATAAATCTACATTTAGGAAGAGATTTATTAGAAATAGTTAAAAATGATGACAAAGCAATTAAAGAAAAAGATGTTATAAAATTAAACTCTTTGCCAAAAGCTGAATTAAGTACAATTTTAATTGAGGGAAAACTACCTTTAATTAAAAAAGCAACAGATGAAGATTTTAAAGATTTATTAGCTGTTTTAAAAGATAGTGCGAAGTTTTCTTATATCTATGCCACATTAATGATTTTAAGTACTCTATTAGCAACTACAGGGCTTTTTGCAAACTCAACACCTGTGATTATTGGAGCTATGATATTAGCCCCTTTAATGTCTCCTATTATATCTTTATCAATGGGTGTAATAAGAGCAGATAAATTTTTATTATTCCAAAGTACAAGAACCTTAATTTTGGGTGTTATTTTAGCTTTACTATTTTCTAGTATTTATACACTCTTAATACCTTTAGAGCAAATAACACAAGAGATTCAAGGGCGAGTAAATCCTAATCTATTAGATTTAATGGTTGCTATTTTTTCTGGAATGGCAGGTGCTTATGCCTACTCAAAAGAGGAGGTTGTAAAATCTCTTGCAGGAGTTGCTATTGCTGTTGCTTTAATCCCACCTTTGAGTGTAATTGGGATTGGAATTGGGATTGGAAATATCGATGTAATTTATGGCTCTTTTTTACTTTTTATTACTAACTTAGTTGGGATTACTTTAAGTGCAGCCTTAACTTTTATTGTTTTAGGTTTTGCGCCCCTTAAAAAAGCTAAAAAGGGTTTGTTTTATACTTTTATTTTAATGGCATTTATTTCAATACCTCTATCTTTATCATTTATGAAAGTAGTTGATAAATATGATTATTTCAATAAATTAAATAGTGTTAAATCTATAGTTTTAGAAGATAAAAAAGTAGAATTTAAAATACAAACAATACAAAATGAGAAAAATAAAATACTTATAAATATTGAACTTATTTCAGATAAACATCTCTCATTTGAGGATTATATAATAATCAAAAATAAGTTACAAGAAACAGTAAATAAGCAAATAGTTTTAAAAATAACACCAGTAATACAAATAGATTAATAAAAAATTTAATTTAATACTTTTTAAAAACAACTAGGAATAAGGAATAATCTTTTATAATCCAAAGCAAATAAATTAATTATTCTGGAAGTTTTTATGAAATCATTTTTTATTCAAGTAAAAGGCGTTGTTCAAGGTGTTGGATTTCGTCCTTTTATTTATAACCTAGCTTTAAAATATAAGATAAAAGGTTGGGTTAATAATGATGATAAAGGGGTAAATATTTTAATTTATTCATCTTTAAAAAACTGTCAAAACTTTTTAGAAGAACTTCAAAAAAATCCTCCAGAACTTTCTCGTATAACTAACATAAAAATAGAAGAAATAATTTCTAAAGAAGAGTATAAAACCTTTGAAATAAAGCAAAGTTATACTTCAAATAATAAATCTACAATTATCTCACCAGATATGGGAATTTGTGATGATTGCATCAAAGATATTAATGATATGTCTAACTTTAGATACAATTATAGTTTAACAAATTGTACAAATTGTGGTCCACGATATTCAATAATAAAAACAGTTCCTTATGATAGGGTAAATACTTCAATGGCATCTTTTGAACTCTGTGATGATTGTAAAAAAGAGTATGAAAATCCAACAAATAGAAGATACCATGCACAACCAGTTGCTTGTGAAAAATGTGGCCCAAATGTAACTTTGTATAATAAAAATGACGAGGTTTTATTTTCAGGTATAAAAGCCATAGAAGAAGTAGCTGAATTGATTAATAAAGGTAGTATTGTAGCTATTAAAGGAATAGGTGGTTTTCATCTTATCTGTGATGCAAAGAACACAAAAACCATAGAAGAACTCAGAATTAAAAAGAATCGATTAAATAAGCCTTTTGCAATTATGTTTAAAGATATAAAGGATATTAAAAATTATACAATTTTAACATCAAAAGAAGAAGAAGTTTTAAACTCAAAAAATAAGCCAATAGTCCTTGTGAAAAAGAGAGAAGATTTTGAATTATCACAACTAATAGCACCAAATATTAATCATCTTGGATGCTTTATAGCTTATACACCTTTACATCACTTGCTTTTTAGATATTTGAATAATCCAATAGTTGCAACAAGTGCAAATTTAAAGGGTGAACCAATTATTATCTCAAAAGATGAAATCCTTGAAAAATTATCAAATGTAGTTGAGTTTGTTTTAGATTATAATAGAGATATTTTAAATGCAAGCGATGATTCAGTTATACAAATTGTTAAAAATGATATCACAAAGATTAGAAATGCTAGAGGTTATGCTCCAACAGCTTTAAATTTTGAAAATAAAAGTAAAAAAAAGATACTTTCCCTTGGAGCAAATCAAAAATCGACTATTAGTATTTATTTTGAAAATAATTTAATTTCTTCTGCATATATTGCAGATTTAAACTCTTTAAAATCAATGGAATATTTTGAGCGAACTATAAATAGTTTTAAAAGATTTTATGACTTTGAACCTGAGGTTATAGTTTGTGATAAACATCCAAATTATGAATCAACAAAATTTGCATTAAAACTAAAAGAGATAAATCCAACTATAGAGTTAATTCAAATCCAACACCATTATGCACATGTTTTATCTGTAATGGCTGAGTATAAGTTAGACAAAGATGTACTGGCTTTTATTTTTGATGGAACAGGATACGGTGATGATGGAAATATTTGGGGTGGAGAGGTTTTTATAGCTTCAAAAAAAGAGTATAAAAGGGTTAATCATTTTAAATATTTTAGACTTTTAGGCGGTGAAAAAGCAGTTCTTGAGCCAAAAAGAGTGGCTTTGAGTCTGCTTTTTGATACTTTCTCTCTAAATGAAATTTTAACTCTTGAAATACCATGTGTAAAAGCTTTTAAAGAAAATGAGATAAAAATGCTTTACACAATGTGGCAAAAAGGCTTAAATTCACCACTTACAAGCTCTGTAGGACGTCTGTTTGATGCACTTGCATCATTTGCTGATATTTTGCATATTCAAAGCTATGAGGGAGAAACAGGCCTACAAATAGAGCAAAATTATGACAAAACTATCACTCAAAGTTATGCTTATGAAATAATCGAAAATCAAATTGATATATCACATATGATAAAGGAGATAGTTTTAGAAAAAAATAAAAAACAAATTTGCTCAAAATTTATAAATACTTTAGTTCAAATTATTTTAGATATTTCAAATCTTCATAAGGATTTACCAATAGTTTTAGGTGGTGGAGTTTTTCAAAATAGAACACTTCTTGAAATTTTAATAGATAAATTCCAAGAGCAGGGTAGGGAGTTTTACTTCAATAAAACTATTCCATTAAATGATGGTGGAATAAGTGTAGGGCAAATTTACCACCAAATCTAAAATT
>JBBRXF010000059.1:0-13605 GCA_038248665.1 Campylobacterales bacterium | reverse complement strand
TTGTTCCTGATAATTTTTTCAAAATCCCAACTTGAATTTCACCCGTTGAAAGTGTATAAAGTTGGTTTAGATTTTTTCCAAAACTCTCTATTGTTTCACTTGGAAGTCCAATAATCAAATCTATATGCATGTGAGCATGAGTTTGCGTAGATAAGAATTTTAAATTATCTTTGATTTTATCTATTTTTAGATTTCTATGAATCTCTTTTGCCACATCAAGATTTAGAGTTTGGATACCAACTTCAAGTTGTAAACACCCTTTTTTAAACTGTTTTATTAAATCCCTTAACTCTTCAGGAAAATTATCAGGAATTACTTCAAAGTGTAAAAAATACTCCTCTTCTTTTGCTAGGAAATAGTTTAAAATTGCTTTTGCATAAGAGATTTTAATATTAAATGTTCTATCAATAAATTTAAAATTTCTAGCTCCTCTAATCCATAGTTTTTCTATTTCATCTAAAAAAATATTAATATCTAAATATCTCATTCTTGTTTCAATTGAAGAGAGACAAAACTCACACTCAAAGGGACAACCACGGGCATTTTCCACATAAATATGTCTGTTTTTTATATCAAAATCAGAATAATCATCGTAAGGTAAAACAATTGATTCTAAATCAACTTTTTCTGAATTTATAGTTCTTGGTTGAGTACAAGTTCCATCAAGAAGTTCTCTACAAAGATTGTAAAAACTCACCTCTCCTTCTCCACAAATAATGTAATCAGCCATATCAAAATTTACTCTAAGTGGAGTATAACTAACCTCTGGTCCTCCTAAAACTACGATAGTTTCAGGTGATACTTTTTTTATTGTTTTTACAAGCTCCCCAACATCAAAAGCATTCCAAATATACGTAGCGATTCCTATAATTTTTGGTTTATGTTCAAGTATCTGTTCTGCTATTGTTTGAATTGAAGAGTTTATTACAAACTCTAAAATAGAAGCTTCTTCTTTTAGTTCTTTTAAATTTGCTATTAAATATCTCAAACCCAATGAAGTATGAGAATATCTAGCGTTTAGTGTAGTAAGTATAATGTTTTTCATTGCGGATTGTAACACAAAAATATTGATATTAACTTTTCATAAACCAATTTTTTATATACTAATCCCTTTATTTACCAAGGAAGATTTATGTTAAAAGACACTTTTTCAAGATTTAGACTTATCTCATTTATTGAGGGAATCTCTTTTTTAATTTTGATATTTATTGCAATGCCTCTTAAATATATGGCTGGAATTCCTCTTGCTGTTAAAATTGTGGGAATGGCTCATGGGATTTTATTTATACTTTTTATTATAGCTTTGTTTATGGCGGCAAACAGATACAAATGGAAAGTTTTAACTTTTCAGCTTTTTGTTTATTCTTTAATACCTTTTGGATTTATTTTAATCGAAAAAGCAATCATGAAAGCTCCACCAAAGAAGTTAGACTAAATGGTTTTTGAGAAAGGTTTTTTAGGAACAACTGCACCTTTATATTTGGATATTACAACTGTTTATTTTGCACTTCTACCTTTTTTATTAGCTTTTAGTATCTATTTTGCAATTAAAAAAGAGTTTGAAAAACACTTTATTTCTCAAGCTATTATTTTAGGAGTAACACTTATAATTGTAGTAATTTTTGAAATATGTATTAGAGTTTCAGGTGGATTTTTAGAGTATTCAAAATATAGTAATATCTCTTTTGATTTTATGCTTGTATTTTTAACCATTCATATTTTAATAGCAATTGCAGCTGTTGGTGGTTGGTTGTTTTTATTTATCTCATCTTATAAAGATTATAAAAACAACTCGTTCAATGGAAAAAAACATAAAAAAATAGGAAAAGCTATTTTTACAGCTTTAACTATTAGCTCTATTATGGGAGTTTTTATGTATCTATTTTTGTTTGTTTTTTAAATAGTGATATAGCCTTCTAAATATAAAACTGCTTGCCCTGAGATTATTACTTTATCCTCCAGAACTTTACATTTTAGTAAACCACCTCTTTTTGAGGCTTGGTGAGCTATTAATTCATTTTTATTTAATTTTTCTGCCCAATAAGGAGCAAGTCCAGTGTGAATTGAACCAGTTACTGGATCTTCATCACCTCCATTTGCTGGCCAAAAATATCTTGAAATAAAATCATACTCCTTTGATTTTGAAGTAATAACAACATCATAGGGTGATAGTTTTTTTAATTCTTCAAGATTTACATCCATTGAATAAATATCTTCTTCATTTGAAAAAACTGCAAAATATGCTTGTTGGTTATGTAAAACTTCATTTGGAGTTATAGATAATCCATTTAATAACTCTTTTGGAATAGAATCTATAATTTTTGGTTTTCTATTTGGAAAACTCATTTGAATATAACCAGAATCTAATTTTTCAACATCCAAATTTCCAACAGCTTTTGCTGTAAAAATCACTTTTTCTAAAGAGTCATTTTCTTTAAATAATACAAAAGCAGTTGCAAGGGTTGCATGTCCACAAAAGTCTATTTCAGTTATTGGAGAAAACCATCTTATTTCATAAATATTTTGAGCATTTTTAAAGGTAAAAGCAGTTTCTGATAGATTATTTTCTGTTGCTATTTGTTGCATTAACTCTGTTGATAACCACTCTTCAAGAATTATAACTCCTGCATAATTTCCTTTGAATACTTTGTTTGTAAATGCATCTATTTGATATATTTTTAATTTCAATTATTACTCTTTAAAATCTTTTTTATTTGTCGTTTATGAACCATTTGATGAATTGCTGACATAACTAACCATTCATGTGGATTTAAACAACCAAACCAAGGATGAGAAAGGCAATTATTTATATATTTATTCTCTATGTTTCTCTCTATAATTTTTTTATAATTATTTAAAAAATTCTCATATTTTTCTACAATGTCTTCATCAATTTGTACAAATGGTTTGAAATTTTCTATTTTTACTGTAAAGTCTATTTTCTCATTTTTACTTAAACTTACAATTCCCTCTTGTAAAGTCTCTCCAACATAAAGTAAATGCCAAAGAACCATTGCAGGTGAGTAATATCTTGAGTTATCTTCGATACCAAATATTTTAGGAATTAACACTTTTTTAAACAATTTATCTTTAGGTAAATCTTTTACTAAATTTAAAATCTCTTTACCTTCATATTCAAAAAACTTCATAGCATTATCCCACGAAATAAAAGTTTTTAAAATAGGAAATCCAACGTGTTTTAAAAATATTGCATCAATTTTTGGTAAACCATGTCCCGGTTTTTCTAATTTATTTTGGATTTCTATATCTTCTTTTGTTTGCATTTGAAACTCTTTGTTTTAAGCTTTCATCCAAGCTCTAATATTTATACTTAAAAGTTCTGGTTCTTCTAGGGGAATATTATGACTTGTTCCATCCCTTGAAATTATGTTCATATTATGAGTATCTAAAAGCAAATTTTTGATTGCTTCTTTATTTAAAAGTCTGTCATTCTTACTATAAAAAAACCAAATTGGAATATCCAAATTTGTTAAATCTTCGAATAAATCTTTTCTATAAAAAGTGCTTGTAAGTTGAGAAATAAAAGTCTCTTTTCCCAAATCTATAAACATATCTTGAATTATTTTGATTAACTCAACATCATTTTGATTTTTTTCTTCTAGTAGTGATTTTGCTTTTTCATAAGTTAATCCAGCAAATCCCTCTTTTTCAATAACAACAAATTTTTCTTTTCTTCTTTCTATTTCTGCTTCTGTTGAGTTTCCAGGAGTTGCTGCAACTGTAAAAAGTCTATTAACTCTGTTTGGGTAAGTTATTGCAAAATATGAGGCGATGTAACCTCCTAGGGAAAATCCTAGAAGGTTTATTTTCTCCTCTTTAAAAAAGTTAAATAAAATATCAATTATCTCATCAAAATCTTCACTATGGGGAATAGGAACATTTATAAGTTCATAATCATTTTCTAAAAAAGGAATCAATCTACTCCAAAGTCTTTCATCTGTCATAAGCCCTGGAATTAGATAAATCTTTTCTTTCATTATCTCACTCTTGATAATGGAACTTCTAAAAATTCTACAGGATAACTTTGTTGATCTAAGTCACCAATTTGTGGAACAATTTCCGATGCTTCTTGATTTGCATCTTTTTCATTTAAAGCACCAGCTCTAATATATACTTCAAGTGTTTGTAAACCATTTGTATCTATTACTAAACTCATATCATTTTCAACTGAATTATCCCAATTGTCATCCCAACCCTCAACTAATAAATATGTTGAAGCAACATTTTGTTGAGAACCACCATTCCAAATTTCTGTTCCAGCTTCGTATAAATTAATCTCTTTAAAACTATTTGATGAATTTTTAATAATTCTTGTTTTATCTGCTAATTGAGGAAAAGATACTGAAATCCCTCCACTTGTAACAACATTTAAATTACTTTTATATTTAATATCAAGTCTTAAAAGATTTTCATCTATCATTTTATAAGTATATTTTAGATTTTTTTGCTCAACTTTTTGAATTGGAGTAGTATCTTCATTTACTTGCTCATTTAATTGCTCTTCATTAGGAAATAAAAGTTGACTCTCATCTAATACTTTTTTGTCATTTATGTATAAACCATCACTTTTAAGAACCGTTTCAAATCTTTTTAGATTATCACTTAAATCAATAAAATTAATATCTAAATTTTGTTGAAGATTTAACATATTTTTTACATTCTCAGCTGTTTGTTTATCTAAATCAATTGTTAATTTTTCGCTCTCTAAAACATCATTTACTTTTTTAATGTTGTCTACAGAAACATTTTTATTTAAAGCAAGTGCTAAATCAAATTTTAAAGTTTCAAAAATCTTTTGACTTCCAATTGTATAATTTGAAGCACTTCCAGTTGATTGTAAAGTTATTCCACTTTGAGCAAAAGATTTAAAATACTCTTCATAATTTTGGTCTGCTAAATTTTGAGTAATTTCATCAAGTTTTTTGATTGGGAAATTATTTAAATTTACTTTTAAATATGAATTTTTTAAATTTAATGTCTCAATACCAGCTGTTTTTGATAAAACCTCATCAAAACTAAACTCACTTTCAGTATTAATATTTCCCATAACTTCTTCATAATTTGAATTAATCATTAGATTTTTAACATTAAAAATAGTTTGATCATTTTGAAATTCAATACCTTTTATTATTGTTCTAGAACTCTCTTTAGTTGCATTAATTTCATAATCTACATTTAAATTGTCAAGTAATAAAAATCCTTTTTTAGAAACATCTGCATCTGATAGTTTAAAAGTTGAAATAGCTAAATTATTTGCATTTCCAGTTATACCTCTTATTGTCATGAAAAATTCATTTGGAATAACTGTGTCAATGTCAGCAATCTTATACTCTTTTTTCTCATTAATACTTACTTGTAATTTTCTATTTTTTAAGAAATCTAGAAGCCATTTAGTTGCTAAATTATCCACATCTAAAGAGAGGTCATACATTGTTTTTTTAGATAATTGTGTTAGATATATATTCGAAATAACTTTACCATTGAAGTTTTCTAAAACAAAATCATAATCAAATTTTATTCCTTCAAAAAACATCCCTTTTTCATTTGAATCTAATGTATTGTATTGAGTTTCAAAAGCTTTTTTTACTTCTTCATTTTTTATATTAGCAAAAATATATGAAGCTACTTTATCAGTGTCAATTACTTCAATATCACCTTTTCCTGTAGTTTTAATATAATTTGTTGATTGTTCATGTTTAACAATAAAACCATTATTATTTAACTCTGCTATTTTATTTGAAATTTCCTCATTTATTTTACTTTGAAACCAAAAAAGTATAACAGCCACAATAACTACTAAAAATACAGCAATTAACCCAACAATTTTTTTCATATTCCTCTTCCCCTATTAATGTTATTTATAAACTATCCCGTTATGTTTTAACCAACCATCTTTATGTTTTCCTCTTGGATCTTTATGTGTCCAATGGAGAACTCCACCTTTGTTGTTCCATTCATACTCACCATAAAATTCCACATTATCACCAGCTTTTAAATCTTTTATCTTATTTGCTAAATCAATATTATGTGCAACTAAAACTGTTAAATTTGAAGGTAATTTCAAAATAAATCTTTGATGTCGACTTCCATTATTGTCATCACTTAAAACTTTTAGAACTTTTCCTGAACCTTGAACTTGAACATTACTCTGTTTATTTTGATAAGCTTTATCTATTTGTGGATTTGCATATGCAAAAGTCGAAATAAGACAAAGTGAAGTAAGTATTGTAAAAAGAATTTTTTTCATCTGCTTCCTTAATTTAGCTTCAATTTTGATACTAATTATATTATTTGAAGATTAAAGTAACTTAATTATTTAGGTTTTAGATGAGTATATTAATTATAAGTAAAAATTAATTCCCAATTCCATAAGAAATCAGGAACTAAATCTTCTATCTTTGGATTTTTCTTCCTATTTCATTTTGATAAATCAATATTCCAGCTAATATAAACACAATATTTTTAACTATATATTGTCCTACAAGAGTAAAAGCAAAAGGAGCATGAGTAAACGATAACTCAGATAATAAAAACAGTGGTGCAAAAGTACAAATCATATGACCAATAAATACTAGAACAACAACTCTTGTATAAAAACCAAAAAGAAACCCAATTCCTATACTAACTTCTAAAATAGCTAAAAGCTTAATTGATAAAAGTGGATTTATTAATCCAAAAAACATAATATCAATTGTTCTAGTTGCTAACTCTTCTGCTGGACTTAATGTTGGAAAAAACTTTAACATTCCATACCATAGAAAAATAATTCCTAATGATAATCTAATAAGTTTAATTGTCTGATTCATAATTCCCCTTTTTTAAAGGAGAATTATAAGTATTTTAAACTTTAATACAAATTAATAGTTATTATCATTATTGATTCTGAATATGATTACGGTCTATAAACTTTAATATTTGTATAATTTTCAGCATCTCTTAAAAACTGTGCATGAAGCTGACTTAAAATTCCTTTATCACAATAGAATAGATATTGTTTGTCTTGCGGAAGTTTTTTAAATTCACTTTTTAATTTGTAAAAAGGAATTTTTAGTGTTTCACAAGATGTTTCAATACAATCAGCACTTTGTCTAATATCAATAACTGTATATTCTCCACTACTTAAATCACTTACTACTTCCATTTGTCCAATTTCACTAACATCTTGAGCAATTTCATCTACATTCACAAAAACAGATGTTCTTACAGCTTCATCTAAAACCGTATAATCAAATCTTCTAGCTTCACTAGCAATTCTGTCATAATTTCCATGAGTTACTGGATTTTTAGAAATAACTCCACAATACTCAGGCATTGATTCTGCAAATCTACTTGTTCCAATATTATTTGCAATTTCTATAATATCAGGTTTACTCATCATTGCAAGTGGTCTTAATACAAGTTTATTTGTAGCTTGGTCAATTAAAGCTAGGTTTCTTAAAGTTTGACTTGAAACTTGGGCAACACTCTCACCTGTTACAAGAGCATCAATTTTCATAGTATCAGCTATTTTTTCAGAAGCTATTAACATAAGTCTTTTTAACATAACTCCCATATATGGTTCACTTACACTTTTGAATATTTCAGTTACAACATCATCAAAAGGAACAGAAATAAACTGAACTCTATGAGAACTTCCAAATTTATTCCATAAATAATAAGCTACTTGTTTTACACCTATTTCATGTGCAATTCCACCAAGATTAAAGAAAATAAAGTGAGTTTTTATTCCTCTTTTCATAGTTAAATATGAAGCCACAGTTGAGTCAAATCCACCTGACATAAGAGATAAAATACTTCCTTGACTTCCTATTGGAAATCCACCCATTCCCATGTGCTTGTGAGTGATTATATTTAATTGAGCAAATACAAGTTCAATATTTATTGTAACTTCTGCATTTTTTAAAGCAACACCTTTTGTATCATTCATTGCTAACATATATCCACCAACAGTTTGTTCAACTTGAGTTGATTTGAACTCTTGAGTTCCTGTTCTTTTACATCTAACTACAAAAGATTTACCTTGTATTTCATGTGCCATCATTTCATTTACTTTTACTTTGATGTCATCTAAAGTATTCATATTGTCAAATTGCATAGCTTCTAATATTTGTTGAATCCCTGGTGTATCAAGAAGTTTCATTCTTACAATATCAACTACTTCAACAGGACATACTACTTCTATCTTATCAAAAAACTTTTTTATAGTTATATCACTTGAAATTTTTGATAAAAGATTTACTAAGTTATTATACACTTGAGAAATCATCTGTCTTTTTGCTGTTGAGCCTTTTATCATTATTTCAGTGAAATACTTAATTATAAATTTTTGAGTTTTGATCTCGTGGTTATTCATTATTGCAAAGCCTTGTGTGTTTAATTAATCGCGATTATAACATAAGAGTGCTTTTATCCTTGTTTTTGCTTAAAATCTAGGCTTTTTTATTTTTCTCTATAATATTTTTAGACATAATACGCACTCATTTTTACCAAAGGCTTAATTTATGCAAGAGAACCAATACGAAAAAATAAGACTATTATTTCTAAAACTTATTGAAGAGACAAAAGAACTAAGTGAAGTAGAATTTGAAAAAGTTTTAATTCAAGTTTTCAAAGAAAACAACTCATTCTCTCCTGAAATAAAAGAAAGATTAGTTATTGATATAGCTAAGATGAGAGAAAAAATAGTAAAAATTTCAAATTTATAAAAAGGGAAAAATATGGATATTGATAATTTAGAAGATTTAGCAAAAGAGTTAAAAAACGATGAAAATGCACATGTAATTGCACTTTTTGAAGAGTATGCTAAAACTCATAATATTACAGAAGAAAAACTAGAACAAACATTATCAAAAGAACACGACTGTTTCAAATGTGAAAGTTGCCATAAATTTTATTGTTATGATGAATACTCATTTTTTGATGAAAAATGTATTTACTGTTGTGATACAGATGATGAAGATGGGGAAGAGTTTTAATTTTTATTACAAAATGCAATAAAATTAATTCAAAATAAAATAGTCCACTATAATTCATTTATATTTTAAATAAGGAATAAAATGAATATTTGTGGAATTGAATTAAAAGCTAATAATGCTCTTTTAGTTGTATTAAAAAATAACGAATATATAGATACTAAAATTAAAAAAATTATAATTGAAGATGATGAAAAACAAGAAGATATTAGAAAATTTTGCAATGAGTTTTTAGACTTTTTGCAAAAAAATGAGATTGAAAAAATCTTCATAAAAAAACGAGCAAAAAAGGGCAACTTTTCAGGTGGTGCAGTTACTTTCAAAATGGAAGGATTAATCCAACTAAATCCACTTTGCTCAGTGGAATTAATATCAACTCAAACTGTCAGTACCTTTGAAAAGAAAAATCAAATTCAATTTCCAAAAGAACTAAATAAATACCAAGAACAAGCATATCTTACTGCACTTTGTAATCTATAAAATAGAATGATATAATAAAATAAAATTTAAAGAGGTGATTATATGAGAGTAATTTGTCCTAGTTGTTTAAGTATAAACAATGTACCTAAAAAAGATTCTTATTTAAAAGCAAATTGTGGAAAATGCAAAGAGTCACTTTTAGATAACAAACCTATAAATCTAACAAGTGCAAACTTTGATGAAATTATTGTAAACAGTGAGATTCCTGTGATTGTAGATTTTTGGGCGCCATGGTGTGGACCTTGTAAAATGTTTGCTCCAATATTTAATGAAAGTGCAAAAAAATATCCATTAAAAGCAGTTTTTGCAAAAGTTGACACAGAGCTTGAACAAACTTTAGGTAGTAAATATCACATTATGTCGATTCCAACTTTGATTGTTTATAAAAATGGTGTTGAAGTAAAAAGAGTAAGTGGAGCTTTAGATCCATTAAGATTATCAAATTTAGTAAATGAATTTATCTAATACTTTATAGAAAATAAACTCGTATAAAACGAGTTTATTTTGATTTATAACATAGTTATTTTATCTTCTTTTGTAGTTATCATACATAAAAATTCATAGCCACTACCATAACATGCATCATATTTATGAGCAACACCTGCTGGAATATAGATAAAATCTCCTACTTTGGCATGAAACTCTTCGTCTCCCACTATTACTTTTGCTTCACCTTTTAAAACATATTGTTGATGTTGAATTTCATTTATATGATTTGGCATAGAACCATCAATTGCAAGAGTCACTTTTCTAACGATAAAATCTTTATCTTCTTTTGGAGTTAAAACTGCAATTGATGCATCTACAGTTTTTGGAATACAGTTTGATTCATAAACATCTGAATTATTACAATATTTATTCATTTTTATCCTTTTTTTTAATAATTATAACTATTTATTTTTTAATTTCATAGATTTTTTTTATACAGTTTTAAACTGATTCTATTTCTACTCTAATTGATTTAAACTTTGCTGTCATGATTAATTCATCTGCTTCATCACCAAAAATATAGTTAATTTTTGATGTTGCATGATGGAATGTTGTAAACAGTGTTCCTGGTTTTATGGTTTTTACGAACTTCACTGGTAAAACAGCTGTCTCTCCATATTGAGTTCTCATAATAATATGTTCAGTTCCAATTCTATCTTTATCTTCAATAGAAGCTAAAACTACATCTTTATCATATCTTGAGTTTAAAGCATCACTAATTTTCGTTTGAGCAGCATTGTTATATTGAACAATAGTTCTTCCAGTTGTTAAATAGAACTCATTTGAAGCAAATGCTTCATTGTTTACTAATTTTTTTACTTGCTCTCTTAATTGATATTGATGATAAGCAAAAGTTCCTTTTCCATCTTCTGTTCTAAAATCTTCCACATGTAAAATTGGAGTATCCTCTTTTTTTATAGGCCAAAGCATTCCTCTATTTCTATTTTTTGATAACTTGTGATAAGTTGCACCTGAGAATCTTGAACCAACTGCTTCTTTTGCTTCATTCCATACAGCTTCACTATCTTTATATTCAAACTCTCCATTGATTTTATTTTCAATGTCTCTTAATACTTCCCAGTCATCTGGTAAATCTGTATCAACTAAAGGTTGAGAAAGATGTAATCTTCTCATAGCATTTACATAAACACCTGTTTTTTCATAAGCTGATTTAACACCAAAAATAATATCTGCCATTTTAGTAATCTCATTCATAAATAGTTCATTTGAAATGATTAACTCTAAATTTGCTAATCCTTTATGAACTTTGTTTTGATTTGGATGAATATGAGCGATATCTTCACCCATTACATACATAGCTTTTATTTTTCCTGCAATCATCTCATCTATTAGTTGTGGAGTCATTAAACCTATCTCATCTGGAACTGAATAATCAGGGCCATAATATGGTAAACATCCTGTGTCACATGCACCTTGAACATTATTTTGACCTCGAAGTGGCATAAGTCCAGTTCCAGTTTTTCCAATATTTCCAGTCATCATTGCAAGATGTGTAATCGCCATTACAGCATAACTTCCATCAAGATGTTCAGTAATTCCAAGTCCCCAAAAGAACATAGATTTTTTTGTAGCATAAAGTCTTGCAACTGTTGGAATTTGTTCAGTTAGATACTCATAACCTTTTACATTTTGCATAAATTCAGGATTTGCATAAGGGTCATTTAAAATTGATTCTTTAAACTCTTCAAAACCTGTACATCTTGCTTCTATAAATTCTGTGTTATAAAGTTCCTCTTTTAAAATCACATAAGCCATCATATTTAAAACTAAAAGATTTGCTTCATATGGAATTACTAACTGCTCACCAAATTTTGCAAGTTGGGTTTGTCTTACATCAAGAACCGATAAAGTTGCTGTTTTATCCCTAACTGCTTTGATAATTCTATTTGCAACAATAGGATGAGCTTCTGTTGTATTTGAACCCATTACAATAATATTTTCTGTTTTATAAATATCATCAAAAGGATTTGTTGCAGCTCCCTCACCAATTGTTGTTCTCATACCTTTTAATGATGGCGAGTGACAAACCCTAGCGCAGTTATCAACGTGTGGAGAATCCATTGTACTTCTAACAAATTTTTGGAACATATAAGAGCTTTCACATGAAGTTCTAGCTCCTCCCATTCCACAAAAAGCATGTCTTCCATATTTATCTTTTATCTCCATTAGTTTCCAAGCAGCTAATGAAGTTGTAAACTCGTAAGAAGCTTCAAAATAATTTTCATCAAATGATTTTAATGTTTTTACTCTAGCTTTTAATTCTCTTGGTAATTCATCCATATTTTTTTCAATAAAAGATTTTTTTACCCTTGCATTTCTAATTCTTTGCTCTGATGCAACAAAATCAAAACCTTGTGCACCTTTGATACAAAGTTTACCCTGAGATACATATCCATCATTTTGAGCGTAAATTTTTACTATTTTATTATCTTCAACTTGCGCAGTAATATCACATCCTGTACCACAATAGGTACAAACAGAATTTATATCAGAACCATGCATAATTAATCTCCACTGTTATATTTAATTATAAGATTTTAGCAAAATTAACTTTATGTAAAATCAAAAGAAAAAATTAACTTAAAGATATAGAAATTGTCAATACTCACTTGACATATTTCATATATAATTCACACTATAAAATTTTAGGAGTTAACAATGATAGGAAAAGTAGTTATTGGTGCTGTAGTTGTTGCTGTTGCAATACAGTTTATTCCTTATGGAAAAACATACACAAACCCACCAATTATCAGTGAACCAACATGGGATTCACCACGAACTAAAGAACTTTTTAACAATGCATGTGCCAATTGTCATTCAAATCAAACTACTTACCCTTGGTATAGTAAAATTGCTCCTGTTTCATGGCTAGTAGCAAATGATGTTGAAGAAGGAAGAGAACACTTCAATGTTTCAGCATGGGGAGTGCAGAAAAAGAATAAAGGTGACGAAGCAGCTAAAGAAGTAAAAAGTGGAGATATGCCACTATGGTTCTATTTACCAACTCATCCAGAAGCTAAATTAACTGAAACAGAAACTCAAGAGTTAATTACTGGTTTAGAGAAAACTTTTGGAAAAGAAGAAGGTGAAGAAGGCGATGAGAAAGAAGGAAAATAAAATATTTCCATTCTTTTTTCATTAAAGACTTCAAAAGGAGATTTTTTATTTAGAAAATCTCCTTTTTTATTTTCTAAAATACAAAAGCAATATCAGTAATACCAATATTATAAATCTCAACTTTTACACCATCACTATCAACCACACTATAAGAGATAGTTAAATCATTTGGATTTTCTATTGTTTCATTAAGTTCTACAAATTTCACATACTTATCATAATCAATTACACTATAGATAAATTTTGCTTTCTCTTTAAATTTTTCATTATTGATATATCTTTCATAAACATCTTTGTAAGTTGTTTCATCATATTTATCATAAAAATTTTTCTTGTACATTAGTTCACAATAGGCAGCTTTTTTGAAATCTTTTGAAGAGTAAGTTAAATAATCATCGGCGATTATAGATTCAAGATTTTCTGCTATTTCAAAGAGATTATATTTTTTATATCCATTATCATCTGATATTAGTGCGGTTGTTTTTATAATAAATTATTCCTAATT
>JBBRXF010000058.1:0-13708 GCA_038248665.1 Campylobacterales bacterium | reverse complement strand
TTTCCAACTCTTTATTTAATGAGATATTTTTTTCAACTGACAAAAGTATAGTAATAATTAAACAAACAATTCCAACGATGAAAATAGGAGTATATTTAATAAGTTTTATAAGTTTTATTTCTTTTTTTGATAACATGGGTGGATACTATCTTTTTTTTATTAAAAATAAAATAAATATTTTATTTATCATATTTATATTTATATCTCTCTAACATTGAGATATTTCCGATTACTCCACCTTGATGAATATAAAGAAAAGTATAATCTCTATTTTTATAATTATTTACATATTTTTCAAAACAAATCCAACCTAAACTATCATAAAGTAAATCAAATTCAATATTTGTTTGTTTTAAAAGTTCTTTGTGTATTTCATAAAACTCTTTATAAAGTTTCCCAAAATGGTATTTTCTTTCTCTTTGTAATATTGTTGGGAAATTATCTTTTTCAAGTTGTAAAAACTGTTCTCTTAAATAATCTTCATCTCCAACACAAGCACAAGTTAATACTTCAAAGGGAAGAAACTTTTGCAAATAAAGAGCAGTTGTTCCTGTGCCACTTGGTAAAAAAATTTTTAGATTTTTAATATCATGTTCATCTGCCCAAAATTTAATCTCATTTGCTAAAACTTCAATTCCAACAGATGCTTGTTCAACAGCACCACCTTCACTAATAAACAAAGTTTCTTCATCAAAAAAATCTGGTAAACTTTTTTCTATTATATTCATTCCATTTTCAAGGGCAAACTTATAATTTCCAATAGGATTCTGTTTTAAATAAGAAGCAATATGGTCAACATAATAATCAAACTCTAATGCTTTTATCTTACATAAAACAGATAATGAATACATTGCATTTGATTGGGCAGAACCAAAAGATACAATCTTTTTTATATTTGGATAATCATTGATTAAATAGTAGTAAAACTTTCTGGCTTTATTTCCTGAAAAATCATTATGCAATAAATCATCTCTTTTTATAAAATATTTTTGATTATTAAAAGTGATTTTTTGAATTGGCGAATTTGTGTAGTTCATGGGAAAATTGTACCATCTCTTAACAAAAATTTTGTACAATACAAAAAAAAATTGGGGTTTACATGGATTTAATGAGTTATATTGATAAGGGTGGAATTATTGTTTATATATTAATTGTATTAAACATAATTGGGTTTACTATTATTTTATGGAAATTTTTAACGCTTCCAAGAAAAAATGCAATGATTAGTAAAATAAAAAATAAAGTAACAATTAATTCATCAATTTTATCTCAAATTGAATATGAAGTTAAAAAATTAGAATCAGGTTTAACAATTATAAAGAATATTGCTACTATTTCTCCACTTCTTGGACTTTTAGGAACAGTAGTTGGAGTTTACAAATCATTTGAAGCTATAACTCAAAATGGTTTAGGTGATCCTACAATTTTCTCAAATGGAATTTCAATAGCTTTAATCACAACAATTGCTGGTTTAATTGTTGCAATTCCTCACCAAATTGCTTACAATCATTTTATATCAATGATTGACTCTATAGAATTAAAAGCAAAAAAAGAGTTAGTTGGGCAAAACTAAAATGAAAAGAAGAGAATCTTTAGGTTTAGATTTAACGCCTGTTATAGATGTTGTATTTATTCTTTTAATCTTTTTTATTGTTTCTTCTGTTTTTAAGAAGGAAGAATTAGCATTAGTTCTCAATTTACCTGCTTCAAATGCAAAAGAGATGAAAATTGATGCAGAACAAATTTTTATTGAACTAAATCAAGATAAATTGGCAATTAAAGGAATTGAAGTATCTTTTGCTTCTTTAGAAGATAATCTAAAAGCTATAAAAAACAAAGAGAAAGCCGTGATAGTAAGGATTGACAAGAAAGTAGAATATGAAAGAGTAGTAAAAGTTTTAGATTTATTACAAAAATATAGCCTTACAAATCTTGCTCTTGTTACAAATGAAGAGGCAAAAAAGTAGCTAATTATACGAATAATTGCAAATTTCTAACAAAAAAGTATATTTTCTTATTTTTGTGCTATAATATCTGTATTGAAAGATGGTTTAGGGTTCATCTATAGTTTATGTTTTTCTTGTAACGCTAGTTTTAAGTACACACTCAATCTAAAGAATTCTCGATTTTATATTTTCAACGCTTTAGAAATGAAGTATATTTTAAAAAAAAAGGGGTTACAATGGCAACATTAGTAAACGGAACAGTTAAATGGTTTAATAGCGAAAAAGGTTATGGTTTTATCGAGCAAGAAAATGGTGGTAAAGATGTATTCGTACATTACAGAAACATCAACAATTCTGGTTATGGAAGAGTTTCATTAAATGACGGTCAAAAAGTTACTTTTGAAGTTGGTCAAGGTGAAAAAGGTCTTCAAGCAGAAAACGTAACAGCTTTATAATTTTAGCTTTACTATTTAAAAAGGGGAAAGAGTTTAACTCTTTCCCCTTTTTTTTATTGTAATTTTTCTTCTTCTAATAACTGTCTATATTCATCATCGGTAAAAATTCTTGATTTTGTAATAAACTGATAACCTAAATCTATCTCTAGGGAAAATGAATTCCCAAAAGCAGCTTTTTCAACTCTTACATCTATTGTAATAAATGAGTGTTTAAAATATTCAAATTGATCTTTATCTATAAAAAATTCACAACCACAGATTTCACCCATTTTTACATTATGACTAGGAACATGAAAATCACCTTTTTCATAACACATAGGCGCTGTTCCATCACAACAACCACCACTTTGGTTAAAAACCAATTCACCATGTAACTCTTTTAATTTTTCAATAACCTCAACAGCAGCTGGTGTTACATCTACTCTTTGTGTTGACATTTTATATCCTTTACACAACGCAAAAAACCCATAGAGGAGAACTTTCTATGGGTTTTGTATTTTTCTTTTAAAATTAAATCCTAAAAGAAACCTAATTTATTTTTACTGTAAGAAGTTAAAATATTTTTTGTATGTCTATAAGAGTTTAACATCATCATGTGAGTTTCTCTACCGATTCCTGATTTTTTGTATCCACCAAATGATGCATGAGATGGATATAAGTGGTAACAATTTACCCAAACTCTTCCTGCTTCAATTCCTCTTGAGAATTTATGTAATTGATGAGCATCTCTTGACCAAACACCTGAACCTAAACCATAAATTGTATCATTTGCAATTGATAATGCTTCATCTTCATCTTTAAAAGTTGTAACAGCAAGAACTGGTCCAAAAATTTCTTCTTGGAAAATTCTCATTTTGTTATGACCTTTAAATAATGTTGGTTGAATATAGAAACCATTTGGATTAGTTTCTGATTGGTAAACATCTCCACCAATTAATAATTCAGCACCCTCTTCTTTACCTATTTTGATGTATTCCATAATTTTTTCTTTTTGATTTAAAGAACATTGAGCACCCATCATATTTTCAGTATCTAATGGATTTCCTAATTTAATAGCTTTTACTCTTTCAAGAACTCTTGCCATAAATGGCTCATAAATTGACTCTTGAATTAATGCTCTTGATGGACAAGTACAAACTTCTCCTGAGTTAAATGCAAATAATACTAAACCTTCAATTGCTTTATCAAAGAATTCATCATCCGCGTCCATGATTGATTCTAAGAAGATATTTGGTGATTTTCCACCAAGTTCTAAAGTTGAAGGAATAATATTTTCAGTTGCATATTGCATAATTAATTGACCAGTTGTAGTTTCACCTGTGAATCCAACTTTTTTAACTAATTCATGTGTAGATAAATATTTACCAATTTTTCCACCTGCACCATTAATAATATTAATAACACCTGCTGGTAATACTGATTGAATTGTTTCCATTAAAATTAAAATTGACATTGGAGTTGCACTTGCTGGTTTCATTACAACACAGTTTCCAGCAGCTAATGCAGGAGCTAATTTCCAAGCAGCCATTAATAATGGGAAATTCCAAGGAATAATTTGAGCAACAACACCATATGGTTCATGAATTTCTTGAGAAATTGTATTTTCATCTAAATCTGAAACTGTTCCTGATTCTGCTCTAATTACAGATGCAAAATATCTAAAATGATCAACTACTAAAGGAACGTCAGCTGCTAATGTTTCTCTTACAGTTTTTCCATTATCTAAAGTTTCAGCAATTGCAATATTTTCTAAGTTTGCTTCAATTGCATCTGCAATTCTATTCAATAAAGTACTTCTTTCAAGAACTGAAGTATGTTTAAATGATTGGAATGCTTTATCAGCAGCTAAAATAGCAGCTTCACAATCTTTTTCATTTGATCTTGGAATTTTTGTTAAAACTTCACCATCAACAGGAGAAATATTATCAAAATACTCACCACTAATTGGAGCTAACCATTCTCCACCAATGAAGTTCTCATATTGAGGTTTATATGTTGGTTTACTATAGATCATTTTATACCCTTTTTGTTTATTTGTTTTTTGGAAAAAGTCGTTATTTTTATTAACTTATCTTTTCTCTTAGTGAAATTCTACATGAGAAGTATAGCGTGAATAAAGCTATAGTATAGCATGAGTATAGCGGTGATAAGATTTGTTACAAAATACCGTATTTTCGAGCTTTATAATGATTTTTTTTCTTTGAATTTTTAAAAATATCTGCTACAATTTTTTTATGAAAACATATAATTACACACTAAATAACAAACCATTAGATGAGTTGATAGATTTTTCATTATTTAAGAATGAAAAAAATGTATTAGTTCAAATATTTTGTGGAGATAAAAAGAATATTCTAGAAGAAATACTCAATACTCTTACAGAACAATTACCACATGCTATTTGTATTGGTTCTTCTACAGATGGAGAGATAAACAATGCGGAAATTACTACACTTAAAACAATAATATCTATCTCTACTTTTGAAAAGACTACATTAAAAACAATTCATATTGATGAAGAGGACTCTTTTAAAAATGGAGTTTTATTAGCACAATACAAAACTACTATTAACCTTTACTGATGGAGAAACAACAAATGGTGAAGAGTTTTTAAATGGTATTGCATCTATTAATAATAAAGTTTTAGTTTCAGGTGGAATGGCGGGAGATAATGCTCACTTTACACAAACTTTTATCTCATCACAAAAGAATATATTAACAAGGGGTTCTGTTGGAGTTTCTTTTAACTCAGATGATTTAAAAGTATGTAATGCCTACAACTTTAACTGGTCGCCAATTGGAATAGAACATGAAATTGAAGAAGTTGAAGGAAATAGAGTCTATAAAATTGCTGGATTAACTCCTCTTGATTTTTATGAAAAATATTTAGGAACGTATGTTGCTAAATCGCTTCCAGCAACGGGAATTGAGTTTCCATTAATTGTTCAAAAAAACAATATTCCACTAGCACGTGCAGTTATTGCAAAACATGAGGATGGAAGTTTGAGTTTTGCAGGGAATTTGCACAAAGGTGATATTGTAAAATTAGGTTTTGGTAATGTTGAATTAATGATGAATAATCCTTTGAAATCTCTATTTAATAAGTGTAAAATAAAAAACACTGAATCATTTTTTATTTACGCTTGTATGGCAAGACGAAGATATATGCCAAATTTAATAGATATTGAGATTAGTCCATTTTCACAAATTGCAACAACTGCTGGATTTTTTACTTATGGGGAATTTTACCATCACTATGACCATAATGAACTATTAAATCAAACTCTAACAGTTCTTGCTCTTAGTGAAAAAGAGATTGAAAATGAAGATGAAAATAATGATAAAGAGTTACAAGATACAGCACTTAGTGATCATGCAAGAAGTTTACAAGCTCTTACTCATTTGATTCAACAATCAGCCCAAGATTATAATAAACAATCTAAAGAGTTAGAGATTGGAAATACTTATGCACAAAATCTAATAGCTTCTCAAAAACAATTTTTAAAATATGCAATCCATGAAACAAATACTCCTTTGTCAATTATAATGGGAAATATAGATATGTTTGAGATTCAATTTGGAAAAAATAAATATTTAACAAATATTGAAATAGCCATGAAAAATATCTTTGGTATATATGATGATTTAAGTTATCTTGTAAAAAAAGATCAAGTAAATCAAGCAACTCATAAAATAAATTTTAAAGACTTCATGAGAAGTAGAATTGATTTTTATACCCAAACAGCTATAAAATTTAAATCAAAATTCGAATTTATTTGCAACTTTGATGAAGTTATTTTAAATTTTAATGAGATAAAACTGCAAAGAATTGTTGATAATAATCTAACAAATGCTATTAAATATACTTTACCAAATGAGACAATATATGTAATTCTTAGGGTTTCAAAGGGTGATTGTGATTTTATAATTGAGAGTCGTTCAGCTCAAATTTTAGATCCTCAAAAAATATTTGAAGAGTATTATAGAGAAGAAGTTTCAAAAGAAGGTTTTGGACTTGGATTAAATTTAGTAAAAAGAATCTGTAGTGAAGAAAATGTTGGAATAAAACTAGAATCTGGTGAAAATTGGGCTTCATTCACTTACACTTTTAAAGGAGTATTATGAAAATCTTATTAGTTGAAGATGACATTATGTTAAATGAGATGATTACAGAATATATAGCATCAACTGGACATTTGATAATAAGTGCGAAAACAGGAATGGAATCATTAGCAATTTTAGAAAAAGAGAAATTTGATTTATTGATTTTAGATATAAATCTTCCTGATATTGATGGTTTTACTATTTTAGAAAAACTACATGAACAAAAAAGAATGGTTCCAACTATTTATATTTCTGCACTTATTGATATTGAAGAGATTTCAAGAGCTTTTGATTTGGGATGTTTTGATTATTTGAAAAAACCATTTCATCTAAAAGAGTTAACTTTACGAATTAATAAAATTTTAAAAACAAGAATAGTTCCTCAAAGACATAAAAGATTATCAAAACATTATAGTTTTGACTCTGAGAATATGACTCTTTTATATAACAATGAACCTCATATTTTACCAAAAAGACAACTCCAAATAATCGAACTTCTTGCCTTAAACAGAAGTTTAGTAGTTCAATATGATATGTTTAGAACCTATGTTTGGAATGATGATTATATTGATAATGCAACAATCAGGGCTGAAGTTAATAGAGTAAAAACAGTTTTAAGGGAAGATTTTATTAAAAATATTAGAGGAAGTGGATATATGATTGAAAGACCTGAATAAGGTCTTTCATCTTTTTATTAAATTTTAATTACTAAAAGTCAAAGAATTCAATCTATTTCGATAAATGATTTTATCATCTCCATGAATTACGCTATCTTCTATTTTTTTATTTATGATTCCATGATTTGGAGATTTTATACAAACAGGATCAGTGGCATTCATATCACCCGTTAATGCGTAGGCTTGACATCGGCATCCTCCAAAATCTTTCTCTTTTTCATCACAAGTTCGACAAGGTTCTTTCATCCATTTATCACCTCTAAAATAGTTAAAAGATTCTGATTCATTCCAGATTTGTTCAACTGAAAACTCTTTTACATTTGGAAACTCTAAAGGTAAAGTATTTGCTGTATTACATGGAAGTGCTATTCCATCGGGATTTATTGTTAAAAATGTTGTTCCTAAACCATTCATACAGGCTTTTGGTCGTGTTGCGAAATAATCAGGAACTACAAAAAATACTTTCATATCTTTTCTTTCATTTCTATAATGATTTGTAACTGCTCTTGCAACACTAATTTGCTCTTGTGATGGTAAAAGTGCATTTACATTTTTTAGTGCCCAACCATAATATTGAATATTTGCAATCTCTAGATAATTTGCCCCTAAACTTTCTGCAAACTCAATTATTTCTCCAACTTGATGAATATTTTGTCTAGTTATACAAGTATTTACAATAAGTTGAAGACCTGCATCTTTTACTTCTTTTGCAAAAGCTATTTTTTCATCATAGGCACTTTTATTGTTTGTAATTAAAGTCATAGTATTTTTATCGTGTGATTGAACTCCAAGCTGTACAGTTTTTAGTCCTGCTTCTTTTAGTTTTGCAACCACACCTTTTGGAGCTCCAACACCTGAAGTTATTAGGTTTGTATAGAATTTTAAATCATTTGCTTTTTTTACAATTTCCACAACATCTTTATTTAATAAAGGTTCACCACCTGAGATTCCAAGCTGAACAGCTCCCATTTCTCGTGCTTGTTCCATAACTCTAAACCAATCTTCTTTGCTCATAGCATCTTTTGTTTTTGCAAAATCTAATTGGTTATAACAGTAGGCACATTCCAATGGACATTTGTGAGTTAACTCCAAAAGAATCCATAAAGGTGGTTTTATTTCATTATTCATAACTTATCCAATTTCTATTTTGTGCTTCTTCTAAAAAAGCATTTATATCTTGCGTTAAATCTTCTATTTCAAACTTTTTGCACAAGATTTTATTTATATCTTCTACATTATTATTTCCATCACAAAGATTCAGGATTTCTCCTGCACTTTGATTTAATTGAACCATTCCCTCTGGATATAACAATACATAACAGTTTTGTTTTTCTTCCCATTGAAACTGGAAATTTGGATTTAGTTTTATTTTTTTCATTTTATTACTTGCAATTAAAATATGGTGGTCTTTTTAATTCGTATGCTAAATATAAAGCATCACAAATTGTCCATAATATATCTAATTTAAACTGCAAAATTGTTTCTGCTTTTGCTTGAAGTTCTGGTGTATTAAACTCTTCAAGTGTGATTGCAAGACCGTGTTGAACATCTCGTCTTGCTTCACTTAATCTTTTTTGAAAATATCTTAAACCTTTTTGTTCAATCCAAGGATAATTATCTGGCCAAGTATTTAATCTTTGTTGATGAATTTCAGGGGCAAACATCTCTGTTAAAGATGACATTGCAGCCTCTTTCCAAGGTCGCTGACGTGCGAAATTTACATAAGCATCAACAGCAAATCTTACTGATGGTAATAAAAATTTATGAGAAATCAAATCCTCTTTTTTAAGACCAACTGCTTCACCTAACTCTAACCAAGCTTCAATTCCACCACCAACACTATCATGGTCAGTAATTCTATCAATCCATTTTCTTCTATCAGGTAAACTATCACAATTTGACATAATCGCGGCATCTTTTATAGGAATCATACATTGATAATAAAATCTATTTGCAACCCAACCTTGAATCTCCTCTTTTGTACATTCCCCTTTGTACATTCTAATATGAAATGGATGGTGAATGTGATACATTCTTCCCATATCTCTTAATTTTTTTTCAAAGTCCTCTTTACTTAAAAGCTCAGTCATTTTTTTCTCCTACTATTAAATTAAATTTCTATACTCATGCCATCATAAGATATTTCAATACCATGGGATATAAGTTCTTTATATTCAGGTGTTGCCTCATCTAAGATAGGATTTGTATTATTTATGTGTATTAATATCTTTCTTGGTTTTTCCAATTTGTCTAGAATTTCAATCAAGCCACCTTTATCACTTAAAGGTAAATGTCCCATATCAGTTCCAAGTTTTGTTGAAAAACCATTTTTTATCATTTCATCATTTGTCCAAACAGTTCCATCAACTAATAAAACATCAGCTTTTGCCATTTCATCGATAATATGTTGTTGAACAACTCCTAAGCCTGGAAGATAAAAAAGTCTTTTTCCAGTTTTTTTGTTTACAACAACAACTCCAATATTATCTCCATCCCTTGGTTTATCTCTATATTTAGAGTATGGTGGGGCATTTGAAATTAAAGGCATTGCATAAAACTCATGGTTTGGCATAACTGGAATTTCAAAAGCTTTATTTAAAACTATCTCATTATAAATAGTTCCACCACCATCCCAATGTTCAAGCATTTTAAACAAAGGAAAAGAAGTATTAAGTTCTTCATGAACCTCTTTTGTACAATAAACAGGATGAGGACAACCTTCTCTTAACATCAAAAGTCCAGTTGTATGGTCAATTTGAGCATCAATAAAAATGATTGCTTTTATTTTTGTCTCACGTCTTTGTTGTGGATGTAAAAATGGTGAATTATGAATTTGCTCTAAAATATCAGGTGAAGTATTAAATAAAACCCAATTTTGTCCATCTTCACTAATAGTTATTGAACTTTGTGTTCTTCTTTTAATTGTAGTTTTTCCTTCTCTATAACCTTTACAGTTATGGCAATTACAATTAAACTGAGGAAGTCCTCCTCCAGCGCTTGAACCTAATACTTCTATTCTCATAAACTATCCTTCATTTTACTAATTGAACTTATAAAAATAAACTCAATTAGTAAAATGTAAATCAAGAGTTTCCCCTTGATTTACAAAAACTAAAACTAACTAAAATTAAATTTGACTAAGACTTACTATTACTCATGACAAATGTACATTGTAACTTCAAATCCAAATCTATTGTCTACGAACATTGGTTTTTCCCATTTCATAATATTGGTCCTCCTTTCAAAAGATTTACATAAATCTATTTTGATTTATGTAATTTAAATACGTGAACAGTTCCACCTTGGTTGATGTTTTTGATTTGTTTTGCAACTTCACCACCCCATAAAGGAACAGCTCCACCCCAACCAGATACGATTGCGATATATTGCTCACCATTTTCTTCCCAAGTAATTGGAGATCCCACGATTCCAGAACCAACTTGGAATGAATATAAAATTTCACCAGTTTCATCATCAAATGCTAATAATTTACCTTCAGGAGTTCCTGTAATTACAAGTCCACCAGCAGTTGCTAAAACTCCTCCCCATAATGGTGCAGGGTTTTTATATTCCCATTTAACTTTTCCAGTTAATGGCTCGATTGCTTTTAAAGAACCAATGTGGTCTTCAAAAATTGGTTTGATTGTAAATCCAGCACCTAAATAAGCTGCACCTTTTTTATAATCAATTGGTTGATTCCAAATATCCATTCCCCACTCATTTGATGGAACATAGAAATTTTTAGTTTTTTGTGAATAAGCCATTGGCATCCAGTTTTTTGCACCTAAGAATGCAGGTACTGAGAATACAGAAGAACCTTTACTTTCAGCTCCTGGATTTCCTGGTCTATTTTCATCAACATAAATTGGTCTACCATCTTTATCTATACCTTTAGCCCAAGTAATGTTTGAAACAAATGGACTTGCAGTAATAAATTTACCATTTTCTCTATTTAATACATAGAAGAATCCATTTCTATCTGCTGTTGCTGCTGCTTTTACAGTTTTTCCATCTTTATCTTTATAATCAAATGAAATTAACTCATTAACACCATCAAAATCCCATCCATCATGTGGAGTTGATTGGAAGCTCCAAACAATTTTTCCAGTTTCTGGATTAATTGCAAGTCTAGAAGATGAATATAAGTTATCACCTGGTCTTAAATGTGAATTCCAAGGAGCAGGATTTCCAGTTCCCATGAAAATTAAGTTTGTATCAGGGTCATAAGTTCCACCAAGCCATGTTGATGCTCCACCAGTTTTCCATGTATCACCTGGCCAAGTTTTTCCAGCTTCACCACCAGTGATTCCGTTTTCTTTTCCATTTAAGTAACCCATGTGACCTTCAACTGTAGGTCTTGTCCAAACTACTTCTCCAGTTTTTGGATCTCTAGCTTCTACTTTTCCAACAATACCAAACTCACCACCAGCAACACCTGTGATAACTTTGTCATTAACAATTTGTGGCGCAGCAGTTATAGAATAGCCATCTTTATAATCTGCAATTTTTTGTTTCCAAACTACTTTTCCAGTTTTTCTATCAAGTGCAACTAATTTAGCATCAAGTGTTCCAAAAATAATTAAATTATCATAAATTGCAGCACCTCTGTTGATAACGTCACAACATGGTAAAATTGCATCTGGAAGTTGTGAATCATATTGCCAAATCTCTTCACCTGTTGCTATGTTAATAGCAAAAATTCTTGAGTAAGAAGCTGTAACATACATTACACCATCTTTAACGATTGGTTGAGACTCTTGTCCTCTTTGTTTTTCACCACCAAAAGAAAAATTCCATACAGGAACTAAATCTTTAATAGTTTTTTTGTTAACTTGTTCTAAAGTAGAATATCTTTGTCCTTGTTGACCCATACCATAAGTTAAAACGTCATTTGTACTTTTTGCATCATTTGCAATTTCAGTATATGTAACTGGATTGTATGATGGTTCTGTAACTTTATTTGTGTTACTATTTGCTTGAGCGCTAATTAGGGCACAAAGTGTAACGGCAGCGGCACTAGTTAGTAGCTTTTTTTTAATCATTTTCTCTCCTTAATTTTTGTCGCAACAAACTAAAAATTTGTCTTATTGAAAGTATACATAACAAATATAGCCTAAGTTTAGCTATGATTTATTTTCTTAGATTTAAACCCAACAAAGGCCATTATTAGGCTAATTACAAAAGAAATTCCTAAAATTATGAACAATTCTAAATCAAATTTCATATATAAAGAGAATCTAATAGCCTCTACAATATATGTAAATGGATTAAAAGATGAAATATTAAATAACAAAAGTGATGAGTCTTTTACTTTCCAAAGTGGATAAAGGGCGCTACTTAGAAAAAACATTGGGAAAATCACAAAATTCATAACCGTTGCAAAGTTTTCAAGTTGTTTTATTACAGATGAAATAAACAAAGCAAAAGCATTTAATATTATTGAGGAAACTATGATTATTGGAATTGTAATAATAATTGCTACATAAGAAATCTCAACTCCATAGAGTTTTGCAATAATTAAAAATGTAATAGCTTGAAGTGTTGAAACAATTGCCGTTGCAAACATTTTACAAAATAGCAAATAGTTTCTATTTATATATGAAGTTAAAAGTATTTTCATACTTCCCATTTCTCGGTCAAATATCATAGTTAGTGAGCTTTGCATTCCATTAAAAAGTAAAACCATTCCCACAAGTCCTGGAACTATATATGTTTCATAAGTAATATAAGTTTCATAAGGTGGAATGATTGCAAGTCCAAGAGCTGTTTTAAATCCAACAGAAAAAATAAAAAGCCATAAAAGTGGTCGTACAAGTGCTGAGAAAAATCTACTTTTTTGTTTTAAAAATCTTATTAACTCTTTGTAGATAATTCCTTTCATACAAGATATATATTTTTTCATTTTCTACCTTACTAAAAAGTTGAAAGTATCAACTAAATTTTCTTTTTCATATTTTGCAACAATATCTTTTACTATTCCACTATCTATGATTTGTCCAGCTTTTATAATAGATAAATTATCTTCTAAAATTACCTCATCAAAAAGGTGAGTAATCCATAAAACTGATATATTTTTTGTTTGAACCAAATCTCTTACGTAAGCCAAAATATCAAATCTACTTTTTAAATCAAGTCCAACTGTAGCTTCATCAAGTAAAAGAAGTTTTGGTTTGTTTATCAAAGCTCTTAAAATTTCAACTCTTCGTCTGTGTCCACCATTTAGATTTCGCACAGTTGTATCCATAACATCTGAGAGTTCAAGTTTTTCTATTTCATCATTTATAGAGAGTATTGTCTCTTTAAAACCTAAACCTTTTAATGAACCATAATAATATAGATTTTGTTTTACTGTTAAATCCAAATCTAAAGTTGGTTCTTGAAAAACTATTCCTATATCTTTTAGTGCATGTGAATAGTCTTGAATTGAAAAACCATTTATAAAAATCTCTCCACTTTGAAGATTTAATAATCTTGTAACCAAAGAAAAAAGTGTAGATTTTCCAGCACCATTAAGTCCTAATAAAAC
>JBBRXF010000057.1:0-13748 GCA_038248665.1 Campylobacterales bacterium | reverse complement strand
TGCTGTGAATATGAAAGAATTATTAGAACAAAATACTCAAAATGTAAATATGGTAACTTGTGGAGGACAAGCAACAATTCCTATGATAGCTGCTGTTTCATCTGTTCAAGAAGTTGAATATGCTGAAATTATTGCAACTGCTGCTTCAAAATCTGCAGGTCCAGGAACAAGAGCTAATATTGATGAGTTTACAGAAACTACAAAATTAGGTATTGAAGTTGTTGGTGGAGCAAAAAAAGGTAAAGCAATTATTATTTTAAATCCAGCAGAGCCACCTTTGATGATGAGAGATACAATCCATTGTTTAACAACAGATGAACCAGATGAAAAAGCAATTACTAAATCTATTCATGAAATGGTTGAAAAAATGCAAAAAATTATCCCTGGATATACACTTAAAAATGGACCAGTTTTTGATGGAAAAAAGATTTCTATTTGGTTAGAAATTGAAGGACTTGGTGACTATTTACCAAAATACGCTGGTAATTTAGACATTATCACAGCAGCAGCAGTAAATATTGCTGAGCAAATGGCATATAAGATTAAAGGAGCATAAGATGGATTTAAGAGGTAAAAAAATTACAATTCATGATATGTCTTTAAGAGATGGAATGCACTCTATTAGACATCAATTTACACTAGAACAAATGACTGCAATGTCAACTGCTATGGATGAAGCTGGTGTTCCTATGATTGAAGTAACTCATGGTGATGGACTTGGTGGTTCATCTTTAAATTATGGTTATGGATTACATACAAATGAAGAGTGGTTAGACGCAGTTGTTCCAAATATGAAAAAAGCGAAAATCTCTGCTTTATTATTACCTGGAATTGGAATAGTAAAAGATTTACAAAGAGCAGTTGAACATGGAATTACAACAGTAAGAGTTGCAACTCATTGTACAGAGGCTGATTGTTCAGCTCAACATATAAAAGCAGCAGTTGGAATGAAACTTGATACTGTTGGATTTTTAATGATGGCTCATATGGTTGATGAAAAAAGATTAGTTGAAGAAGCTAGAAAAATGGTTTCTTATGGAGCTAATTGTATTTATGCAACTGATTCTGCTGGATATTTACTTCCTGATATGGTAAGTTCAAGAATTGCAGCTTTGAAAAAAGAGTTTGGAAATGATATTGAATTAGGATTCCATGGTCATAATAATATGTCAATGGGTGTTGCAAATTCACTTGCAGCTATTGAAGCTGGAGCTACAAGAATTGATGCTAGTTTAGCTGGATTTGGAGCAGGTTCTGGAAATACTGCAACTGAAGTTTTAGTAGCGGTTTGTAATAGAATGGGTGTTGAAACTGGAATTGATTTAGACAAAATTGAAGATGCAGCTGAAGATATTGCACTTCCTATTATGGGTAGACCAACAAGAATTTCAAGAGACTCTTTAACTTTAGGATATGCAGGTGTTTATTCTTCATTTTTATTATTTGCACGTAGAGCAGAAGCAAAATATGGAATTGATGCAAGAACACTTTTAGTTGAGTTAGGTAGAAGAGGAATGATAGGTGGTCAAGAAGATATGATTGATGACTGCGCTATGGAAATGGCAAAAGCAAAAGGATTAATATAATGGCACTAGATAGACAAACAATAGAAAAATTAGCAAAATATTGTGAAGATGCTGAGCTAAATGCACAAGAGATTACAAAAATTACTGATGATTATCCAGAAATAACTTATGAAGATGCTTATGATATTCAATGGACAGCAAGACGAGCAAAAGAAGCAAGAGGTCATAAAATAGTTGGTATGAAAATGGGTCTAACTAGTCAAGCTAAAATGAAACAAATGGGTGTTCCAAATCCATGTTATGGATATTTAGCTGATTATTTTGCCTATGGTGATGGAGCTTGCATTAAAATTGATGAGTTAATTCATCCAAAAGTTGAAGCAGAAATAGCTTTTGTTTTAAAAGATGATTTAAGTGGTCCAGGATGTCATATTGGTGATGTTCTAGCAGCTACTGATTTTGTAATGCCAGCTGTTGAAGTAATTGACTCAAGATATAAAGATTTTAAATTTGATTTAAAATCTGTAATAGCTGATAACTCTTCATCTTCACGATATGTAACTGGTGGAAGAATGAGAGATATTAAAGATTTAGACCTTAAAACACTTGGTGTTGTTATGGAAATAAATGGAGAAATAGTACAACTTGGAGCTGGTGCTGCTGTTTTAGGACATCCTGCTACTTCTATTGCAATGCTTGCAAATATGATGAGCGAACGAGGAGAAATCTTAAAAGCTGGAACATATATTCTTTCAGGTGCAATAACAGCTGCTGTGGGTGTAAAAAAAGGTGATAATGTAACTGTTAAGTTCCAAGATTTAGGAACATTATCAATGAAATTTGTATAAAAATAGAGATATTTTTAAGGACAACTCGTTGTTCTCTTTAGAGTTTTCTCGAAGAGAGAATAAATTCTGGCTACTTTTAAATGGAATTTATTTCCATTGTTAAAAAGTAGACATAAAATAATTTGGTCCCTTAAAAATGGGACATTTTTAAGGAATATATTATGCCAATAGCTACAATAAATATTATTGAGGGAAGAACTGATGAGCAAAAAGAGGAACTTATAGTAAAAGTTTCTCAAGCTATTCATGAAGCTTTAGATGCACCACTTGCAAGTGTAAGAGTTATTATAAATGAAATGCCAAAACAACACTTTGGAATTGCTGGTCAAAGTGTCAAAAAGATGGGGAAATAAACTTTTCTATGGCATCTTTAAAATTAAGTGTTCTTGACCAATCTCCAATTCATGATGGTAAAGAAGCAAAAGAAGGTCTATTTGATACCATTAAACTTGCAATTAAGTGTGAGGAGTTGGGTTATTATAGATATTGGTGTGCTGAACATCATGATACTCCTGGATACGCAAGTTCATCTCCTGAAATTATGGTTAGCTCTGTTGCTAATGCTACAAAAAACATAAGAGTTGGAAGTGGTGGAGTTATGCTAAATCACTATAGTGCATTTAAAGTTGCAGAAACTTTTAATACTTTAAGTGCCTTGCATGACAAGCGAATTGATTTGGGAATAGGGCGAGCAAGTGGGGCTAATTTTTTAGCAGCACGAGCTTTACATAATGCAAATAATGGTGACTATGCAAATAAAGCTAATGATTTAATAAATTATTTGGATAATAAAGTTCCTAAAAATGACTATTTTTATGGTGTAAATTTATCACCAAAAGATGTGGATTCAACACCTGTTTATCTCTTGGGTTCAAGTGATGGTAGTAGTAAGTTAGCAGGAAAATTAGGTACAGGTTTTTGTTTAGCATTATTTATTGGAACACATGATAGACCAACGCAGATTATGAAGTATTATAAAAATAATTTTATTGCTTCTAAAAATTTTAAAAAACCAAAAGCTATGTTGGCTCTTGCGTGTATTTGTGCAGATTCAAAAGAAAAAGCACAAGAAATAGCAAGTTCTCATACCTATTGGAAAGTTCAAGCTTTTAGACACCCAACACGAGATGGTTTACACTCTCCAAATGAGGTAAAAAAATTATATGAAAATTTAAGCTTTGAAGATAAAGCATATTATCATGAAACCTTAGATTCCATGATTTTAGGAACGCCCAAAGAGTGTAGAGAAAAAATAGAAAAACTAGCAATTGAGTATGGTGTAGATGAGGTTATTATTGTAAATGTAACATACTCATTTGAAGATAGAATTAAATCTTATGAACTTTTGGCCAAAGAGTTCAATTTAAATAAAAGATAAAGGAGAAAAAATGTCAAATCCAGAAATAGCAAAAAGTATAAAAACAGGAAGTTTTAATACAAACTATCATGATTTAGGTGAGGGTGAAACAATCATGTTTATCCATGGTTCAGGGCCTGGTGTTTCAGCTTATGCAAATTGGAGAGGTTCAATGCCTATTCTTGCAGAGAAATTTAGAGTAATTGCTCCTGATATGGTTGGTTTTGGTTATACAGATAGACCAGAGGGAATCACTTATAATATGGATACATGGGTTCAACAAACTATTGATTTAATGGATGCTTTAGGAATTGAAAAAACAAATTTAGTTGGTAATTCATTTGGTGGTGCTTTAGCCTTAGCTTTAACTATTAAATACCCAAATAGATTTAATAAAGTTGTTTTAATGGGTGCTGTTGGTGTTTATTTTGATTTAACTTATGGTTTAGATAAGGCATGGGGATATACTCCAAGTATAAAAAACATGAAAGAGTTACTTGATATTTTTGCCTATGATAGAAGTATTGTAACAGATGATTTAGCAAAAATGAGATATGAAGCAAGTATAAGACCAGGTTTCCAAGAATCTTTTTCTTCTATGTTTCCAGCTCCTAGACAAAATGGTGTTGATTCAATGGAAAGTTGTGAAAATGATATAAAAAAAATAGATAAAGAAGTTTTAATTATTCATGGAAGAGAAGATAAGGTTATTCCTGTTCAAAACTCTATTAGATTAAACCAACTTATCTTAAAATCTCAATTACATATTTTTGGTCAGTGTGGACACTGGACGCAAATTGAACATAAAGATAGATTTAACAATCTATTATTAAATTTCTTTAGTGAGAAATAAGAAAAGGTAGAAAATGAGATTTTTAATTCTGGGTGCTGGTGGTATAGGCTCTTATTTTGGCGCAAGATTAATCAATGCAGGACATGATGTAATTTTTGTTGCAAGAGGAAAGCATTTAGAGGCTTTACAGCACAATCAGTTGAAGTTGCAGCACCCAGAATTTTGTTTTTCTAAAAAAATCATCTCCTACTCAATTGATGAAATCAAGAAACTTAATGCTCATTCCTTTCAGGTTGTTCTATTAACCACAAAATCAACTTCAACTGGAACATTATCAAAACATTTGCAGATGTGGTTCGGTAATGAAAAAAAGATTCCTTATGTTATCTCTTTACAAAATGGAGTAGATAATGAGGAAATCCTTTCCTTAGTTTTGAATAAAAAATACATAATAGCAGGACTTACAAGAAAAATAGGTGCCCACATTGTAAGTCCTGCCGTAATAAATGCAACAGGAACTGCTGAAACAATTCTTGGGAGTTTAGAAAAAACAGTTGAAAATAGTTCTTTTCTAGAAGAGATTAAAAACATTTTTAATGATGCAAAAATCCCAACACAAATATCTGAAAATATAAACTTAGAACTTTGGAAAAAATTGATAATCAATAATGGAGTAAATGCAATATGTGCATTCTTAAAAAAAGAGACAGGTATTATAATGCACCATGAAAAGTTATCAAAAATTGTCTATGGCTTAATGAATGAAACAGCAATTGCAGCTTCAAATAAAGGAATAAAAATTTCTAAAAAAGAGGTAGATGATATGTATGAATTGATTACAAATTTTGATTCAATAAAACCTTCTATGTTAGTTGATGTTGAAAATAATAGAGAATTAGAATTAGATGAAATTTGCAATGTAGTAATAGAAAATTGTGAAGCTTTAGGTTTAGATGCACCATATACAAGAACAATCTCTACGCTATTAGAATATACCTATTATAAAAAATAATTTGAGGAATTTTAGAAATGATACTTAAAATTCTTGAGATTATATTTCCTGTATTAATAATCGCTCTTTTGGGATATTTTTATGCTAAAAAAGAAAAAGTTAGCATGGATATACCAAATAAAATAAATCTAGATGTATTTATTCCTATTTTAGTTTTTTATGCAATTAGTGAAAAACTACCTTCAATCACTACTTTGACAAGTTTTTCTTTTGGTGCAGTTATTGTAGTTTTAGGTTCAGGTCTAATTTTATATCCTTTTGCAAAATTTTTAAAGGTAAATCCAAGAACTTTTTTACCTTCAATGATGTTTAATAATTCAATAAATTTAGGTTTACCTTTGGCCTTGTTTGCCTTTGGAGAAGAAGCTATGGCTTTATTTATAGCTTTGTCAATAGTTCAAATTATTGGACAATTTACTATAGCAATTGTAATGTATGGTGGAGAAGTTCGACTTATTAATTTATTTAAAAATCCAGTTATCTTAGGGACAATTATTGGACTATTTTTCAATTATTTTAACTTTCATTTACCCCAACTTTTTCAAGAACCTTTACTAATGTTATCTCAAGTATCAATACCATTAATTTTATTTTCATTGGGAGTTAGATTATCTAATATAAAATTTTCCCATTTAAAAATAGGAATAATTGGAGCGATTTTATGTCCACTTTCTGGAATTCTAATGGCATTGTTTGCAATATGGATTTTTGATTATACTTCAATACAAAAAAGTTTATTAATACTTTTTGGTTCCATGCCACCTGCTGTTGTAAATTCACTGATGGCTGAAAAATATGGACATGATTCAGGAACAGTAGCTTCAATAGTGGCAGTTGGAAATATATTTAGTTTAGTTGTAATTCCAATTGTTCTTTATTTTTTGATTGTATAGATATGTATAGCTCATATATTTCTGGGATTTTGATTTTTTTATCTTTTATTTTGAGTATATATTCATATTTTTTTTATAAAGATTTATTAATTATTTCTGGTTTATGTGCTTGGATTTCTTTTGTTATATTTTTTATTACATTACAAAAGAAAAAACTTTTATTAGTTTTATTATCCTTGAGTTTTATCTTTTTTGCAATATCTTTATTTAATTCCTTTAAAATAAATTATTACAATATTTTTACAGTAAATCAATACCTAATCACACTATTAATAGGTGTTGGTTTTTTAAGATTAGTTGCAACTCCTAATAATATAAGTTTAGATGAAGTGCCACCAAAAGGTATAAAGTCATTTGTAAAAACTTACTTTGGTGTTCATTTATTTGCATCAGTTATAAATCTTTCTGCACTTATTTTGATAGCTGATAAAATGTATAAAAAGAATTTTTTAACTAATACTCAAATTATTTTACTTACTCGCTCTTTTGCAAATGATGCTTATTGGTCACCTTTTTTTGTAGCATTTGCAGCAGCAGTTGTATATATGCCAAAATTAAATACTTCTATAATTTTATTAAATGGAATAGTTTTAGCTTTTATTGGATTTTTAATTACCTATTTTGAAGTAAAAAATGATAAAAAAAATATAATAAATGAGTTTGAAGGTTATCCTATCTCTTTTAGTAGTTTGTATTTACCTTTCTCTCTTGCTTTTTTAGTGTTATTAACAAACTATTTTTTCCCTCATATCAAAGTTATTATATTAATATCTCTATTTTCATTTTTTCTAGCATTGATAATTTTGCCCATTAAAAAAAGTATAAAAAAAGCTATAAGAGAAATAACAAATCATATTTTAGTGGAACTGCCAAAAATGAAAGCAGAAATTTCTCTTTTTTTAGTTGCTGGAATGTTTGGGGTTATTATGAGCTCAATTCTTTTGGGATTAAATTTACAACTTCCCTTTGAAAAATTTGATTGGATAATTGCTTCTATTTTATTAGCTATATTTATTCTTCTTGGATTTATTGGAATTCATCCTCTTATTACAATTGCAATTATTGGTGATTTATTAAATCAAGTAGATCATACATTATTAGCAGTGACTTTTTTGATGGCTTGGGCTACAACTGTATCTACATCACCTTTTAGTGGTTCAAATTTAACTATTGTTTCAAGATATGATTTTAATGCAAAAGATATATTCAAATTAAATATGTTTTATGCTTTGAAGATGTATGTGGTAAGTGTGATATTTTTATTTATGTTATATAAGTATTTAAACTAAGTTGCTGTGCCTTTTTAGTAGGAGAACAAAAGGACACAGCAGAAAATTTAGAATTAGTTATATCGTAACTCGCGCGCCCGATATTATGATTTGATATATACTTGTTATTGCTTTTAATAATTAATGAAAAGTCCATTAGCCTAATTATAATTGGCTATTGGACTGATTTCATTTAGAATTTATATGACAGATAAACTCTTGTTACATCTGTATTTCCCTCAACAATACCAGCAGCTGCAATAGTATTTTCAGTTTCAACATGTTCATAATTTGCTTTTAACAAAAAGTTTTTATAGAATGGATATATTGCCATTGCTCCAACTGCTGAAACATCCCCTAATCCACCATTAGACCATGAATTACCTGCATAAGCTACTGTTGTAATGTCAGTGATTGGAATAACTATTCCACCAACAAGTGTATCAGTATTTGCTCTAGATGGAACTCCACCACCATTTACAGGCATTGCAGTAAATGCTGTATCTGTTGTTCCTGTACCTGCACCTAAATTAACATCACCATCTTTTGTACTTGAGTTAAATGCTACAACATAACCAAGATTTGAGATTCCTAAAGGACCAGTTGCTTTAATACCAAATAATTCCCCATCTTGTAAATTAACAGCTTTTGATTCATCAATTGATGATAAATATTGAGCAGATAGAGTTTGCATTCCTAATTTATAATCCATTTGGAAATATAGATTTTCTCTATCTGCATTTACAGCTAATCCATTTACATTAAGATACTGTCCTTGTAATTCTATATTTTCTACAGAATTATTTTTTACATATAAAGTATATGCTCCATCTTCAAATTGTTGAAAACTTCCAATATTAGTTGAAGCAGCTTTACTTTGGTATTTATCAACATAGCCAGCAACTAATACCGTATCAGGAATATCTGTATTTGTTAATAAATAAGCTTCAACTGAGTCTTTTATTAAACTTTCAGATGATTTCCCATCAATTGCACTACTAACAAGAGGAGTATAAATAAATTGTCTACCAGCTTTTGCACTTGTGTTTGCTAATTTATAATCAATATAAATTTCAGATAAAACAGCACCAGATGCATCTAAATCAGAAGCAAATACAGAATTATTCTTATTTTCACTAACTACATGAGAAACTTGAGCTGTTGCACCGGCTTTAAATCCATAAAAATCACCAGTTATATATCCTAAACTTCCACCAACAGTTGTTATATCATCTGATTTCGTTTTTCCTAAGAAATTTGAATTTGAGTATACAGACTTAATCTCACCTTTGATTTTACCATTTGTAAAAGCTTCAGATAAATTATCAGCAGACATACTTGTAACTAAAGATGTTAGTGATAGCGCAGCAATAAGGCTTGTTCTTGTAATTCTTTTCATATAAATCCTTTTTTGTTAATATATTTTAATCTTAGTTGATAAGTTTAAAACTATGAAGGAGTAGCTTATAGAAATTCAATCGCAGAATTATCGCATATTTAGATATCTTCAATTTCTTTTTTATAAGAGCCTAGAATTTTTATATGTTTATTATGTTTATTTAAAATCTTTTTTATATTAGAATCATTTTTATGGCCTTCAAATTCAATAAAAAATGTAGATATTCCTTTTACAATATGAGATTTAATTTTGCTCAAATTTATTTTGGCTTCTTTAAAATCATTCAAAAAATCAATTAAACTTCCATATTTATCAGGTAATTGAACTATAATTGAAGTCTTATCATTAGTGCTTTTTTTTGTATCACTTTTACTAATTATAAAAAATCTAGTTTTATTATCTTTATTATCTTCAATATCATTAAATAAAATTGGGATATTCCTTGTTTTAGCTGCAAGTTTAGAACAAATTGCAGCACTATTTGGTGTTTGAGAAGCTAATATTGCTGCTTTTGTTGTAGAATCAACATACTCATATTTTACTTCATTTAAGTGATAATTTTCTAGAAAAATTGAACATTGGTCAAATGCTATATCTTTTGAATATATAATTTTTATATCTTCAATTTTATTGCACTTACTAACAAGTGTATGATGAATATCTAAAACAGTTTCCCCAATAATATTTAAATCATAAGAATTAAAACAATTAATAGTATCACCAACTATTCCATTAGAACTATTTTCAATTGGAACAATTCCATATTTAGCTCTATCTTCATTAACTTCAAAAAAAATATTTTTTATAGAATTTACTGAGTAATAGATGTTATTAATTCCAAATTTATTTATAGCTGCCTCTTGGGTATAACTGCCCTGCGGTCCTAAATAAACAATTTTTTCATCGTTAGATATTAAATTTGGTAATAAAATTTCAGGGAATAACTGATGTAGTAATAACAAATCAACTTTTGTATTCTTTTGTTTTTGGATTTTTTCAATAGATTTTGTATCAATAGAAAAAGTATTTAGATTTGGTTCTTTTTCTAATATCGCTATTCTTTCATCTAAAAGTTTTAATATCTTATTATTTATAAAATTTAACTTTTCTATATTTTTCTTAGATTTATTATTCAAAATATACCTTTATATATTAATGTATTTATTAACTATAATATAAAAAAAGAATCGTAAAAAAATCGCTTTTATTTTTTGAATCATAATTAATTTTAAAAAGTATAAAAATTCTTAAGCCATACATTGAAAGAATCTTTTTTCTATTTTATTTGAAATTGTAGTTTGATGTTTCTTTAGTATTTGAGGTTAAAATGTTTTATTTCTATCACAAGGAGTTTCAAGTTCAAAACTACAATGTCAGGATAATATATACAATAATGAAATTAATGGATCATGTAGATATTAGTCAAACTATTAGATATGCAAAATTAAGTTCATCTAGTGGTAGAGATGCTGTTTTTAATTTAAAATTAATTTAAATAAAATCTAGAAATAAATATGCTTTTTTCTAGAAAATAAAAATAAGGAATAATCAATTGAAACTCTATGATATAGTATTTTATTTTATTTCTGGTCATGGTAGGGCTTGGGCATTCTCATCTACTGATTTGATTAAAAAATTTGATAGACAACAAATTGATAATGTTTTATCAGATTTAGTAAAAGATAAAAAAATAAGAAGAGTATCAAGAGGAATTTATGATTATCCTAAATATAGTGATTTCCTAAAAAAAGAATTAAGCCCAGATATAGAACAAGTATCACGTGCCTATGCTAGAAAGTTTAATTGGAGAATAGAAGTATCTGGAGATAGTGCTTTAAATATTTTAAATCTATCTACACAAATTCAAGCAAAATATATTTATCTTAGTGATGGACCAAATAAGAGTTATAAATTATTCAATGATGTAGAAATAGAATTTAAAAAATCTGTTTTAAAAGATATAGGATTCAAATATAAAGAAAGCTCTTTAATAGTTCAAGCTTTAAAATCTTTGGGAAAAGAGCATATTACAAATGAAGTAATAAATAAAATAAAAGAACAAATTGAACCTAAAATGTATGAAAAGATTTTAAATGATACTCAAACTACAACGGTTTGGGTATATGAAATTATAAAACAAATATGTAAAGATAATAACAATGAATAAAATAGCAAATTTACCTAAACAACAAAGAAGTGAACTATTTTTGGAAACTGCAACACTTATGAATACAACAAATTCAATTGTTGAAAAAGACTTTTGGGTTGTTTGGACTTTAGATAAAATATTTAGTGATGATAGATTAAATAAAATACTTATGTTTAAAGGTGGAACGAGCCTCTCAAAAGTATTTAATCTAATTGGAAGATTCTCAGAAGATATAGATCTTATTTTAGATTGGAGATTAGTATCTAATGAAAATCCACTCAATGATCAAGAATCAAAAAACAAACAAGTAAGATTTAATGAGCAAATAAATGAAAATGCAAAAGAATATATCAAAAATTAATTATTACCTATAATTTCACAAATTTTATTACCATTATGTAGTTGTACTATTGCAGAAGACGGATTTTCAATAAATGTAAGATATCCAAATGCTTTTGATGATAGTTACTTAAGACCTGAGATTTTATTAGAAATTGGACCATTAGCTTCTTGGCTACCATCTGATAGTTTTGAAATATCTTCTTTTGCTGCTCAAAAATTCCCTCAAATTTTTGAAAAAACTAAATGTAGTGTAAATACTATAGTTGCAAAAAGAACTTTTTGGGAATCTGTTGAAACTCTAACATAAGCTATTAACATGGGAAAAACCTCTTTAATATAGTTTTCGTGTTGTATCACAAACCGATAGTATTTATCGCATATTATTTATGGATTTCTTAGTTTTTTTTTGATTTAAGGGAAAGGTGTCGGAAAAGAGATGTTACCATTTATTTCAATATTTAATCATAGGATTAAATGTATAAGGACTAAAAAAAGTAGCCAAGAAATAATTGTTTGGTTTACACAGATTATTTTTTGTTTAAAATGAGGATATGCAGAGATTTATTTCATTAATATTAAATTATAGTTCGACAATTTAAATGAAACTTAGAAAAAGTTCCAAAATCTATATTTTAACTTTTAGTCATAATGTTGGTGTTACACAAACAAAAAGAGGAAGTTTTAATTTAAATTAAAATCCTTAATTTTTATTAACCCTGCCTAGATATAAAATTCTTTACACATTCTTTCCTTATATAAATAGTAGTATCTTCAATATAAATAAAAAAGGAATTTCTATGAATAATATTAACAGAAGAACATTTGTAAAAGGTGTTTTGGCAACAAGTATTATAGCCTCTATGCCTATAAACATGAGTGCAAATTCTAAAATATCAACTCGTATAAAAACTACTGAATTAAGTGGAAATACATTTAATTTGAGCATTGAAAAAATAGCAGTAAATATTACTGGTAATCCAAGTATTGCAAAAACAGTAAATGGAATGCTACGTGGTCCGACTCTTAGATGGAAAGAAGGTGATACAGTTACAATAAATGTCACTAATAATCTTGATGAAGATACTTCAATTCATTGGCATGGAATTATTTTACCTGCTTTTATGGATGGAGTTCCTGGATTTAGTAATTTTAACGGTATTAAACCAGGAGAAACATTTACTTATAAATTCCCAATACTTCAAAGTGGAACTTATTGGTATCATTCACACTCTGGTTTTCAAGAACAAGAGGGTGTTTATGGAGCAATTATTATTGACCCAAAAATAAAAGAGCCATATGAATATGATAGAGAATATGTTATTTCATTATCAGATTGGTCAGATGAAAAACCATCTTCAGTTTACAGAAAAATTAAACTTTCTTCTTCTTATTATAATATTAAACAACGAACCGTTGGTGATTTTATTGATGAAGTAAAAGAAAAAGGTTTCTTCGAAGCATTTAGTGAAAGAAAAATGTGGAATGAAATGAAAATGACAGATAGAGATATATCAGATGTATCAGGATACACATACACATACTTAATGAATGGTGAAAATCCAGCTACAGGGTTTAAAGCACTATTTAAAAATGGTGAAAAAATCAGATTAAGATTTATAAATAGTGCTGCCATGACATTCTTTGATGTAAGAATTCCAGGTCTTAAAATGACAGTAGTTGCGGCTGATGGGAATAATATCCAACCTGTAACTGTTGATGAATTTAGAATAGGTGTTGCTGAAACTTATGATGTAATCGTAGAACCTGAAGCAAATAAAGCTTATTCAATTTTTGCTCAAAGTATCGATAGAAGTGGATATGCACTTGGAGCTTTAACTTTTGATGAAAAAGTAATTGCCCAAACTCCACAAATGGATGCCTTCCCAATATTAACACATGCAGATATGGGTATGGGAGGAACTAATGATAATAATTCAGAACATGATATGTCGACTATGGAAACTCAAAAACCTCCTAAACAAGAAAGTGCTATGAAATGTGGAGCAGGAATGGATATGTCTAGTATGGAAAAACCAAAACCTACAATGAATCACTCTATGATGGGGCATGATATGTCAACTATGAATAGTAATCAGAAAAAAGAAATACCAATTACTAAACTTGAAGAATCAACAGGTGTTCAAGTAGATGCAGTAGCAAT
>JBBRXF010000056.1:0-13837 GCA_038248665.1 Campylobacterales bacterium | reverse complement strand
CCCTACTGCTCCACTTACTGTTGAAGTTCCCAACAATGTCAATGTCCCTGTATCATCTCCATTTGTTATTACTGCTGACGTTATATTTTTATTATCTGCTAATTTTACTGTTCCGTCTGCGTTATAAGTTATTGCTGTACCGGTATAATTTCCATTTAAATCTACTTCACCTGTTCCTGTTACATTTAGGTTTGTTGCATATACATCTGAGCTAAACGTTGCTATTTCTCCAATTGCTCCTGCGTTTATCTCTGCTAATTTATTAGCATTTGTCCCTACTTGTCCACTTACTGTTGAAGTTCCTGATAATGTCAAAATACCCATATTTGCATCAGCTGTTGTAATTGTTGAAGTTATATTTTTTCCATCTAACAAAATTAAAGTTGAACTACTTGCTCCATTATTTAATACTGTACTATTTGCAAAAATATCTCCAGTTACAGTCACTGTAGAATAATTAGAAGAGACTCCACTCTCACCAATATTTAAAACATTTACATCAGTTGTAATTGAGCTTCCAATATTTCCATTTATTGTTTGTGCTTTTCCTGATACATCACCTATAAATGTTACTGTACCTAGGTTATCTGAAGTTGTTACTATATTCCCAGTTAAATCACCATATAAATTTGCTGTTCCTGCTCCACTAAAAACTATATTTGAGTTTGTTGTCCCTGATACTGTATTAAAATTACCAGTTCCTGTAGTTATATTTGTTGATGTAGCTGTCAAATTCTTTTCAAAATTTGTTGTTCCTGCATTTACATTTACTGTTGTTGCTGTTACATCATCTTGAAATGTTGTAGTTCCCGTACCAGTATTTGTAACAGTTGTAGCATTTACTGTTGATGTAAATGTTGAACTAGAAGCTGCTGCTCCTGAATTTACCTCAGCTAATTTTACTGTTGAACCTACAGTTCCTGTTACTGTTGAGCTTCCAGCTAAAGTTAAAATACCCATATTTGCATCAGCTGTTGTTATTGTAGAAGTTATATTAGAACCATCTGACAAAAGTAAAGTTGAACTATTTGTTGTTCCATTATTATTTAATATTGTACTATTTGCAAATATATTTCCATTTACAACTGTTTTAGAATAATTTGATGAAACTGTATCACTTCCAATATTTAAAACATTTATGTCTGAAGAAGTAGATGATCCAATATTTCCTGTAATAATTTGTTCTTTCCCACTACTATTACCTACAACTGTTAGTATTCCAAGATTATCAGCACTTGAAGTAACATTTCCTGTGAAATCATCATTTAATAGAACAACTCCTGCTTGGCTAAAATTCATTGCATCTGTAGTTCCTGCAGATAAATCAACTGCTGAATTAAAGCTTATAGTACTTGTAGTATCAACATCTATAGAACCAGCATTTACGGCTCCTCCAAAAGAGGCACTTCCGTTTAACTTGATATTTCCATCATCAATACTTGTAGTTCCCAAAACAGCATTTGAACCACTAAAAACTAAATTTGCAGTGTAGCTGGTATTTGCAATATTGTAAGTTGCTGTACTATTTACTGAATAATATTGTGAAGTTTGTTTAATTATATTATTTACTTCTGCAGTTGAATCTAATGTAACAGTAAAAACAGTGCTAGGAGTAGCAAAAGTTTGGTAATATGTTTTATCATAATTAGTAGCTGTTATTGGTCCAATATTCCCATAACCATCATCTCCGGTATATACATAACTTCCATCTGAAATGTTATGAGAACTACCTGTTGTTGTCCCTGCACTACCTTGTAAATCACTAGTTTGATTAGGTGAGATACCTGAAGGCTCATAATCATCAACACCAATAAATGAAGAAATTACTCTTTCTGGTTTAAAAATTATATTTTCACTTGAAGAAATCATTGAGTAATTATCAGAAACAACTCCTGTATCAGATTTTGCTGTAGCTGAAACATCCCCAGAAGTATAAGTAGTACCATCTGTTACTCCATCAAAAAAAGTTTGTGAGTAAGCATCTGTACTACCAAGTGTTAACATTCCAGCTATCAAAGCAATAGACAGTGATAAACCTATTTTTCCACCCTTTAAAATACGAAATCTCGTATTTACAACTCTGAATGAATTCATTCCTAGAGTTCTCCTTAGTTTTTCAAAACATCATAATTGTCTTTATTATATCTAATTAATGCTGAAATATCAGGTGTAGAGAAGTTATTTTAATTATAAAAAAAGCCATTTATTTTTCTAAAATATCTTTCTATTCCATCAAAAGAGTGTGTTCCACCCTCTTCGATAATAAGTTCTGTCTCTTCAAGTTTTAATGCAGCTTCTGTGAAATCTAAAACCTCATCTTCTTCTTGTAAAAGTGTTATAAAATTTGCAGGATTTTTTATATAATCAACTTCATAATTTTTTAGTGATTTTATATGATTTTGATTAAATTCAAATCTTGAATTATCATAAAAATTTGTTACAAAATCAACACCTTCATATCTATCTAAAGTTCCCCAAGGATTAACAGCAGGATTAATTAAAACAGCCTTTAAATCATATTTATTTGCTAAAAATAGTGCATAAAATCCACCCAAAGATGAACCTACAAGATATACTGGTTCTTCTTTATTTAAAGAAAATTCAATTATTTGTTCTAGTGTATCAATTGCTAAGTTTGGAATTGTTGAAAGTGAAATTGTTATTATTTCATCTTCAAAATACTCTTTGAATTTTTGTGGTTTTGAACCAAAACCTGAACTTGCGAATCCGTGAATATATATTATCATTTTATTTTTCCCAATATTTTAATTATTTTAATCCTGAAATATTACAATAAAAGCCTTAATAATGTAATTATTCTAAGCTAAGTAAATTTTCTCTTAGTGCATTTCGTGAAGCTTTATCTACAAGATTAAAAATTTCATCAATCTCATCTTTTAAACTATTTTTTTTATGCCCTTTTACTTTTATAAAAGTTAGATTTAATTCATCAATTTTTTCAAAAAAGAGTTTATATAACTCATGATTATTCATCAATTTTCCTTTTGATGATTTGTAATCATTTGATTCTAATCTTTTTCTTCTATCTTCCAAGCCTATTATATTTTGACAATCTGTATAAACTTCAAGAAAAGAGTCTTCTTCTATTTCATCTAAAGCCCAAAGCAATGTTTGAAGTTCCAATTTTGTTGAGCTTGTATCTTCAAATCTCTTAGTTTTTACATCTTTTTTCATATCTTCAATAGATTTGTTTTCATCCAAGATCAATAAATATGCACCAAAGCCAATTTTTTCTTGAGGATTTACACTTGAGTCTGTAAATAGTTTTATTTTTTTCATAAATGATTGTATTGTATTTTATATTACAAAGTGACATATTTTAGAAAGGCTATAAAAAATTTGATTATAATTGAGCTATAAAATTCATAAGGCTTTATTATGGCAAAAAAGAAAATATCACTATTTGAGTGTCAACACTGTGGAGAACAAGCTACAAAATGGCTTGGAAAATGTCCAAATTGTGGCTCATGGGATTCATTTATTGAGTTAAATCAAGAACAACAAGAGGTTTTAAAACATTCTTCAAAACTTGTAAATACAACTTCAAAAGCTGTACCAATCACTCAAATACAACAAGATAATGTAACTAGATTTTCATCTTTTAATGATGAGTTTGATTTAGTTCTTGGTGGTGGAATAGTTCCAGGAAGTTTAACTTTGATTGGTGGAAGTCCAGGGGTTGGAAAATCTACACTTTTATTAAAAGTTGCAGGAAGTATTGCAAAATCTGGAAAAAAAGTTCTTTATGTTTCAGGTGAAGAGAGTGCTGGACAGATAAAACTGCGAGCGAATAGATTAGATGCAAACCATGATAGTTTATATCTGTTAAGTGAAATAAAACTTGAAGAAATTCAAGATGAACTTTTAAGAGAAAATTATGAAGTTGTAATCATTGACTCTATTCAAACTATCTACTCTTCAAATCTAAGTTCAGCTCCGGGAAGTGTTTCACAAGTGAGAGAAATTACCTTTGAGTTAATGCGTAAAGCAAAAGAATCAGATATTGCAATGTTTATAATTGGTCACATCACAAAAGATGGAAGTATTGCAGGTCCAAGAGTACTTGAACATATGGTTGATACGGTTTTATATTTTGAAGGGGAAGCCAGTCGAGAACTGCGAATGTTAAGAGGTTTTAAAAACAGATTTGGCTCAACTTCTGAAATTGGAATTTTTGAAATGACAGCGGAGGGATTGATAAGTGCTAAAGATATTGCTTCAAAATTTTTTGATAAATCAAAAGCTCAAAGTGGTTCAGCTTTAACAGTTGTAATGGAAGGAAGTAGAGCTATTATTTTAGAAGTTCAAGCACTAGTAACTGAAAGCACTTATCCAAATCCCAAAAGAAGTGCCACAGGATTTGATGCAAATAGACTTACAATGCTTCTTGCACTTCTTGAGAAAAAAATTGATTTGCCACTGAATAATTATGATGTATTTATAAATATAAGTGGCGGAATAAAAATCAAAGAAAGTTCAGCTGATTTAGCTGTAATTGCAGCGATTATCTCTTCATATAGAGATAGACCAATTTCAAAAGAGTCTGCTTTTATTGGTGAAGTTTCACTAACTGGGGAAATAAAAGATGTTTATTCTATTGATATAAGGCTAAAAGAAGCACAAGCTCAAGGAATGAAAAAAGCTGTAATTGCCCAAAAAACAAATTTAAAACTTGATATTAAAACATTTGCTGTTGATGAAGTCTCTAAAATGATAGAATTATTTTAGAATTTATGTGTGTCTAAAATGATAGAACTTTTTTAATTAAGAGTTAGATACAATCGCGCTTTTAAAAGGAACATAATGATAGATTTAGAAAATAACACTGAGTTTGAAATAGATATTTCAATTTTAGAAAAAATAGCAAACTCTCTTACAAAAAAAGATATTGAGCTAATGGTAGTAAAAAATGATGAAATACAAGAGTTAAATAAAGAACACAGAAAAATCGACAAAGCAACAGATGTTTTAAGTTTTCCTATGGATTTTGATTTTGTTAATATGCCTTTAGGTTCTATTGTAATTTCAACTGATTTTGTGCAAGAGAAATCAAAAGAGTATGGACATAGCTTTAATGAAGAGTTTTCACTTCTATTTATTCATGGGATTTTGCATCTTTTAGGATATGACCATGAAGTTGATAATGGAGAACATAGAGCGAAAGAAGAGGAATTAATAAAAGAGTTTAAACTACCAGATAGTTTGATAGTTAGAAACTCTTAAATAAAATAGTCAAGTTTTAACTTGACTATTTTGAACAATGAGGACAAAGACCGTTTAAAACAACATTTGTAGAGTCAATTTTAAATGAACTTAATCTTGAAGCTTCAGTTAAAATAGATGAAGTATCTAACATAACATCTTCAATATAACCACAAGAAGAACAAACCAAGTGAGCATGTTCTGTTTTAACTAACTCATAAACAGATTTAGTGTTTGGGATTTTTACCTCTGAAAGAAAAACTTTTTCAACCATTGCATTTATATTTTTATAAATTGTTGCTAATGATACCGATGGAAATTTAGATAATAGTTTTTTATATAAATCATCAATATTCATATGCCCATTTTTGTAAAGTTCTTCAACAATTGCTACTCTTTGAGGAGTAACTTTTAAATCATATTCTTTTAATAAATTTGTATAATTTGTCATATAACTCTCCCTTTTGCGGAATAATACTATTTTAATATTTATTTCCACATAAATTATCAGTAGTTTAAAATATATTTCAATTTTAAATTGACATAAGGAATTATAACATAAATTTTTCTCAAAGGATAATAATTTTCTTTTAAGTTTAAATATTTTATACTTTCAAATAATAATTATTATCCTTTAATAAAATATATTCTATTTTATGCTGGAATGATTTTTATAAAATGCTATAATAAAAACAATTTAATGTAGGAGTTAAAATGAGAAAATATGAAACTTATAAATGTAACAAATGTGGAAATGAAGTTGAAGTACAAAATGTTGGTGGAGGAGTTCTTCACTGTTGTGGAGAAGAAATGGAGTGTATTACAACAGATTTAACTTCAGTAGTTTTAATGAAAGCTTTTGCTGGTGAATCAATGGCAAGAAATAAATATGAATATTTTGCAAAAGTTGCTCAAGATGAGGGATATAGAGATATTGCTGAACATTTCCAAAGAGCTGCTAATAATGAAAAAATGCATGCGAAACTAGAATTTAAAGCTTACAATGTATTAAATTATGACAGAGAACTTGACAATACAAGTGGAAATTTACAATATGCAATTAATGGTGAATCATATGAAAATACAACTATGTATCCAGATTTTGCAAAAATAGCTAAAGAAGAAGGTCATGCAGACATAGCAAAAATGTTAGATATGATTGGTAAAATTGAAATTGAACATGAAAATATGTACAAAATGTTAAAAGATAGACTTGATTCTGGAAAAGAGTTTGTAAGTGATGATGAAGAAGAGTGGATTTGTGAAGTATGTGGTCACGTTCACAGAGGTAAAAAAGCCTTAAAAGTTTGCCCAGTTTGTAAACACCCTCAAGAATATATATCAAGACTAAACTCTAAAAAATAGTTTAACCTCTAAAAAATAATATCTTCGATAATATAACAAAAAAATTGTCGGAGATATTTTTTGTTAAAAATTCTATTCTTATTATTATTTGCAATAATCTTAAATGCTAAAACTTTTTCTATTGCTACATATAATGTGGAAAATCTTTTTGACTTAAATAAAGATGATAATGAATATAGTGAATTTATACCAAATACTCCATCAAACTGGAATGAAACAAATTTTGATATCAAAATAAATAACTTAATAAAAGTTATAAAAGATATTAATGTTGATATTTTAGCTCTTCAAGAGATTGAAAATAGAGAGTTAATACAACTACTTTTAAAAAAACTTCCTGAATACAAATATTATTCTTTCATTAAATATCCTGATTCTGCAATAGGTTTAGGAATTCTGTCAAAAATACAAATTAAAGAGAATACAAATTTAGATGTAAAATTTAGAACAAAACAATTCAGACCAATACTTGAAACAACTTTTATATATGAAAACACAGAATTTAAAGTTTTTAATAACCACTGGCCATCAAAAGCTTTTGGAGAAAGTTATAGAATAAAATATGCAAAAAATTTACAAGATAGAATTTCTTCACTTCCAAAAGATTATGATTATATTTTGATAGGTGATTTTAACTCTGATTATAATGAAATGCAAACTTTTAGATCAAATCAAAAACTAAATAATACTAGAGGAATAACAGGAATAAATCAAATTTTAAATACAGTTATTAATAATAATATATTTGTAACTTACGATGATATTTTAAAAAATGAAAAAAGAGTTCATTATAATTTATGGCTTGAACTATCTAATAATGAAAGATTTTCAAGTAAATATATGGGACAAAATATCACTCCTGATAATATTTTAATTCCTGCTGCTTTATTTGATTCAAAAAAAGTATCTTATATTCCAAACTCTTTTACTGTTTTTAAACCTAATTATCTATATGAAAATAATGTGGTTAAAAGATGGCAAATGAGTAATGAGAAGTTTTATAAAATACATAAAGGTGGAGGTTTTTCTGACCATCTTCCGATATATGCAAAATTTTCTCTTGACAAGAGTGATACAAGTCCACTTAAATCATTAGAAGAGAATCAAAGTAATAAACCAACAACTATTTCTGATTTATATACAAAAGAGAAATTAACACATCCTATTGTTTTAGAAAAAGCAATTGTAATTTACAAAGATAATGAAAAAGCAATTATTAAAAAACCAAAAGATAGAGCTATACTTATCTACTCAAATGCTAAAGATTTAAAATTAGGTTACTCGTACAATCTTCAAATAAATCAAATTTTCAATTTTAATGGTCTAAAAGAGATAAAAGAGTTTGCTATTTTGGATGAATTAGAAAAAATAGAAGATTTTAAATCTTTATATCTAGATGCAAAAGATATTGATATTTTTGATTTTAAATATGAAAATGAAATTATTACCAACCTAACAGGTGTAGTAAAATACTCTAAGTTATATTTAGATGAAAATAAATATATAAAAATATACTCAAATAAAAGAAATTTATTACCAAAAAATGGTGAAACAATTACAATTACAAGTGGGCACTTAGCTTCATTTAAAGGCAATAAACAAATAGTTATTTATTCTACATCAGATTTTAAAATAGGATTTTAATGTTACTCAAATCAATCTTTACAAATAGTTCTGGAATTTTAGTTTCTAGAGTTTTAGGCTTTATAAGAGACCTTTTAACAGCATCAGTTTTAGGTGCAAATATCTATTCAGATATATTTTTTGTAGCCTTTAAACTGCCAAATTTATTTAGAAGTATTTTTGCAGATGGAGCTTTTACACAAGCTTTTATTCCATCTTATGCAAAATCAAAACACAAAATCAGATTTTCATCTATGATATTTTTACAACTATTTGGATTTTTAATTATTTTATCTTTATTAGTTATGACTTTTTCTCATTTTGTTGCAAAAGCAATTGCCATTGGATTTGATGAAAAAACCATAGATTTAGCAGCACCACTATTTGCCATAAACTTTTATTATCTACCTATAATTTTTGCGGTAACCTTTATGGCTGCACTTTTACAATATAAACATCACTTTGCAACAAGTGCTTATTCAACTGCACTTTTAAATATTGCTATGATTATTTCTCTTTTAATCTCAAGAAATTTTGATAAATATGAGATTACATTTTATCTATCTTATGGAGTAATAGCTGGTGGAATATTACAAATATTAGCTCACTTATACTCTATAAGAAAACATGGTTTATGCAAAATATTTCACTTTAAAAAACATGAAAAAAAAGAAGAGAGTAAATTTTATAAAAATTTCTTTTCAGCAACTTTTGGTTCTTCTACACTTCATATTTCAGCATTTATTGATACTTGGCTAGCCTCTTTTTTAATAAGTGGTTCAATCTCTTATTTATATTATGCGAATAGAATTTTCCAACTTCCCCTTGCAATATTCGCAATTGCAACATCAATTGCCCTATTCCCAATGGTTGCAAAGGCAATAAAAAATAAAGATGAAGATAGAGCATTAAGATTAATGAAAAAATCTGCTTTAATTTTATTTGGACTGTTATCAGTTTCAACTTTTATAGGAATAGTTTTTAACGATTTTATAATAAAACTTCTTTTTGAAAGAGGAGAATTTACAAGTAATGATACGCAAAATACTTCTTTAATTTTAGCAATGTATTTAATTGGATTATTACCATTTGGACTTTCTAAGATTTTTTCTCTTTGGCTTTATGCAAAAGAACAACAATTTTTAACTGCAAAAATATCTATGTACAGTCTTAGTTGTAATATTGCATTTTCATTAATTCTTATAAAACCATTTGGAGCTGCGGGACTTGCTTTTGCAGGAACAATTGGTGGATTTGTACTGTTTTTTTTAACAATTAAAGCTTTTGGATTTAAAAAATTTATTAAAATGTTTAAAAAAGCATAAGCTTATCTCTTCATTTAATAGTTCTAGTTTGTATTTAGTAAGATTTAGCTATAATCTAGGCTTTATTTAAACATTCAGGAATTATTAATGAGAGACTTTTTTAGACAATATGTACCCTATTACAAAAACTACTATTTATACTTTTTTTACTCATTTATAGGAATTATTTTGGTTTCAGGAGCAACATCTGGAACTGCCTATGCAATTCAGCCTTTACTTGATGATATTTTTATTAACAAAGATGAAAAAATGCTTCATATAATGCCTTTTATAATAATTGCACTTTATGCTGCAAAAGGTTTTGGTGGATATGTACAAGCTTATTATATCTCTTATATAGGGCAAGATATTACAAGAATTGTAAGAGATAAACTTTTTTCTCATATTTTAACACTTGATATGGATTTCTTTCAAAAAAAACATGGTGGCGAACTTGTAAGTAGAATTACAAATGATATAAATAGAATTCAAAGAGCTATTTCAAATAGCGTTGCTGAATTTATTAGAGAATCTTTAACAATTGTTGGATTAGTTGGTTTAGTAATTTATCACTCTCCTGAACTTGCATTTTATGGATTAATTGTATTACCACTTGCTATTTTACCTTTATCAAAACTTGCAAAAAGAATGAAAAAACTATCTTTTAAATCACAAGAGAGTAACTCAAATATTACTACAAGTCTTAGTGAATCATTTAACAATATAGAAATAATAAAAGCAAATTCAAGTGAAAAGATAGAAGCAACTAAATTTTCAATTCATAATATGATTTTTTTCAAATACAATATGAAAGCTTTAAAAACAAATGGCTTAACTTCACCATTAATGGAAGTTATAGGTTCTCTTGCATTTGCTGCTGTTATAGTTGTTGGTGGTTCAAAAGTAATTTCAGGAGAGCTTTCAACAGGAACTTTTAGTTCATTTATTGCAGCGCTATTTATGTTATATACACCAATCAAAAAACTATCTTCACTTTATAATAATATGCAAGATGCATTAGCTGCAAATGAAAGAATAAATGATATGTTTGCTCAAAAAGCAATAATAACATCGGGTGAATTAGTTTTCCCTTCAAATATTCAAACTATAAATTTCAAAGATGTTTTCTTAAAATATGAAGATTTCATTGCTCTAAAAGGTATAAATTTAGAAGCCAAAAAAGGTGAAACTATTGCACTTGTTGGAGATAGTGGTGGTGGAAAATCTTCTTTAATAAATCTAATAATCAGATTTTATGACACAACAAGTGGAAATATCTTATTAAATAATAATTCAATTAAAGATTTTGATATAAAATCACTTAGAGAGAATATCTCAATAGTAACTCAAAGGGTTTATATTTTTAATGACACAATAGCTGCAAATGTAGCTTATGGTTATGAAATAGATGAAATAAGAGTTGTTGAAGTTTTAAAACAAGCCCATGCTTATGATTTTGTAATGAAAATGAAAAAAGGTGTAAATACTATTTTAGATGAATTTGGAACTAACTTAAGTGGAGGACAAAGACAAAGAATTGCAATTGCAAGAGCTTTATATAAAAATCCTCAAATACTTATTTTAGATGAGGCAACATCTGCTTTAGATAATGAAAGTGAATCAATTATTAGTGAAGTTATTCAAGAAGTAAGTGCCAATAAAATTACTTTTATTATAGCTCATAGATTAAGTACCATTAAAAATGCAAATAAAATTGCAGTTTTTAAAGATGGCGAAATAATTGGTTTAGGAAGTGAAAAAGAACTTTTAGAGACTTGTAAAGAGTACCAAAGATTGCATAATCTTGCAAATATGTGATAAATTTATTTATAAAAAACCATTAAAACCTATATTTAATGAATTTTAGATAAAATGCAACAATTTTAAAAAAGGGATAAACTTTGATTAGCTATGAAACACTGAAAAAAATCTTATTTAAGTTTGAACCAGAAACTGCACACAATTTAGCAGAAATTGGTTTAAGAGTTTTAGGTAAATGCAGAATTGCAAAAGCTTATATGGAGAAAAAAAACTATATAGCAAATCCTAAATTAACTCAAGAGGTTTTTGGTGTAAAATTCGAAAATCCAGTGGGACTTGCTGCTGGTTTTGATAAAAATGCCACAATGATTAAAGCTATGAAATCTATGGGATTTGGATTTACAGAGATTGGAACAATGACACCAAAACCTCAAGATGGAAATCCAAAACCTAGAATGTTTAGATACCCTGAGCAAAAATCAGTTCAAAATGCAATGGGATTTAATAACAAAGGTGCCCATGAAGTTTTAAAAAACTTAAAAAAAGTTTACCCTTTTTCAATCCCTGTTGGTGCAAATATTGGGAAAAATAAAATTACACCTGAAGAGTTTGCTCTAAGTGATTATAAAAGTTTAATTAAGAAATTTGAAGGAAGTAGTGATTATTTAGTAATAAATATTTCAAGCCCAAATACTCCAAATTTAAGAGATTTACAAAATGAGAAGTTCATAACTGAGCTTTTTACAATGGCTAAAGAACTTACGTTAAAACCAATTTTATTAAAAATTGCCCCTGATATGGAAGTTGCTATGGCTATTGATTTATGTAACAGTGCAATAAATGCAGGAGCTGCTGGAATAATTGCAACTAATACAACTATTGATTATAATTTAGTTCCAAATTGCCAAAATTTCGGAGGACTTTCAGGTGCTTGTTTAACGCAAAAATCTGGGAACTTATTTAAAGAACTTGCTCGTGAATTATTTGGGAAAACTATTTTGATTTCAGTAGGTGGAATTTCAAATGGTGCACAAGCTTATGAGAGAATCAAAAATGGTGCAACACTTGTGCAATCGTATTCAGGAATGATTTTTGAGGGACCTTCAATGGTGAGAAAAATAAATGAAGAGATACTAGAACTAATGGCAAAAGATGGATATGAAAATATTTCACAAGCTATTGGAGCTAATTTAAAATAAAAGGAACAAATAATGAATAGAAAAAGAAACAATAATTTAATTAAAATATTCATTATTCAATTTTTTTTATTAATTACAATTTCGGGAGAATTAATGAGCAATAGCTTACCAAAATATCACACAAAAACTTTAGAAAATGGTTTAGAAATAGTTGCAATTCCAATGAAAAATAATTCAGGTGTAATATCAACTGATGTTTTTTATAAAGTTGGAAGTAGAGATGAAAAAATGGGTAAAAGTGGAATTGCTCATATGTTAGAACATTTAAATTTTAAATCTACAAAAAATCTAAAAGCTGGTGAATTTGATGAAATAGTAAAAGGTTTTGGTGGTATGAATAATGCTTCAACTTCATTTGACTACACACACTATTATATAAAATCAGCTTCAAAAAATATGGATAAATCTTTAGAACTATTTGCAGATTTAATGGAAAACTTAACTTTAAAAGATGAAGAATTCCAACCTGAACGTGATGTTGTAGCAGAAGAAAGAAGATGGCGAACAGATAATAATCCAATGGGATATTTACAATTCAGACTTTTTAATAATGCTTTTATATATCATCCATACCATTGGACTCCAATTGGATTTATGAGTGATATTCAGAACTGGACAATCACTGATATTAGAGATTTCCATAGTACTTATTATCAACCAAAAAATGCAATAGTTGTAGTTGCTGGTGATATTGATGAAAAAGATGTTTTTGCATCTGTTGAAAAACATTTTAAAAATATCAAAAATACAAAAGAGATTCCTTCACTTCTTCATACCGTTGAGCCAAAACAAGATGGAGAAAAAAGAGTTATTATAAATAAAGAATCAGCTGTTCAAATGTTAGCAATTACTTATCATATTCCAAACTTTGAACATGAAGATCAAGTTGCGCTTTCTGCACTTAGTGAACTTTTAAGTAGTGGGAAAAGTTCAATTTTACAAAAAAAACTTGTAGATGAAAAAAGATTAGTAAACACAATTTATGCCTATAATATGGAATTAAAAGACCCTGGAATCTTCATGTTTATGGCTGTTGCAAATGAAGGTGTTGATGCTAAAGAAATAGAAAAAGAAATTTTAGATACAATTGCACAAATCAAAAAAGGTGATATATCTCAAAAAGATATTGATAAGATTAAAATAAATACTAAAGCTGATTTTATTTTTTCACTAGAAAGTTCAACTGAAGTGGCTTCTTTATATGGTTCATACTTTGTAAGAGATAATATTAAACCTCTTTTAAATTATGAAAAAAATGTAGAAAAACTAACTAAAGAGAACTTAATTGAAGTTGCAAATAAATACTTAAATGAAAATAATTCTACTACAGTTATTTTAAAACAGGAAGAAAAATAATGGATT
>JBBRXF010000055.1:0-14129 GCA_038248665.1 Campylobacterales bacterium | reverse complement strand
ATGTGGACTTAAACTTGAAAATGAAACTTAAATTTATTTTTGTAATAATATTATTTATTTTGTTTAATGGTTGTGATAAAACAGATGAAAAAATATATAAACCAGAGTATTCATCAAAATCTGCAATAGAAAAAAAGACCTATATCTTTGGAATACATCCCTTACATAATCCTAAAAAACTCTTTGAAGTATATGAACCTTTAATTGATTATTTAAATACAAATTTAAAAGATGTAACCATAACTTTAGAGGCATCAAAAAATTATGATGAATATGACAAAAAACTTTTTTCTGGTCATTTTGATTTTTCTCTTCCAAATCCATATCAAACAGTAGAATCTACTAAATATGGTTATACAATATTTGGGAAAATGGCTGATGATGAAAATTTCAGAGGAATTATTCTTGTTAGAAAAAATTCTAATATTAAAGAAATATCAGACCTTAAAGGTAAAAATATAAGTTATCCAGCTCCAACTGCCCTTGCAGGAACAATGATGCCTCAACAGTTTTTACATGATAAAGGAATAGATATAAATAATGATGTAAAGAACTTATATGTTGGTTCTCAAGAATCATCAATTATGAATTTATATTTAAATGAATCAAGTGCAGCTGCAACTTGGCCTCCACCTTGGTTAGCATTTAAAAAAGAAAGACCAGAAATTGCCCAAGAATTAGAGGTAAAATGGGAAACATCACCTTTACCAAATAATGGTTTGGTTGCTAAAAATAATATAGATTCGAAATTTGTAGAGAAAGTTGCTTCTTTAATATTTAATCTTCATAATACTCAAAATGGAAAAGAGATTCTAAAAGCAATGGAATTAAGTAAATTTGAGAAAGCAGATTATAAAACTTATGAATCAGTTAGAGTTTTTTTAGATAAATTTGAGAAAGAAATCCGTCCAATTAGGTTGAATAATGATAAATAAGATTTTAGATTTTTGGAATTATAGTATTAAAAGACAATTAATTTTAGGAATAACTTTTTTAACTTTGATTATGTTTTTATCTCTTTCTTTTGTTATTTTAGAAAAACAAAAAGAATTTTTAGAAGAATCAAGTATTAAACAAGCAAAAAATCGTACAAATTTATTGGCAAATAATAGTTCTTCTTGGCTTATGTCAAATGATTATATTGGCTTACAAGAAGTTATTGATTCCGTTGGAACATACAAAGATGAAATTTATATTATTATTGTTGATTTAAAAGGGAAAATTCTTGCCCATTCTGATAAAAGTAAAGTAGGTCAATTTTTAGTTGATGATGCGAGTGTAAAACATTTAAATAGCTTAACAAAAGAGTTTGAAATTTTAAAATTATATACAACAAATGATAATCATTTTATAGAAGTTGCATCACCAATATTTTATAAAAACCAACTTTTAGGTTATGTTAGAAATCGTATTGATAATAATTACTGGATTAATTCATTTGAAACAATTAAAAATGAATTTATGATATTTACTTTAATTGCAACTATTTTTGCAATATTATTCGCTTACATGACTGCTAATATTCTTACTAGAAATTTTTATAATTTAATTGAAGTTACAAAGAAAATTAAAAATGGTGAAAAAAATATTAAAGCAAATGAAAATGTTGTAAAAGAGATACAACTTTTATCAAAAGAGTTTAATAGCATGATTGATGTAAAAGAGAAAAATGAACAAGTTATTCTTGAACTTAATCAAAATTTAGAAAAAATAGTAGAAGAAAGAACTAAAGAGTTAAATTTCTTAAATGAAAATCTTGAGGAAAAAATAGCTCAAGAGGTTGAAAAAAATAGACAAAAAGATGTTTTCATTCAACAACAAGCAAGACTTGCAGCACTTGGTGAAATGATTGGAAATATTGCACATCAATGGCGACAACCATTAAGTGTTATTACTACTTCAGTTAGTGCACTCTCTTTAAAAGATGAATTAAAAATTTTAGAGCCAAATGATATAAAAGAGACTAATGAAACAGTTAAAAAAATGGCTGATTTCCTAAATAATACTATAGAAAATTTTAGAAACTTTTTTCAAAAAGACCAACCTAAAAAGAATTTTGTAATTGCTGAAATAATCAATAACACATTAGAGATTATTAAAGCATCTTATGATAACCATTTTATAGTTCTTAATAAAGATTTAGATACAACGATTGAATATTTTGGAAGTGAAAACTTTTTGGCACAAGTGTTATTAAATATTTTATCAAATGCAAAAGATGCACTTATTGAAAATCAAATGGAAAATAAAAAAGTAAATCTGAAATTATTTAAAGATAATAATACTATTAAGATAACTATTGAAGATAATGCAGGTGGTATTAAAGAAGAAAATATTAATAAGATATTTGATCCTTATTTTACAACAAAGCATAAATCACAAGGTACAGGTCTTGGATTGTATATGAGTACTCAGATAATTAATAAACATTTTAATGGGACTCTTAGTGTGTCAAATGTAAAAAATGAAGATGAAGAAATAGGTGCTTGTTTTATTGTCGAAATTCCAACTGAAAATTAAATTTCAGTTAGAGAGTGTTTATTTAAAGGATTGGGCCAGATTTCCAATTAATAGTTGCCAACCATCTATTATTATAAAAAAGATGATTTTAATAGGTAAAGAAATCATTACAGGTGGTAACATCATCATACCTAAACTCATTAAAATGGAAGCTACAATAATATCTATTACTAGAAATGGTAAAAATATTAAGAATCCTATTTCAAAAGCAGTTCTTAATTCACTTACGATAAATGCAGGCATTAAAAGTGTTAAAGGAACATCATCTATATTTTTAGGATTTGGCTCTTTTTTAATTCGATAAAAGAGTCCTAAATCAGATTCTCTTGTATTTTTTATCATAAATTCTTTAAATGGTTTTATTCCTTTTTCAAAGGCTTCTTCATAACCAATTTTTTCATCCATATAAGGTTTAATACCTTCTTCCCATGATTTTTTACCATAAGGTTCCATAATAAAAATAGTTAATATTAAAGATAAAGATACAATAACTTGAGAAGGAGGAGTTTGTTGTAAACCCATTGCTTGTTTTAAAAGTGAGAAAACAATTATAATTCTTGTAAATGATGTAACCATTAGTATTAGCGTTGGTGCTAATGCCATTAACGTTAAAATAATAGCTATATTGATTGTTTTTACAAATTGTGCAGGTTCATTTATTCCTGAAACTGATAGATTAACTATTGGTGGAGTATCTGCTCCAAAAGCAAAGATAGAAAATAGCAAAAGTGCAATTATAAATTTCAAAAAAAATCCTACTTAAAAATTAAAAAATATGTTATCTAAAAAATGATTAAAACGATATAATCGAGATTATTTAGCATCTTTGTTAGTTATATAACCTAATTCATCCAATTTATCATAAATTTTACTTACAATTTCACCTGCAGCTTCTCCACCATGTCCACCATGTTCTTCAATTACCGTTACAACATATTGAGGATTTTCGAATGGCCCATAAGTAGTAATCCAAGCATGAGATCTTTCATAATATTGTAAATCAGCTTCTTTCATCCTAACTTTTTCAGATTGAGGGATTGAAACAACTTGTGCTGTTCCTGTTTTTGAAGCAATTGTAATTTTAGAGTTAATATGTTTACTGGCAGTTCCTTTTGGAGAATAAGAAACATCATACATACCTTTTCTTATAACATCTAAATATTCATTTGGAATATCAAGTTTTTTAGGTTCTTCATAATTTGCTTTGTAAAAGTGAGGTTTTGGCAATTTTCCAGTTGCAAGGTAACTTGTATATCTTGCAACTTGAAGAGGAGTTACTAGCATATTTCCTTGCCCAATTGAAGTAATTACAGTTTCTCCAACATACCAAGGTTCATTATACTTACTTTCTTTCCACTCTTTATTTGGATTTACACCTAAAAATTCATTTATTTGGTCAACTCCTGATTGTTGTCCAAATCCTAATTTATCAAGGGTTTGAGATATTTTATTAATACCAATTCTTAGACTTCCTTTATAGAAGAAATCATCACAACTTTCAGCAATTGCTTTTCTAAAATTAACACTTCCATGACCAGTTGATTTCCAGCATCTAAAATTTCTATTTCCAATAGTTAAAGAACCTGAACAATTAACAGTAAAATTATCTTTTATTCCATTATCTAAAAAAGAGAGTGCAACACCCATTTTTATAACAGAACCAGGGGGATAAAGACCATTTATGATTTTATTTGTAAATGGATGATTAAAATCATTTCTCATATCATTCCACTCTTTTACTGAAATTCCCCGTGCAAAAATATTATTATCAAATTCAGGAAATGATGCAGTTGCTAATAATTCTCCATTATTTGCATTCATAATAATTACAGCTCCACTTTTACCTGTAAATATTTCTTGAATATATTTTTGAAGTCTTAAATCCAAAGTTATTTGAATGTTATTATCAATAGAAGCATTTTTTTCATCTAGAATTTCTATCTCTTTATTTAACGCATTTACCTTAACATCTTTATAACCCATTTCCCCTTGTAATTTAGTGTTGTAATATTTCTCTAAACCATTTTTCCCAATTATTCCATTGTAAGTTGAGAGTTCATTGTTTAAAATATCCAACTTTGAAGCTTTTCCAACATATCCAATGATATGTGAAGCTAACTCTTTTTGCGGATATGCTCTTTTTGTTGTAGATTCTACTTTTATATCTTCTTTAGATGATAAAATTGTATATTTTGGGAAAAATTCTTCATAAGGAATATAATCAATAACCTTTATGAAATCATGATTATATGATGAGTCTTCCCTTTTATACTCTTTTATTAATTTATCTCGTTCAAATTGAGGAAAATGTTTTACTATTGAATCCATGATCTCTTCAAGTTTTTCTTTGTTTTTATAAGAACTCAAATGTGGTTTCACTAAAATAGTAAATCCCATTTCATTAATTGCTAGTTTTTCACCATTTCTATCTTCAATCATTCCACGAATTGGTATTTTGTTAACTCTTTTTATATAATTGTTTTTTGATAACTCTTCATAATAAGTATTTGATTTGATACTTAAAAAATATACTCTTGATAACAAAGTTATAAAAATTCCTAATATTATTAAAAAAATTAGTGTTAATCTTGAATTCAAAGAAATGCTCCAAAAAATAGTAAATCTACAATAGTATTTATAAATATTGTAAGTAACATAGTTGTGTTTAATCCAAAAATAATTGACCACAAAATCAGTAAACCAAGGTAAAAAAATATGATATAAATATAACTACTTGATAAGTTGTAAGAGGTATGTTTTTCATCTTTTGGTAAAATAAATATATAAATAAAAAGTGATAAAAGTGTTAAAGTAAAAGGCTTTAAGCCTGTATTTATCTCAATAAATAAAAATGCAATTACTACAAAAGTTAAAGAATACAAATATCTTTTTCTAAGACATCTATAAAATGCTGTAAATAAAATACCAGCAAAGGTAATTAATAAAAAGTGTATAGATGAAATAATATTAACTGTAATCGCGAGAATTAGTATAATAAATAAAAAAATTGGATTGTCTAGATTGTTTCTTGTCATATAAATTTGATGCTTTATTTTTGATTATTATAGATTATAGTATAACAAATCTTATAGTAATATCAAACTTTATTTGAGCTTTTTTCTTTTAGTTTTTGATCTAACTTATTTTGATTATTTGATAATTCATAAATAAAAGAAAATATCTCAGCAACAGCTTTATACATTGATGCTGGAATCTCTTTATCAATATCAATTTGTGATAAAAGTTCTAATAAATCTTCATCTTTTTTTATTGGAATATTATTCTCTTTTGCAATTTTTATGATATTTGAAGCAGTTTCAGCTTTTCCTTTTGCAACAATTTTTGGAGCATTATCTTTATCAATATCATATTTTAGTGCAACAGCTTTTTGAATGAAATTTTTATTTTCTTGCATTTTATACTCTTATATCTACGCTAGATGAATTTAAATTTTGACTGTAACTATTATTTATATAGGCTTGGGTTGGTTTATCTTTTATTTCATTTTCTTCTTTTAAATCTAAAAGTTTTATATTTACAGGAATTAAATCAACACTATTTAGGGCAATTTTCAGTTGTTGCATATTATCTCTTAGTGCTGTTTTAAAGTGATCTCTTTGGGCATAAACTGTTAAATCAAGTTTATTTTTATCATACAAAGCTAACATTAAATCAACTTTCCCAAAGTCTTTTAAAGTTAGATTTATTTGACAATAAAACTTCTCTTCTTCTGTCTTTTTCATGGAAATATTTCCATCTTCTAACATATCCCAAAGAAATGGAAGATAAACACTATTTGAGTTAGAACTAAGTGTTAGAAGTTGTTGATAATCTATTTGAGTTATTAATTTATCAATTTGTTTTGATAATTCTTGGGATTTTGCATCTGTTTTTGAACTCAATTCTTCTTGCATTTTTAATAAAACAGATTTCATATCATCTTTAATATTTGTATTGTCATTTTTTTGTAAATTTGGATCTGAAAGCTCTTTTATTATAGTTTCAATTTTTTCTACAAGTTTTGTCACATGATTTTGTAAATTATGATCATTTGGATTTAAATTCTCTAAACTTTGCTTTAATTCAGTCAGAAGTGGATTTAAATTTGATGCAAAATTACTTGTAAAAGTTGTTACATTGTTTTGAGTAAGTAAAGTAGATAAATTCTCATTTTTTGCAAATAAATTATCAGCTTTTAAAAGATTTTCTAAAAGAGGCATAATATTTTTATTTTGTAAAATTGGATTTTGGATAATCTCATTTTTAAGTTGGCCTAATAACTCTTTTGTTTGTAAATTTATATTCTCTTTTGTTTGTAAAGGTGTTTGAACAGGAAGACTCTCTTTTAAAGGTGCTGTTAAATTCTCTTTTAGCAAAGGATTTGCATTCTCTTTAGTTTGTAAAGTTGTTTGTGTATTTAGGTTCTCTTTTACTAAAGGGTTTGTACTCTCTTTTGTTTGTAAATTCTGAGTATTTGCACCATTTTCTATTTTTGACTCAACAAGTGTTCCTTTATCTACAAAATTTTGTAATTGATTTACTAAAGTTGATAGATTTTGTGTTTGAGGAGTTGAAAGGGAATTATTAAGATTTTGTAAAGCACCAGTTAGAGTTTTCAAACTTGCTAAATTAGCAGGATTGTTGCTACTATTATCAGGGTTTTGCAAAAGTTTAGAGATTAATTCATTTACTTGTTTTGCTTGGGGTGTATTTAAATCTTTTATTAAATTTTGAATTTGATTTAAAATATTTTCAATTTTCATATTTGGATTTGAACTTTGAGCCATTTTTGATTCTAAAAAAACACCAGAATTTTTTAGCTGTTCTTTTAGTGTATTTGCATCCATATCTTTTATATTTTTTAAAAAGTTTTCTAAAATTGGTTTGAATTTTTCAAGGGTCGGATTTTTATCACCACTTGTAAGATTTTCAAGCATAGATGAAAGTGAGCTTGAAAAATTACCCATCTCTTTAAATACAGTGGAGTTTTTTAGAATATTTTCTATAGTTGAATTTGATTTTGTACCATTTTTTAAATTATCAAACAAATCTTTTAAAACATCATTAACTGAACCACTATTATTTTTAACTAATTGTTCCAATGTTTTTGAATCGGCTTCTTTCAAAGCCTCTTTTAAAACTTTATTATCATTTGGTACTAGGATATTTAATAGGGTATTATTTGTTACTAACATACAAAAGTATAACATATCTAAATATTTTCTACACACTTTTTTGGTTATACTTTTTAGATGAAAAGAAGAAACTTTATAAAATTTACAACAATTACAGCCATTTTATTTTCAAATAATATTGCAATTGCTAAAAATATACCAACACAGACTTTGATGATTTTGGATGAAGTTTTAGAGATTATATTTCCAAAAACTTCTTTAATGCCAACTTCTAAAGAGTTTAAAGCAGTAGAATATTTAGTTAAAAATATTTCCCATAAAACTTTTGATAATGAAGATAAAACTTTGATTTTACAAGGTTCAAAAGATTTTATTAGTGCCTTTCCTGATTTTTTAAATCTAAAGCAAGAAGAGAAAAGAATTCTTATTTTTAATGTTGCAAAAAATAATGAATATGCAAAATCATGGATTTCAAAACTTTCATATTATGGAATTGAAGCCATGTTTAGTGACCCAATTTATGGTGGAAACTTTAATCAAATAGCTTGGAATAGTGTAAAACATCCAATTGGAATTCCAAGACCTTTAAAAACTTATGGACAAAAAATATGATTTATGATGTTTGTGTAATTGGAAGTGGAGCAGGCGCTGGACCTATTATTTATGAACTTTCAAAAAAAGGTTTGAAAGTATGTGTTTTAGAAAAAGGTGATATTTACAATGAAAAAGATTTTTCAAAGGATGAGTTAGTTGTAAGGCGTTCTATTTATACACCAAATCTAAAAGATGAATATCACACAATTGAAGAAAAAAGAGAAAATAAGTGGGTGAAATTTCCAACTTATGAGAGTGGTTGGAGTTTTTGGAATGGTAACCTTTTAGGTGGTTCTTCAAACTTTATGAGTGGATATTTTCATAGACTTAAACCAAATGACTTTAAATTAGCTTCAACTTATGGAGTTCCTAAAAATTCAAACATTGTTGATTGGCCAATTTCCTATGATGAAATAGAGCCATATTATGCAAAGGTTGAAGAAGTTATTGGAGTTTCAGGAAAAGTTCAAGAGCATGAATTTTCTGAGCCAAGAAGCACAAAGGATTTTCCTTATGAAGCTTTACAAGAGAATAAAATCGTAAATTTAATAGATAAAGCTTGCGATGAGTTAAATTATAAAAGTATTAAAACACCAAGAGCAATAATCTCTAAACAAAAAAATCATAGAAATCCTTGTTATTATTCAAATTATTGTGGTTCATATCCATGTTCAAGTGGGGCAAAAGGAAGTTCAAGGGCAGCTCTTTTAAAAGATGCACTTTTAACAAATAATGTAACAATAATCGCAAATGCAAATGTCATAAAACTAAATACAAACAAAAACAAAAGAATAGAGAGTGCAACGTATTTAACAAAAGAGGGAACAAAAAAAGAGATAAAAGCAAAACTTTTTGTAGTTGCTGTTCAAGCTGTTGAGACTTCAAGACTTTTATTAAATTCAAAAGATGAGAATTTCCCCAATGGGCTTGCAAATAATAGTGGAAATGTGGGAAAAAACTTTCTTTCAAGTAGTGGAGGAATTGTAAGTGCAACTTTTGATGAAACAACTATGAATTTAAAAGATTTACAAGAAGCAGGATTATTTGTTAATAGGTCTTTAGTTGATTGGTATTATACAAAAGAGTTTAAAGGTGGAGTTATTGATATTCTTTTTGAACATGCAAATCCTATTAGAAGAGCTTCACTTTTAAGATGGAATAAAGAGGAGTTGGTAATAGGTGAAGAGTTACAAAATAAAATTTTTCAAACATTCACAAAAACTAGAACTTTAAATATGGAAATATTTTTAGATTGGACACCAAATAATGACTCTTTTATTAGTGTTGATGAGAAATATAAAGACAAATATGGAATTCCAGTCGCAAACATAAGAATTGGTAGCCATGAACAAGATACGAAAATTTCAAAATTTATGGAAGAAAAAGCAATAAAATTATTTGAAAAAATGGGCGGAAAGAATATAGTATCAGATATTTCACCACTTCCTTCTTCAAATTTGTTAGCAGGTGGTTGTAGATTTGGAAATGATGCAAAAACTTCAGTTTTAAATAAATATTGTCAAGCCCATGAAGTTTCAAATTTATTTGTAACAGATGGTAGTTTCATGCCAACGGGTGGAAGTGTGCCTTTTACTTGGACAATCTATGCAAATTCATTTAGAGTTGCTGATTATATTAAAGCCAATTGGGAAAATTTGATAATTTAGATAATTTTTTAAGATATTTTTATTAAAGCTTTGATACCATCGGCCTTTAATAATTATTGGAGATTTTATGAAAAAAATTGTTATCTTATCTTATTTGGCTATTTCTTTATTTGCAGATGGTGATTATATACCTTTGAGCAAATTATCAGATGATAAGAAAATAGAGTATAACTTTATGGATGCTAAAAAAAATTCAAAAGAGAAGATTAAAAAAGAAGAAGAATTTCATCCAGTTAAATCATTAGAAAATAGTGAAATAAAAAAAGAGATAGTTCAAGAAAAAACAGAAAAAATCCAAGAAAATAACACTCCCGTAAATAAAGATTTTGTAAAAGAGTATAAAAAAGATAATATTTTACAAGATGAGAAAAAATATTCTCAAAACTCTTTTAGCAAAGATTTCTCAATTACACCAAAAATCACTGATACTTTTCTTACAAGTGATATTCATGAAACTGAAAAAGTACACCCTGAAGATAAAGAAAATGTTTTTGTACCAGAAATTTCAATTAGATACAAAGAACATACTATAAAAGCAGAAATTTTAGATTCAGAATCAAGATATTCAAATGTTTTAGTTGTTGGTTCTGATTTGGTAACTAAAGTAAAATGGTTTAAGTTGTACTATTTATATAATTATGAAAATATTAATTTAGGTCTTGCTTATAATAATTACAAAGCAGATTTTATAGTTGTAGATTATAATGTTAATTATAAAACGTATGAAGAGTTTCCAACTTTAGAATTTAGTGGAAAAAATGAAGAAAATCAATTTGAAGTTAATTATGGAGCATCTTATGGCCAAAATAATTATATTGATTATGTATATGAATATTATGTAAATTTAGGATATAAAATTTTTCGAAATGATATTTTTAATATTAATGCAGGATATAGAAATAGAACAATTGATTATAATGACCGTAAATATCAATATTCAGGACCAACTCTAAGTCTTAGCAGTACCTTCTAAAAAATAAAATATTACACTTTGTAATATAATTTTTTTGCCAAAAAATTGAATAAATTGCCATAACTTCGAGTTTATGGGAAAAACCTCTAAAAATTCCTAATATTACACTTGTTACACTTTGTATGGTATTTCTAAAACAATACTATGACAAACTTATTCAAAAGAAATAAAACTTATTATATACGACTATCTTTAAATGATAATTTAAAAATATATTTTGGTAATAAAACAGAATATGTTAAAAGTTTAAATACTAATAATATAAATAATGCTAGACTTATTGCCAAATATTTAATATCCAAATTTAACTACATAAAGAGAAGTTTTAATATGCTTGATGCAAAAGAAATCAAACACTATATTGATGAATTTAAAAAAACAAGTTTTGATGATATTGTAAATCGTAATACACACCTATCTATTGATCAAATAGATAGGCTTATTCGTGCTTTAAATAAAGAAGTTGATATATATCCCAATTATACAAAAAGAGTTTTATAGTCTATTAGAATTAATCCATTCAGATAATAAACTAGAATTAGAGTTTGGTTTAGATGTTGAACTTGCTCAAAAGTTTAAAAAACATATCATACAAATAAAAATCAATGCACTAAATGAAGTTAAGAAAAATATCCAAAATAAAGTAGATATTACAACAACTAAAACAATTCCAGAAGTTTCAAGTGTGCCTGATACTTTTGTAACTATTGAAGAAGCCTTTGAAGAATATCTAAAAACAAAAAATGGAATAACAAAAGCACATGGGAAAGCTAGTGAAAAAAGTGTACAAGATTTTGTAAATTATTGTCTTACAAATAAACTTGAATATATCCAAAATCTACAAAATAAACATATAATTAATTATAGAGAATATTTAAGAAAAACTAAACCCAAAGGAACAATTGGAAGTTTAAATACTTCATTAAAAAATGTAAATGCTTTTTTAAATCATTGTAGTGATGTAGCACATTACATACCCAAAATTACGACAAATGTTTTATTTAATCCAACAATAAAAGATATTGTGGGAAGTAAAAGAAGTTCTTATACAAATGAAGAATATAAAAAAATACTTGATAATATTGACTTAATAAAGTTTACACCAAAGAAAATGAAACCAACCAAATATCACAAGGAATATGAAATCATTATCAAAATTGGTGCTTATACTGGAGCAAGAGAAAATGAAATTTGCCAACTAACAAAAAAAGATATATTAAAAGATGAAAATGATATTTATTACATTAATTTAGAAATTGATTTTGATGATGATAAAACTCTCAAAACAATAAGTAGTTTTAGAAAAATTCCAATTCATAGCGAATTAGAAGAAGACCTTTTAAACTATATTAAAAGTGTTAAAACTAACAATTTATTTAAAATAAAATCAAATTATTTTTCAATAGAATTTGGAGAATTTAAAACAAAATTAGGATTTGGGAAAAAACATGTTTTTCATAGTTTTAGAAATACTCTACATGATAGACTAAAACAAAAAAAAGTACAACTCCAAATGATTAATGAAATTGTAGGTCATGGTCCTGAAGATGAAGAGAAAATCACTAATGATTATACTAATCCTTACGAGTTACATATTTTAAAAGAAGCTATTGAAAAGATTTCTTATAAAACATAAAGAATTTAAATTTATAGTAAATTACAAATAAACAAAAAAATCAAATTTTTTGATTGACACAAGTAGGTGATTTACATATGCTAGAATTTTATGAATCAAAAAAAAGGTTTTAAATGGAAAGAGAAAGAGAAGAGAATATTTTTTATAATCTTATAAAAAATGAAATTTCACTAACAGAAGTTTTTTGTAATTTTATGAGATATAAAAAATTTAGGGATTTATTTATAGATATTGTAAATGAAAAGATAAGAAATCAAGAAAATAGAATTGATAAATCAAGAGTGGAATTTCAAGATTTTGATACTGAAGTAATTTTAGGTGATAATGAAAATAAATTTGGAAGAATAGATTTACAACTTAAAGTAAATGAAGAAGAAATTTATTTATTTGAAATAAAAATTGAAATTTTCACTTCTTTAACACCTAATCAGCCAACAAACTATTTGGATTTTTTAAATGATAAAAATGAAAACTTATTTTTTATACTACCAAAAGGATATTTTCATAAAAGTGAAATATTGAATAGCTGGGAAAGTAAAAATCATTATACTAAAAGAGAAATAGAAAATCATAATATTATCTATTGGGAAGATATTTTAAAACAATTAAGAAAACAAGAACTTGATAAAGTAAATATTTTCATAGAAGAATTTTGTAAGATTTTAGATTTTAGATGGTTCTATTTTGAAAAAATTATATTTACAAAAAATGAATTAGATTTAATGTTTAGTGATAAAAAAGATAAAGGATATAAAATGTTAGAAAATATAAATGTTCCAGTATTAATGAGTAAATTATTTCAAATTGTATTTGATACAAAAATTGATTGTGAAAATAACAAAGAACCACAATACCCTGATTATTTTGGATACTATGTAGATAATAAAAAAAATGATTTATATGGAAAATTAAGAATTTGGTTTGGAGTAGATTATGAATTATGGGAAGAAACTAAATTACCTTTATCAATACAAATAGTAGCTAAAAATCAAGAAGATACAGATATTAAGAATATTGAAAATTTTCTTAATAATAAAAGAATAAATGGGATTAGTTTCCAAAAAATTGAAAATAAAGATGAAAACATTACAAAAGAATTTACTCATAAAATACAAGAAGTTATTGATTTATTAAAAGATTATAAATAAGAAGTTCAAATGGAAAACAGAATTGACTTTAATAGAGTAAGTGAATTACTCTCAAAAGAGTGTGGATTAGATAAAAATACTCTTTGGGAAAATAGTGAAAAATTCAAAACTATGAAAATTGAAAGGAAAGAAGAACTTAATACTTTTTCTAAAAATTCATTAATAAAAGAAATAAGTTATAAAGATAGAGAAAGTTATATAAAAGATAGTTTTATGTATAAAATTATGGAAAATCAAGAAATATGTTCAAAAGAAGATTTTTTCTCATATTTCGATGAAGAAGGAGAAATATTTGAACAAATAGTTGAAGAAATCAACTTTGAAAATTTCCAAAATGTTAAAACTTTGTTGTTAAATTGTATATCAAATAAAGAAGAAGTATTAATTGATTTTTATAGTAATGGTTTTTTAGATGATATAAATAAATTTAATAAAGAAACTAATATTCACTTTGCT
>JBBRXF010000054.1:0-14597 GCA_038248665.1 Campylobacterales bacterium | reverse complement strand
GGGGCACTTCGCTCCATGGCTCGGACGATGCCGGTCGCTCCGGTCGCTCGATCTCGCGGGAAGGCTCCACGTACGCCGGCCGCGGCCTCGACTGATGCTGCGGCTGCGGACGCGGTCCCCTGTTGCCGCCCATCGGGGCTCGGTTGCGATCGGGCATGCGGGACATGCCGCCGCCGCTGCCGCCTCCCCCACCGCCGAAGGCGCTCGTTCCGGAGCGGCCGTAGCGCACGCTATCGACGGCCGACTGGTAGCCGGCGCCGCCGCGGCGTGCCTGCGGGCGCCCCATGCGGTTGCCGCCGCCACGGCCGCGGTTCTGCCCCTGCTGGCGCCGTTCGGCAAGCAGGTATTCCGGGATCTCCGGCTCGTCCTCGAGATCCTCGTCCTCGAGATCGTCGACCGTGCTCGGCGTGGCTCCGACCGGTGTGCTCGGCACGCCGATCTGCGAATCCCACACCGACCCGAAGGTCGAGTGCTGCGGCAGCGGTGCGATCTCCTCTTCGAGGTACTCCTCGTCGTCCGCGACGGACTCACCGACGGAGTCAACGGCGGCCTCCCCGACCGCCACGATCACTGACTCGGACTCCGGTCGACGACCGCGACCGCGCCCGCGGCCACCGCGTCGCCGGCGCCGGCGCCCGCCATCCGCATCGAGCAGTCCGGCCTCGTCCTGGCCCTGCTCGGCCAGGATCTCCTCGGCGACCTCCCCGAGGTCGAGCGGCTCCTCTCCGTCGTCACCGACGGCTCGGGAAAGCTTCTCGCCGGGCAGCACGATCAGGTTGCCGGGCATGCTGATGGCCGGGTCGGCCCCAGCTGCGACCGGGACCCTGGCGCCGCGCTCCTCGCGCTCGGGGCGTTCGACAACGCGCCGTCCGCCGCGCCGCCTGCGGGCGCCACCCTCGGTCTCCTTGTCGGGGACCTCGGTCATGGACAGATCGTCATCGGCCGCCACGCGGCGTCCGCTGCGAGCGCCCTTCTCGACGCGCGCGATCTGGGTGATGTCGGTGAAGACGTCGGCAACCTCGATGAGGTCCGAGCTCGTGTTGCCGCGGAAGCTGATGACCTCGCAGCGGACGCCGAGCTGCTGCACGGCTCGGATGGCCGGCGCAAAGTCTCCGTCGCCCGAGACGACCACGGCGATATCGATGTGCTGGGCGATGCGCATCATGTCGACGACCAGCTCGATGTCCAGGTTGGCCTTGATCCGCCCGTCGCCGTACTTGCGGATGTCCTTGCTCACGACCTTGTAGCCGGAGCGGGCCAGAAAGGAATGGAACTGGCGCTGGTTTTCGTTTTCCGGGTCCAGCCCGGTATAGGCATACGCGCGGACGAAATCTCGCCCGGCGGTGGCCGACTTCAGCAATGTGACGTAGTCAATGTCCACTCCGGCCGCTTTGGCCGCGTTTCAGCACCTCTATAACTGTTATTTTCATAAGTTACATCTACATTTTTGATTAGAAGATTTCCAAGCATATGTTTTACAATTATCTCTTCAGTCATATAAAGTCCAATTCCAGTACCTTTTGATTGATGTTTTGTTGTAAAATATGGTTCACAAACTTTGTCAATAATATCTTCGTCTATTCCACCTGCATTGTCACTTATTTTGATAGTAGCAATATTCTCTTTTTTAGAGGTAGAAATAAAAATTAATTTAGGACTATTTACATTCTCTAAAGCATCTTTTGCATTATTTAAAATATTTATTAAAGCCTGTATAAACTCATTTTCAAAACCATATATCTCAAATTCTTCTATATTTAATATAAAAATGATTTCATGGTTTTTGTATTGTGCATTGGTTAATTTAAAAACTTTTTCAAAAATATCTTTTATATTAAAAGTAGTCTCTTCTTTGTCTGTTCTAAAGAAATTTCTAAAATCTTCTATTGTATCTGATAGATATAAAGCTGAATTTGTTATATTTTCAATTGACTTTTCAAAAGTTTCATCATCTAGGGAATTAAACTCTTTTTGTAATTTCATTCCAGTGGCAACTGTTGTGATTACTGAAAGGGGTTGTCTCCATTGGTGGGCAATATTTCCCATCATTTCACCCATTGCAGCCATTTTTGCTTGTTGAGATAAAATATGTTGTTGTTGAGTATTTTTATCAATATAGTTATTAATTTCTTTTTTATATTTTGTAAATTTTTTTTCAAACATTTTTGAAATATAAATTGAAATTATCAATAAAACAATAGTCAGAATTGAAGCAATAACTAAAATATCCATAATTTTTTGTTTAAATTTTGCATGAAGTTCTTGGGTTTTATCACTTATAAGTTGATTTACATCTTCATGGTAAAAACCTTTTCCTATAATCCAACCCCAGTTTTGTAAACCTTTTATATAACTTGTTTTTGTTAAGAAACTTTCTGTTCCAAAAGGTTTATGTTTATAAGTTATAAAACCACTCCCTTGTTTTGCCATAAAAAGCATATCATCAAAAATTTTTATATTTTCTAGATTTGTAACATTTTGTGCTGGTTTATTGATTAAATCATCAATTACATGAAATAGGGTTTTTTTGTCGTAATCAAGAATAAAAAAGTAGTTGTTTTTATTTGGTACTAATTTTGAAATATATTCTAAAACATCTTTTCTTACCATATCTTCAAAATCAACAAAATATTCACCAGTTCCAATAAACCAATCATAAGGTTCAAAATGGATATTAAAACCTATTTTTTTATACCCTTTTGTTGCATCATTTGGTTTTTGAAAAGACCAAGTTAAAAATCCCTCTTTTTCTTCTTTTACTTGTTTGATTATTTCTCTTGTTAAAAAAGTGCCATTAAAATCTTTAAAATTATAAAAACTAGTTCCCTCTAAATGTTTAGCAATTGGTAATAAAATACACTCATAATCAAAAGAATAGATAAAAAAATAGCCTCTTTTCTCATTAAATCTAATATCTTCTAAAGCATCTTTAATCATTTTTTGTATTTCAGCTTTTGTTTTTGTAGCTTTATTTTCATTGTAAATCTTCATAGCAATACTATGCGCTTCATAAACTCTACTTTTAATATTTTCTTTTAGTTTTTTTTCAGTAGATTCTTGAGTTTTGATTATAAAATCATGTAGATTTTCAACCTCAAGTTCAACATGATTTTTATTTGTTTTGATATATTCATTTTTGATAGAAACTTTCTCTTTTTCTAGTTCTTTTTGATTTTCAAGATATAAAAAAAGAGTGATAATTAAAGAAATAGAGATTATAAAAATTGGAGGAGTAAATTTAATTATTTTTATTAATTGTTTTTCATTTTTATAAATCATTTAGTTCCTATTGTTTAAGTGTGGGATTTTATCATAAAATAAATTTTATTAAGATGATTACAATCAATGAGTTAATATAATAGATTTTTTAAAGGTGGAGATAAAAATGTCAAAAAGAGTATTAATAACAGGTGGAAATAAAGGTATAGGTTTAGCTGTTTCAAGAGCTATGTTAGAGTTTGGTTATGAAGTAATTATTGTTGCACGTGATTTTGATACTTGTCCATTAGTTGGAGTAAAAAATGTAACGGCTATTGAATATGATTTATCAGATGTAGATGGTTTACCAGTTCTTGCAAAAGAGATTGGAAATATAGATATTTTAATAAATAATGCTGGATATATGCAACCAAAATATACTTATAATAACTATCCAAAAGAAGCGCGTGATCATATAATGAATGTGGATTTATATACGCCAGTTGAGTTAATGAATATATTTTCTGAGCATATGAAAAAACAAAAATATGGAAGAATTGTAAATACAGCTTCAATTGCTGGACAAATTGGACATCCTGATGTTTGGTATGGAATTGCAAAAGCAGGGCTAATTAATGCTACAAAAATATATGGAAAAATGTTAGGATCTTATGGAATCACTGTAAATTGTGTAGCTCCAAGTCCAACAGAAACTGATATGCAAAAAGATAATTCAGAAGAGAGAAAAGCTGAGTTTAAAAAGACTGTGGCAACTGGAAGATTTGCAACAGCTGAAGAGGTTGCAAAAGCGATTGTTTGGTTAGCAACTGATTGTCCTGAGTATATAAATGGAATTTGTTTAGATATAAATAATTGTTCATATCCAAGATAAGTTTATCTTCTATTTAAAAAAGTAGCTTAAAAACTACTTTTTTAAAGTTCTAAATATTTTAATATTATTTAATATTTTTACAGCAATTAAAGTTAAAATTGTTCCAATAATTATTGAAATATTTACCTCTTCTTTTAGAAAAATTATACTTAAGCTTATTGCAAAAAATGGTACTAAAAAAATAAAAGAGCTAACTTCATTTGTTCCTAATTTCTCGATTCCTATAAAATAAATTGAAGTTGCAAAAGTTGTTGACACAACTGCTACACATAAAATATTTGCCCAAAAAATCCAATCAAAACTTGCATAAGGCATTTTTGTAGGTTCAACAAAAAAAATCAAAAGTAAAATAGTCATAAAAACATACATATAAAATGAAAAAACCAAAGGTGAAGTTTTTGTTGATTTTGAACTAATAATTGTAAATATTGGCCATAAAACTGATGCTATTAAAAAATATAAGTTATGTATAGTAAATATTTGATCAGGTGAAAAAGTCCAAATATTTAAGATAGTTAAAACCCCAATAACTCCAAGAATTAGTGCAAAAATATCTTTTTTCAGAATTTTTTTACCAAAAAATAGAGCCATAAACATAAAAGTATTTATGGGAATTAGTGTTGTAACTAAGGCTCCACCAAGACTTGCTGTTCCAAATTTAACACCTAAAAAATAAAATTTTAAATAAGCAATCATTACAAGAGCTGCAATAAAAGCTAAAAATAGGCTTTTAATATTTGTATAAAAAAACTTTCTAGTGATTACTAAAATAGGAGCTAAAGTGATAATAGTAAAGAAGTTTCGTAAAAACATCATTTGATATTCATCTATGTAAGCGCTTAATACTTTAGCATTTACCCAAGATGCTCCCCATCCTGCCATTGCTAAAACCATCATAAAATAAAATATATTTTTGTTTGATTGTGTCATTTAAAATCTTTTTGTAATTTTTATGACGGAATTGTATAATAAATATGTAATTTTTAATAGAAAAATATTTTATTTTAGAAAAAAGAGAAAAGCGCTTTACGCTTTTTTCTTTAATAGAATAAGAATTACTCCAATAATAGCTGCTGTAAATGAAGCTCCAAAAACTCCAAGTTTAACAGCTGCAATTATTGTTTCATCTGCAAAGGCAAGGTGAGTGATAAAAATTGACATTGTGAACCCAATACCACCCAAGAATCCAACTGCAAGAACATCATACCAAGAGATGTTATTTGGTTTTTTGATAATTCCTAGTTTTGTTGCAAGGAATGTGAATCCAAAAATACCAATTGGTTTTCCTAAAATTAATCCAAACACAACACCTAAAACTATCATTAGATTTGCTGATACTGTTGAAAAGTCTATAAAAACACCTGCATTTGAAAAAGCAAATAAAGGCATAATAAAAAATGCAGATAAACCATGAAGATTATGTTCTAGTTTTACAAGTGGATTTTGAACCTTATCATAACCATAAGCGATACCTTCAAGGGCGTCAATTTGATGATGGTTTAAAATTGGAATAGTATCTATGTTTTTTTCAAAATCATCCACTGATTCTCTAGTTCTTTTAATAAATTGTTTTTCATCAATTTTAGAACTAATAGGAATTGCAAAAGCTAATAAAACTCCAGCGATTGTTGCATGAATTCCAATTTCATGAATAAATACCCATAAAAAGATTCCTAAAATTAAATAAGGTAATATTTTTTTAACACCAATATAGTTTAAAAACCAAATTAAACCATAAGCAATTCCCGCATGTAAAAAATATTCAGCCTTTATTTCACTTGTATAAACAGTCGCAACTACTAAAACAGCTCCTAAGTCATCAACTACAGCTAAAGCCATTAAAAATAGTTTTAATGCAGGATTTACTCTTGCACCTAAAAGCATTAAAATTCCTAAAGCAAAAGCAATATCAGTTGCCATTGGAATTCCAAAACCTATAAAATTATCAGGATTAAAAGCCACATAAATAAGTGCAGGAACTAACATTCCTCCAAGAGCTGCAACTATTGGGAAAGAGGCTTTTGCAACAGATGAAAGTTCACCAATTACCATCTCTCTTTTTATTTCAAGACCAACCATTAAGAAAAACAAAGCCATAAGACCATCATTAATCCAATATGTTAAAGTCATTGAAATAGTTTTATCTCCAAGGGTAACACCTAAGGGCATATGCCATAAATTATAATACTCTTGTCCAAAACTTGAGTTCGCGCAAATTACCGCTGCAATAGTTGCTATAAATAATAGAACACCACTTAATGCCTCTTTTGATATGAAATCTTCAATTATTAAAAACTTTTTAATCATATATTCTCCTTTATTAAACAATTTTTACAAATACCTTTTATAATAATATTTTCAATTTTGTAATCTGGTAGATTAAATTCCAATTTTTGATGAATACACTCTATTTTTGAACATGATGAACAAATGAAGTGAGAATGTTGATTTTTTTTGATTTCAAAATATCTTTTTTTATCATTTGACTCAAAAGAACTAATGAGATTTTCTTCTTCAAAAATGGTTATATTTCTATAAAAAGTTGCCTTATCCATAGAAATATTATCTTTCATATCTTCATATGATAGTGGTTTATTAGAGTTAATTAACAATTCCAAAATTGATTTTCTGGCACTTGTCAGTTTGATATTTGTAATGTTTGTTAAATTTGTTATTTTATCCATAGTATTTATTATAGCAATTTAATTTTAAACTTACTTTTTACTTTTACGACTAAGTTGCATTAAAGTATAAATCAATTAGAATTCCACAAGCGCAACCAAGTCGCAAAGAAAAATAAAATTAGGAGTTAATCTTGAAAAAAATTGTATTTATTTTTTTAACAATAATATCATTTCTACACGCATCAAAACCAGAATTATCAGTTAGTATCTTACCTCAAAAATATTTTCTTGAAAAAATTGTAAAAGACAAATATGAAATAAATGTTATGGTAAAACCAGGTGCTTCACCTCACACTTATGAGCCAAAATCTTCTCAAATGAAATCTTTAGTAGCTTCAAAAGTCTATTTTTATTCGGGTCTTTCGTTTGAGCAAGTTTGGTTGGATAAATTTAAACAAAGTGCAAAAGATACTATGTTTGTTGATTCAACAGATGGTATAGAAAAAATGGAAATGGCAAAACATGAACATCATGATGAAAATGAAAAAAATAGTGATGCAAAAAATCATGACCATGAAAATGATCATGAAGAACATGACCATTCAGGTTTAGACCCCCATGTTTGGTTGGACCCCGTTTTAGTAAAAATTCAAGCAAAGAATATTTATGAAACTATGGTAAAAATTGATTCAGCAAATGCTGATTTTTATAAAACAAATTATGAAGAGTTCTTAAAAGAGATAGATGCTTTAGATGAAAATATTAAAACAATTTTAGAACCATATAAAGAGAAAGCATTTATGGTATTTCATCCATCTTGGGGATATTTTGCAAAAAGATATAATTTAGAAGAGATTTCAATTGAAATCGAAGGAAAAGAGCCAAAACCTGCTGAATTAGTTGAATTAATGGATGAAGCAAAAAAACATAATATAAAAATAGTTTTTAGCTCTCCTCAATTTTCACAAAAAAGTGCCTTAGCAATTTCAAAAAATATTCAAGCTACAGTGGTATCTATTGACCCCTTAGCACAAAATTGGAGTGAGAATCTTCTTTATAGTGCTAAACAAATTGCAAACAGTTATAAATGATAAAATATTTTTTAATATTCCTTATTCTTAAAGACATCCTTTTTGGATGTTCTTTATGTGCTATTTACACTCCTCGAACCCATGTTGATACCCAAATAAAAGCAGACAAAGAGTATATAAAAACTATCCGAATAAATTGGACTTTTGCAAATGAATTTACAAAAGAGTTATTACAAATTTATGACACAAACTTAGATGGAACTTTTAATGAAAAAGAGTTAGCTGTAATTCAATCATATTTAGTTGATTATTTAGAGCGAAAAAATTATATTACTACAATTTCATATGCCAAACAAATTAATGAAAAATCAGATAAATACAAAGTAAAAGATTACAAAATGAGTTATAAAAACTCAACTTTGGGTTTTGAATATAATATTGATTTAAACTATAAGATTTATGATAAAAATATTTTATATATTAAGATAATAGATGATGAAAACTATTTTGATATAGTTTTTAATCCTCAAAAACAGTTAATGTATATACCTTACAAAATTGAACAAAAAATAAATATTAATGATGTTAGTTTTAAGATTGATGCACCAACTTTAGGTGTGCAAGAAGATAGTGTAAAAGAAGAAGTTCCTGCAAAAATAGAAAAAGTTGAAGAAAAAATAGAATTAAAACAAGTTCAAACTCCAGTAAATACTCAAACAGAAACTCAAAATATTTTAGAAAAATTTACACAAAATATAAAAAAATATTTAATAGCAATTCAAAAAGGTGAAGATAAATCTGCCTTATTCTTTTTATTAATGGCTTCTTTTTTATATGGAGTTATTCATGCTTTTGGACCTGGTCATGGAAAAGCATTAGCTTTTTCATATTTTAGTTCTCAAAGAAGTTCCGTTTTTCAAGCTTTAATAATCTCTCTTGCCACGGCATTTGTCCATATTCTTGGAGCTTTGGGAATAGTTTTATTTTCAGTTTTTGTTTTACAAAGTGTATTAAATAGATTTATGCAAGATTCGGTTTCTTATATTACAAGTTTTTCAGCTTTGATTATTATGTTACTTGCAGTTTATATTTTATATAGAAAGTTGAGCAAAAATTCATGTGCTTGTTGTTGTAGTGTGGATTTAAAAACTGCAAATTTCACAGCAGTTTCATCTAATATAAATTTTGTAAAAGCAGCTTCAAATAAACCTGTTATTACTCCTTTAAGAATTAAAAAACAAGATTTGATTTTTGTTCTAACTGCTGGAATAATTCCTTGTCCTGGTACTGTTTTACTTTTTGTTTATGCCTTTTTATTAAAAACATATTTTGCAGTTATACTTGCAAGTATTAGTATTAGTTTTGGAATGGCATTGGTGATTTTTATCTCTTCATTTTTAGGAGTTTCTTTAAATAAGGTATCTCGTAAATCAACAAAATTGGTAAATATATTAGAAATAGGTTCACCAATTTTTATGTTTGTTTTGGGATTATTGTTATTTTTAAATGCTAATAAATTCTAATTTTTTATCAAAGCATCTTTATCATGTGATGATATTGATGGTTTGATACTTCTAAAACAGTGTTTTTTTTAAATCCTATTTTTTCATATAAAGCTAGAGCTTTTGGATTTTGAAAATCCACTAAAAGTGAGACTTTTTCAAATCCTAACTCTTTAGCTTTTTTTTCAATAAAAACAAATAACTCTTTTGCTATTCCCTTTCCTTGAAAATTTTCATTAACACTAACTGTATCAATATAAAACTCATCTTCAAAACACTCTTTATCAAAAGAGTCTAGGAAAATATTTTTAGATTTTAGATGTTCTAAAATTGGCTTATCTAGCTTTTTTACATCATTTGAATTGTAAGCTAGTATTAGTCCCACAGTTTGATTTTCTATTTCAAAAAGCCAGATATTTGTATAACTTAATCTATTTATCTCCATAGATATATATTTGTCTAAAGTTTCTAAGATATTTGATTTTTCATCTTCACCTGTTAGGGTGTTTGCAATATTATGAATTGCATCTAAAATCAGAGTTGAAATATTTGAAATATTGTTTTTTTGTGCTTGTTTTATCATTTTGTTTCTTTAAATAAATTTTTGGATTATATACTATTAAACTAACAGATAATTAATAGATATTCTCTAAAATGTTCCCATTGTAAAATTGGAGAAAACATTGAAAGCCGTAAAAATTTTAGTTTTAGAAAGTAATAATAGTTCAATCTCTCAAATTATTGAAATTTTAAAAAGTAATGATTTTCATGTGGATATTTGCTGTAATAATAGTGAATTTCTAGAGTGCATTTATAATAATTTGTATGATTTGTATTTGATAAATATTAATGAAAAATCACTCCCAAGGTTTCAACTAATTCAACTTTTAAATGATTATAAAGATATTACAATGAAAATGGTAATTGCTTCAATTCCAAATATAATCAAACCCTCTTTTTTATCAGGTTGTGATGAGTGTGTAATTAGAAATATAGATGAAGATGAAATTGTATTAAGAATAAAAGCTCTGATTCGAAGACAATATAAAGTATATACAGATTCTATAGTTTTAAAAGAAAATACCAAATATGAAATTTTTAATAAAAAAGTATTACAAAATAAAGATGAAATAATATTAGGTGATAAAGCTTTATTAATATTAGATTATCTATTAAAATTCAGAGGATATTATGTTTCAACACAAAGTTTAGAAAAAGGAGCATATCCTGCAAATAGTAACTCTAAAATGGGAGTAATTCGTTTTCATATTCATAAAATTAGACAACTTTTAGGTAATGATATTATAAGCTCAAGCCGAGTAAATGGCTACAAAATAAATATTAAATAAACTTCTTAATCCTCTTAAAATAATAAAAAATTACAAACGAACAATTAACAAAGTAGCATTAAAATAGCATCTGCACAAGCAAATAAAAATATAGGGAGGATTTGGGTATGTTTGATTACCCCATTTTTGAGATGCCTTTTATAGGTCAAAGAATGTTAATGGCAATAAATGCGATTATACATGTTTTTGTATCTCATGGAGGAGCAGTTGGTGGATCTGTTGTATTAGCAGCAATGGCTTGGTGGGCAAATAAAAAAAACGATATGGCAGCATATAATTTAACATTTAAAGTTGTTATGGTTTTCTTTATTGTATCTACTTCAATTGGAGCATTAACTGGTGTTGGTATGTGGATACATGCGAATATTTTAAGTCCAAATGCAATAGGTGGATTGATTCGAGTGTTTTTTTGGAAATGGTTTATTGAGTGGATTGTATTTAACTTTGAAGTTGTACTTTTACTTTTACTATTTATGAGTTGGAAGAAAAATCAAGTTACGCCTGAGGGAAGGGCAAAAACTGTAAGAATAGGTGTTTATTATGCTATTTCTTCATGGTTAACTATGGTTATTATTACAGCTATTTTAGCATTTATGCTTACTCCAAATTTTGATGGACAACCTTGGGTTGACCCTGAAGTTTACCCTGGGAATGTAAACTACAACAATGCTTTATTTAATCCAACTTGGTGGCCATCACTTGCATTTAGAACATTTACATCAATTGCTTTTGCAGCAGCTCTTGCAATCATGTGGACTTGGATAATCGCAACTTTTTCAAAAAATGAAGAGGATAAAGAAGCAAAAGCAAGACTTGTTAAGTTTTTAGCAACAATCATGATGATTACAGTGCCAATAAGTGCTATTTTTGGATATTGGTATTACACAGAAATTCCAGCAGCTGCACTTTCAATGATTCCAACAGCCGTAATGACTAGAGCTTTTGCAGATAGATTTGATTTAATGTATCTTATAGCTATTGGTGTTGGTGGCTCAATTGTTATTACAACTATTATTGCTTATTTTTCTCCAAAAAGAATGCCATATCTTGCTGCTAGTTTAATGGTTGCAGGATTTTTAGTACTTTGGGGATATGAAGAAAGAGTTAGAGAATTTATACGAAAACCATTTTTAATTTATAACTATATGTATTCAAATGGAATTAGAACAACTGATGTACCTTACTTAAATAAAGTTGGTATTTTAAAACATGCAGTTTTTTTAGATGAAGATAAAAAAGTTGTAAAAGAGGACAAATCAAATATTCTAGAAGTTGGGAAATCAATTTTCCAAATAGAGTGTCGAATCTGTCACACACAAAATGGTATTAATGGGCTTAAATTCTTAACAACAGGTTGGTCACATGATGCTATTAGAAATAGATTAAACAATCTTCCTGGTGCTGGAACACCATATATGCCTCCATTTGTAGGAACAGAAGCTGAAAAAGACGCACTTGCAGCTTATATTAAATCTTTAAATACTAAAGGAGTTATAAAATGAATTGGAAATTACCATTTGATATTCCATTAATTACACCAACTTTAGGGCTTCCTTTAGAGTTTTTTAGTATTTTAGGAATTATAGTTTTTGTTGTTCATATCTGTTTTATTTATATGTTAATTGGAGCTTCAACTGCTTCTGTTATTTATAATATTATGGGAGTATTTAAAAAAGATTCTAATTATGATAAGTTTGCCTATCGAATGACAAATTATACAACTGTGTCTGAAAATATGGGTGCTTTATGGGGAGTTGCTCCATTACTTGTAATTTCTGTACTTTTTACAGGATTCTTTTATACTGCAATTTTAAAAGTTAGTCCACATATCTTACATATTATTTATGGAAATATTATTGCCTTTTTACTTTCATATGCGTATAAATTTTCTTGGCATGCTTTACAAAATCATAAAGGTTTTCACATAACAATAGGAATATCTGCTGTTTTAGCATTTTTTACACTTCCTTTTGTATTTATGTCAATGACAAATCTTTATATGCAACCAGAATTATTTGCAACTGTAAATAATATTTGGGACATTATGTTTACACCAGTTACTGGTTTTAGACTTTTAAACTTCTTTCTAACAGCATTTATGGCAACAGGTGTTGTTATGATATTTATTGGAGCTAGATGGGTAAAAAAAGGAGATGTTGAAATTGGGAAAATTGCAATAAGTCAAGGTAAAAAATGGTTTTTACTTTCAACTCCTTTAAATATTGTGGTAATGCCTTTATTACCATTTGTATTTACAGCTCGAATTAGTGAAGCTTTAATGCATACTGGATTTATTTATTTACCATTTATCTCTTCAATATTGTTAATTATTGCATTTTTATATGTATTAAATAAATTTAATGATGAGCTTGTAACTTCTCAATCAGCTCTTAGAATTATTGCACTTGTATTATTGTCAATTTTCTTGATGGCAACTACAAGAGAGGGTGTAAGAGTTGTATCTTTTGCAGAACCACTTGCCCTTCAAGCTCAAGCTACATCAGAGTTTATGACGGCTTCAATTGCTGAGTATAAAAAATATAAAGAAGAGATGGCTAATAAACCAGCACTTGATTTAACAAATCCAAAAATTTTAGCTGAATCAAAAGGGTGTTTAGCTTGTCATGCCGTGGATGTAAAATTAGTTGGGCCTTCATATAATGAAGTTGCAAATAAAGAGAGAATCAAAGATGTTTTAATTCACTCAATCCAATATGGAAGTGTAAATAAATATGATGTTATTCCTATGCCTGCACAAGATGCCTCAGACGAAGAAGCTCAAATACTTGTTGATTGGATTCTTTCTTTAAAAGATACTAAAAAATGAGAATAGTTAAAATTTTTTTTCTATTTGTAATATTAAAAGAGGTGGTTTTTGCCACCTCTTTTTCATTAGAATCATTAACAAAAGGCAAAATAAATGTTATTGCCTTTGTAACTTCTTGGTGTCCAGTTTGTATTAAAACAAATGATTATTTACTCTCTTTAGCTAAAAATAATAGTGAAATTTCTGTTACTTTATTTTTTGTTGATGAAGATATTTCAACAACATTAATTGAAACAGTTAATTTAAAACTTATTTCTATTTCACTTAATGATTCAAAAAAGTTTGGAGTGACTCAAAGTGTTCCTTATATTCTTGTTTTTGATAAAAAAAGTGAACTTATAAAAAAATATGATACTTTTAATGAAGATTCACTTAGTAGATTAATTAATAATCTCAAAAATAACCTATATGAAAATGGAACATTACCACCAGAACAAAGGATAGATTTATGGCAAAAAAACAGATTCTAGCTCCAACTTTACTTATCACATTTTTTTTGTATATTCTTTTTCCATGGCTAAGTTTTAATAATGTTCATTTATTGATGTTTAACTTTGAGTTTCATAGATTTGAGTTTTTATTTATGGCTTTTGAAGCCTCAACACATCAACTAATTTATATAATTGTTGCTTTATTTGTTGGATTATTATTAGGATTAAACTTAACAATTTCAAGATTTTTTTGTGGTTATTTTTGTCCATCATCAATAGCTTCTATTATTGTTCTGAAAATTAAAAATCCTTTTATACTTTTTTTTACGATTTTATGTTTTGCTTTTATTTTGGCATTTTCAACCATTTCCTATTTTACATCAGCTTTTGATTTGTTTTTAAATTTTACAAAATTTGATATGAATTCGATTTTTGTAGGTATTTTTACTACTGCATTTACAAGTATTTTTTTGGTTTTTCGTGCTTGGTATTGTTCAATTTTATGTCCATACTTTTTTATAAGTGCAATTTTACCCCAAGAAAAAAAACAAACCTTTGAATTTTTTGATAAAGATAGTTGTATCAGTTGTGAAAAATGTGTAAAAATTTGTCCAATTGATGACCTTGATATAAAAGCTGGATTTGATATACGATGTGTTCAATGTGGACTTTGTGAAGTAGCTTGTGAAAGTGTGATGAAAAAGTTTAATAAAACATCGTTAATTACAAAAAAGTTTAAAGAT
>JBBRXF010000053.1:0-15317 GCA_038248665.1 Campylobacterales bacterium | reverse complement strand
CTAGAAGCTCTTAAAGAGTTCCAAGATGCAGAATTAATAGAAGTAAGTGATGAAAAAATAAAAGTTTCACAAACGGGAACTATGCTTATTAGAAATATTTGTATGCCTTTTGATGCATATTTAAATAAAATCCCTGAAGATAAAAGAAGATTTTCTAAAACCATCTAAATAAAGTAGCTATAAATGCTACTTTATTCTTTGAGACCTTCCAAAAACTAGATATAAAAGTGCTCCTAAAACTGGGAAAAATATAAGAACAAGAATCCAAATAATTTTATTGTAACCTGTAAATTCATGTTTTAAAATATCTATTAAAATATAAATATATAAAATAAATGTAAAAATCACAAATATCATCATAAAAGATGACATTATAATACTCATCATTTTTCAACTCCTTTTTTAAAACTTTTTATATATTCATCCATTAAAGAAAAATTTACTTTTTCATCAATTTTTATCTCTAAATCCATTAAATACAAATTCTTTAGATTGAACTTTTCTAATTTTACAAATTCTTATCCAGTTGTAAAAAAAGAATAAGGTATATACTCTTCTTGAAAATTACTAATATCTTCTAGTGTAAAATCATAATGATCTGGAAAACTAATCATTTTAATGCCTTTTGGTAAAAACTCTAGTAATCTTTTGGGTTTTGAAATAGCTGTGATTAGTAAAGTTTTAGCAGGAGCTTCACTAATTATTCCATCTTTTTTGATAGAAATAACTCTTTTAAAATCACTTCCTTCAAGTAGTTCAATGTCAGCTTGGGCATAAAAACCTTTTGGTTCTCTATATCCACCACTTGGCAGACAAAAAATATTTGTAGGTTCATCTTTTGGTCGTAAAAGAATATTAAATTTTGATATTTGATATTTTGAAAAACCATCATCTAAAAATATAATTTTACATCCAAGTTCTTTTGCTTTTAAAATAGCTTTAATTCTATTTTCACTTACAATTATTGTGGCTTTTGGTAAAGAGTTTGCCAAAAGCATAGCTTCATCTCCACTTGTTTTTACATCTTCTAAAATTTTTCCATTTAATGAAACTACATATAAACCTTTTGAGCTTCTTCCATAACCTCTTAAAATTATGCAAGTATTTTCATATTTTGAAGCTAATTTAATTGTAATTGGAGTTTTTCCACTTCCTCCAACTATTATATTTCCAACTGAAATAATAGGAATTCCAAACTCAATTGGTTTTGCCATTGCTCTTTTTGTTAAAATAATTAACATATAAATAAAAGTTAAAGGAAGAAGTAAAAAAGAGATTATTTTTTGAAGCGTATTTGGAAAGAAGAGATAATCTTCAATCCATAAGTGTAATTTTTGTTTCAAGTTAAATCAAACCCATTGTGATGCGACATCAATAACTTGGTCACAAACATAATTTACATCTTCATCACTAAGTCCAGCATAGATAGGAAGTGATAAAATTTGTTGATAGTTATTTAATGCATTTGGAAATGCAGTAATTTTTATTGAATATTTTGTTTTGTAATAAGATAAAAGATGTAAAGGAATATAGTTAAGTCCAGTTGATACTCCTCTTTCTTTTAAAGCTCTGGCAAAGGCATCTCTATTTCTTGAGATTTTTATGATAAATTGCGTGAAAATATGCTCATCTTTGTGTTGTAAAATTGTTATATGTTTTACATTTGACAATCTAGTTTCATAAAGTTTTGCTATCTCTTTTCTTCTTTTTATAAATTTATCTATTTTATTTAATTGTGCTAGTGAATATGCAGCATCAAGTTCAGATAAATCATATTTATGTCCAATATCAACCACGTCATATACGTAATCTAAGTTTCCATAACTATCATATGCAGTAGTAAGTGCATGTGTTCTTAAAAGTTTTGCACGATTTGCAATCTCTTCATTATTTGTAACAATTACTCCTGAACGGCTAATAGCATATTTTGAAGGTGAAGGATTTGTTGAAAATACAGTCATATCTGCTCTTAAATTTCCAATCTTTTTACCTTTATAAGTTGCACCTAAAGAGGCTCTACAATCTTCAATTAAAATGATTCCATATTTTTCTACAATATCATAAATTCTATCTAAATCAGGAGCTTGACCACCAATAAATGTAATTATTGCACCTCTTAATTTTTTAGAATCATTTGCAGCAAGTGCTTCTTCAAATTTATCAATATCAATATTCATATCTGCCATATTAATATCAATAAAAATTGGCTCAGCATCAAAATGTCTTACAACTTCAGGTAAATTAATAAAAGAGTTAACTGACATAAGTATCTTGTCACCTCTTTTAAGTTTTATTGCACTAAGTGCTAAGTGAATGGCTGCTGTTGAAGTTGCTGTTGCAATTGCATATTTTGCACCAATATATTTTTTTATTTGTTCTTCAAATTCTATTACTTTTGATAAATCATTTTTTGATTCTAAAACTGATCTAATTTGATTTAATTCGTCATTATCTATTGATGCTTTATATATTGCAATATTTTTAGCCATTAATTAATTCCACCTTATTTTTGCTATTGTTGGTAATTTACCTTTAAAAGCATTTGCTTTTATTCTATATTCTAATCTATTAATTAAATCTTCTTCAAAACCTAATTTTATTAATTCTTCTTTTGATTTATTTTCATCAACCATTACTTTTAAAACTTCATCCATGTGTTTATAAGAGTATCCAAGTTCTTCTTCATCACTTTGACCTTCCCATAAATCAGCACTTGGGGCTTTATTTAAAATAGATTCTGGAACACCTAATAATCTTGCAAATTCAAACTCGTCACTTTTATAAATTTCACCTATTGGATTAATAGCACATGCAATATCACCAAAAATTGTTCCATAACCTAAAAGTAATTCACTTCTATTTGAAGTTCCAACAACCAATGATTTTTCTCTCGAAGATACATCATATAAAACTGACATTCTCATTCTGGCAGAAAAATTACCAATTCTAAGCTTATCATCATCCATATTTTTTATGAAACCACTAACCATAGGTTCAATTGAAATAATTTCATATTTAATATTAAATTTCTCACAAACTTCAATAGCATGTTCTGTTGAACTTTGTGAAGAAAATTGTGATGGCATTAACACACAATTTAAATTATCTCCAAAAGCTTCTTTACATAAAATTGCAACAACCGCTGAATCAAGGCCACCTGAAAGCCCAACAGTAACTTTTTTTAGACCAGTTTTTTCAACTTCAGTTTTTAAAAACGAAATTAAATCTTCCTTAATTTTTTTCCAATCTGTCACATTTAATCCTTTATTAAGTAATTATATCTCATCTTTTTTTGTTTTTTGATAAATTTCATCCAAATAATTATTAGTTATTTTTATAATGTTCTCTTTTTTAAACTCTAATTGTTTTTGAATATCTAATAATTCCTCTTCATCAAAATACTCCAAATAATTTGGATTTATCTCAATTGTTTCATTTGGATTTATTTTAATAAGCTCTTTTATATTTTCTATTAGTTGTTGTTTCATTATTATTCTTTATTAAATTTATTTAGTATCTCTTCTAAATATAGTTCCATTTTTTCTACACCAATATCACTTTCTTTATTTTTACAAGATTTACAGCAAGTCCCTGCATCTGTTAAATCTCCCAAACTCTCAAGAGTTTTTACACCTTTTTCTTTTATAGCATAAATTATTTCACCCAATGTTACATGTTTGCAAGTACAAACTTCAAAAGAGTGTGGAAAATTTCTAGCCATTCTCTAATCCTTTTTTTACTTCATTTAAAATATCTTTGCAATAAATCTTTTTTTTCATTTTTCCAAAATCACCCTCAGGAAAAATACAATGTCTACACTCAGTTCCAGCTGTAGTTAAGTCTTGAATTTCCCTAAGTGTTGAGGCTTTTTGATTTATTATTGCATTTGTAATATCTTGTATTGTAACTTTTTTACAATTACATACTTCATAATTTTCCTCAAAATTTAACAATTTTATAAACCTCTATCTTTTTTTATAAGTTCATATGCTTCATTTATCTCTTGAAGTTTTTTTGTTGCTTCATCAATAATATTTTGAGTTGCACCCTGCCCTGAGATAATATCTGGATGATGTTTTTTAACTAAAGTTCTATAATTTTTCTTTAAAGTAGCTGCATCATCTGATGGATTTGATTCTAAAATTTCATAAGCTTTTTCTAAAGTTATTGCTTTATTTGAAGCTTGTTGCGCATAGAAATTTTCAAAAGTTTTAATTAAATTATTAAAATCTTCAATTTTAATTTTTAAGGCATTTGAAATATCTTCTGTAATCATTCTTTCAGAATTTGAAAACTCTTTATCAATAAAAGCTAAATTTAGTAAATACTCCATAACTTTAAGACGTTTTGCATAATCATTACTTGTTAAACCATATAATTTATTTGAAATATCAATTAAATTATTAAAATTCTCTTTTTCTTTTTCATATATTGTTTTAAGTTTTTCTCTAATTTCTTCATGATTTTCAAAATGACTTGAAATATCTGTAAAAGTATGTTTTAATACTTCAGCTTCAAGCTCACTTATTTTTCCATCTGCTTTTGAAACTTTTGCCATAAGTGCCACTAAAAGACCAGCTTCATGATGTAACAAATCACCTTCAAATCTATCTTTTCTTTTTAAATTTATATTTACAAACTCTTCTGTTTTATAGTTTTTGCCAATAAAAAACAAAATTGCTATAACAACTAATAAAACAACTATTTCCATATTCACCCTTCATATCACTATTTTTTGATTTGGTTGGATTTTATCAAATTTTAGATAAAATCACTTCCTTTAATTATAGAATGGAGTTATAAATGTTTGGAATGGGTTTTATGGAAATTTTATTAATTGCAATAGTTGCAATTATCGCACTGGGACCTGAAAAACTACCTACTGCAATGGTACAAATTGCAAAGTTTATCAACAAATTTAGAATTGGTCTTGCTGATGCTAAATCTACTTTAGACAATGAACTTAATATTTCAGAAATGAAAGCTGAAGCTACTAAATTTAAATCTCAAATTGAAGAGACAAAAGCTTCTTTATCAATTGATTCAAAAATTGATTTAGGATTAAAAGATATTATGAATGATGATTTAAATAGCTCTTCTTCTAAAGAAAATAAAATAGAAGAGCCAAAACAAGAGAAAGTATCATTTAAAAAAGAGGATAAATTTAAAGTTAATTTAGATGAAAAGAAAGAGGATAATATTTAATGTTTGAAGATTTAAAACCACATATAGCGGACTTGAGAAAAAGGTTAGTTATATCTGCAATCACTGTTATTGTGATGTTTTTTGTTTGTTTTTCATATTATGAACCAATTTTAAACTGGATGATGGTTCCAGTTGAATCGGCACTTCCAAAAAATTCGCAAATGGTTGCAGTTGAAATTCAAGAAACATTCTTTACAGCTTTACAAGTTGCTTTCTTTTCCGCTTTTATTATCTCTTTACCAGTTATATTCTGGCAATTATGGCTATTTTTTGCACCGGGGCTTTATGATCATGAAAAAAAACTAGTTATTCCTTTTGTATTTTTTGGAACAGTTATGTTTTTAATTGGTGCTTCATTTGCCTATTATGTAGTTGTGCCTATAGGTTTTGATTTCTTAATTGCTTTTGGTTCAACAGTTGTAACCGTATTACCAAGTATTGGCAAATATGTAGATTTTTTTACTAAACTATTATTTGGATTTGGAATTGCTTTTGAATTACCTGTTATTACTTTTTTACTTGCAAAAGTAGGTTTAGTTGATGATAGAATGTTAAAAGACTTTTTTAGATATGCAATTGTAATTATCTTTATTGTTGCAGCCCTTTTAACACCACCTGATGTTATAAGTCAACTTTTAATGGCTGCTCCTTTACTTTTACTTTATGGTGTATCAATTTATATAGCAAAAGTGTTTAATCCTGCTGCTAAAGATGAAGATGAAGATGAGGAAGAGTAAAATTGCTTGACCCACTAAAAACTTCAAGTTATGATTATAACTTACCAAAAGAGTTAATAGCAACTCATCCCGTAAGCCCAGCAGACTCTGCTAGGCTTTTAGTTTACAATAGAGCCACAAATTCAATAACTCACACAACTTTTAAAAATCTAATGGATTTTTTACCAAATGAATTATCAATTTTTCTAAATGATACAAAAGTTATAAAAGCTAGAATTTTTGGAACAAAAGAAACAGGTGGAAAAATAGAACTACTTCTTAATAAACCTCTGTTTATGGATAGATACTTAGTAATGATTGGTGGGAAAGTAAGAGTTGGAACAAAATTATTTTTTGATGAAAACCTAAATGCTGAAGTTTTAGAAGTAAATGAAGATGGAAGTCGTGTTGTGCAATTTTTCCAAAATGACAAAAAACTTGATTTTTTAGAACTGGTTGATATTTTAAATAAAATTGGTCATCTACCACTACCACCTTATATGAATAGAAGTGATGATAAAAAAGATGAACAAGATTATCAAACATTATTTGCTAAAAATTATGGTGCAGTAGCAGCTCCAACAGCATCACTTCATTTTACACCTGAATTATTAGAAAAAATAAATGCTAAATATGAAGTAAATTATCTAACACTTCATGTTGGAGCTGGAACTTTTAAACCAGTTGATGTTGATGATATTTTAAACCATCCAATGCATAGTGAATATTTTGAAATTGGCATTGAAGCCAAAAAAGCTTTGGATAATGCACCAAAAGTTCTAGCAGTTGGAACTACGGTTACAAGAACTGTTGAATACTATTCAAGAACAAATAAAATCCAAGGTGAATGTGATCTGTTTTTAAATCCAGCAAATAAACCAATAAAAGTTGATTATTTACTAACAAACTTTCATTTACCAAAATCTACACTTATTATGCTTGTTGCATCATTTGTAGGATTAGAAAAAACACTTGAAATTTACCATGAAGCTATAAAAGAGAACTACAGATTCTACTCTTATGGCGATGGTATGTTGATTATATAAAAAAGGAATAAATTAATATGGCATATTATGTACTATTTGATACAGAAACAACTGGAAACCAAGAAGATGACAAAGTTATTCAATTTGGTGCAATGATTGTTGATCAAAAAGGTAAAGTTGAAGCTTTTGATGAATTATGTTCAAGTGATGTTCAAATAAAACTTGAAGCTATGGAAGTTCACAATATTACACCTGATTTATTAGTAGGAAAACCAAAAGCAGTTGAAACAAACTTTTATAAAAAACTTGAAGAGTTAAATTCAACTGAAAATTATCTAATAGCTCACAATATCTCTTTTGATATGGGAATGATAAAAAAAGAGGGATTTGTAAATCAATATCAACTAATTGATACATTAAGATGCGCAAAACACTTATTTCCAGAACTTCCATACCACAGACTTCAATATATAAGATATGCCCTTGAACTTTATAAAATTGAAGAAGCTGAGGCTGCTAAACATAATATCACTATAAAAGCTCATGATGCTATTGGTGATGTGCTTGTAATGAAACTATTCTTATCAAAACTTGTTGGGAAATGTAGAGAAATTTATCCTGATTATAATCCAATTGAAAAACTATCTGAGCTTACAAAAACTCCTGTATTTATTCAAACTTTTAAATTTGGTAAATATAAAGGAAAAGATGTTGAAGTGGTTGCAAGGGAAGATGCAGGATACTTAAACTGGATGAGAAGTAATATGGAACTTGATGAAGATTTAAGATATACTCTTGATAAAGTTTTAAAATAACTCAAAAAATACTACAAAATTCTAAAATATACCTTTTAACAAACTGTATAAATTACAAGATTTGTAAAAGGAAATCAATATGCAAAAACTAACAACAGAGGGTCAAAATATAGTAAATGACCTCTCGAATAGATACAATTTAAGCCAAGATGCTATTATTTATATGATTGGAGCAGTAAACAATGGTGGTGGTTCAATGGCTCAATTTAACTGTCCAGAACTTGGTGGCGGCGGACAATGGATGAGAGGTGGAATGACTATGGTTGGAGACATGTTTAATTATGGTTTAAAAAACACTGTTGACAATCTTTGTAATGATATTTCAAATGCCCTTGCAACTACAATTATATTTCCAATAGCGCCAAAAGGAACACGAGAGAGTAATCAATGGTGGCCAGGAGAACTTGGAAATCCATTTAGTAATGGAGCACAAAACAACACAAGATATGCAATATTTCAAAATAGATTAGCGGTTGATGTAAATGGACAAGTAACTGTTTATGATACTTTAGACAATAATATATCTGGTATTTCACAACAACAAGGTGGAAATAATTCTTTGACTTTTTCTAGTCAATATGGAACAATTTTAGTTTCAACTCTTCCAGTTGTTTCAGGTGTAAATCCTACTAATAACAATCCTCAAAATAATTTTATTGAACCTGTAAAAAACAACTTCATAGAACCTATATCTGAACCAATTACACAACCCATAATAAATAATTCTTCAAACTCTGTATCATATGAATCAGCAAAAACTATTATTGAACTAATTGAACAAGTTGCATCTTTACATAAAGCTGGAATTTTAACAGATAATGAATTTAACACTAAAAAATCTGAACTATTATCAAGATTATAAATATAGATAAAAATTAAATATTACCATCAAAATATTTAAACAAATAAACACCTTTTTATTAAAAACTGACGCAAATGAAAGAACCATATAAATCAGTAAAAAATAAAGAGGTGTTTCTACATTAAAAACATTCATTTGATATGACAAAAAATCTTTTATAAAACCATCAAAATATATAGCAAAGCCAAAAATATGAGCGATTATTTCAAATACATAAAAAATGGCAAAAAGAATATTTATAGGAATTGATAAAAATTGCTCATAGGTTGTTTGTGGAAAATAAAAATGCACTATTGGATTAAAAACTAAAAACATCCAAAAATCAAAAAATATAATTTGGAAATATTTATTTAAATTTTTGAAATATTGTATAAATAAAAATATATAAAAAACAGCAATAATCGAAAACCAAAAACCTAAAGAAAACAAAAACTTTGGAAAAAGTGCAACAACAATCAAAAAAGTAAAAAATAGATTTGTATAAGAAACAATTTTTATGTTTGAGCGAAGAAAATAAATAGTTATAACAAGCATCACAAAAGCTCTTAAAAGTGATGGAATAATATCTGTTAGAATCAAGTAATAAAAAAGTATGACCAAAGAAATCAGAATTAAATCATATTTCTTGTTGCGATATGAAAAAAATCGTTGGTGAAAAAATGAATAGGGAAAATATAAAATCCAATATATTGTAAAAGACAAAACAGCTAGATGAAAACCTGAAAGTGCGATAACATGACTAATTCCATAATTTGTACAAATATCTCTTAACTCTTTAGATATTGATGTTCCTAAAAATAGAGTTTGAAATAACTCTTTTATCATCTCATCTTCGTGATTTGAGTTGATTTTTTCAATAATTTTATCTATAAATTTTGGAGTTTTTTCTATTTTATCAAAATAGATAGTTGTGGCATAAAAACCTTTTAAATAATTCCAAAAACTAATATTTAATGAGATAATTGCAATATTTAATACTTCGGATTTTTTGACATCTTCTGATGTATCAATATTTACAAAAAAATCAAAATTTTGAGCTTTTAATCTTAATATATTATTTGTTGGTTTCTCGTAAATATTTAAAACTTCTGCTTTTACTTCATAAATTTCTTCATCTATAAAATCTAAATATTTGCTATATTCAATTGAAATATTTATTATAAAAACAAAAAATAGAAGAAGTATTACTAGAAATTCTTTGTTGTAGTTTTTTATATTAATAATCATAAAAATTATTGTACATAAACTAGAAGTTTAATACAATAATTTTTAATTAATTTTTACGCTTTTTTCTTCCAAATACTCATTTGTGAAATAGTATGTTGGTATTTTCGTGAAGTCTCTTTTATAACAAAAGGAACATCAATTGTTTCTAAAAGTTCAAAATCAACGAGAGTCTCTTTTAGTGTATCTAAGGTATAAACCTCTTTGTTATCTTTGATGTAACCACCAAGCCAATTCTCTTTTAATGTATAATCCTCAAGCCAAGTATACGGACTTAAAAGAACTAATAAACCATTTTCATTTACTCTACTTGGAATATCTTGTAAGAATTTTAAAGGATAATATAATCTATCAATTAAGTTTGAGCAGAAAATCAAATCAAAACCAGTATAAATATCTTTTAAATTACAAGCATCACCTTGCATGAAAGTTACTTTTTCTTTTATATCTTCTAAACCTAAACTTTCAAGTGAAACAGTTTTTTCCTCAAAAATCTCACCCTCTTTTTTTACTTTGTAAATTAAAGAGTCATAAGTTTTTAGTTTTACTCCAACATTTATGAAGTTTGCAGAGAAATCAATTCCTATTACTTCATCAAAATCTTTTGCCAATTCATAAGTTGATCGTCCAACTGAACAACCTAAATCCAAAGCTTTTTTAGATTTTATATTTTTTAAATATGGTTTTAATAACTCTACAGAGTTTAAACAGAAATTCTTAACTCCAAAATTTTCACTTCCATAGTGAAACTCACAATATTGAGCAATTAATTCATCTGTTTCATAAACATTGTCATTTAATTTTGTTCTATATGTATTTGAAGATTTTACATATCTAAATCCAGCATGTTGGAAAAAGTGTTTTCTAAAGGCATATCTTGCCTCTTTTAGGGTTTCATTTCCTAATGAAATAAATGAACCACCTTTCATAAGTGCATGTCTATCATCAAAAGTTGGAGTTGTAAAATCATCATAAATTGGATGTGTAATAAAATCATCAAAAGGATAAGTTGGAGTCAAACTCCATTGCCAAACATTTCCAATTACATCATAAAAATTATTAAATTTATACTTGTCTATTGGACTTTGATTAAACTGTTTTAGTCCAATATTTGCCTCTTTTTCTCCTGCTTTTGTATATTCATATAAAGCATAATATTCATCTTCACTTGGAAGTCTAACTTCAAAACCTAACTTTTGTGATTTATATTTGCAAAAAGCTTCTGCTTCATAAATATTTATATCAACAGGATAATTAAGAGGTAGTGGAACTTCTCTATTTATTTCTCTTAAGAAAAAATCATTTTCTTTTTTTACCCAAAAAGTTGGATATTTTGCTTGAGTAAAATCTAACCACTCTTTTCCTTCATCTGAAAATAGCTCAGATTTATTATAACCACCCTCTTTTACAAATTCTAAGAACTCACCATTTGAAACTAAATATTTAGAAGCTTCAAAATCTTTTATCTCTGCTTTATGAAAAGAAAATTCATTATCCCAACCATAATAGATTGGATTTTGTCTATTTTTCTCTAAAATTATAGTTGAGCCTTTTACAGAAATTAATTCATTTTTAGGATAAGAATTTGTTCCTTCATTTACATAAGTAAAAATTTCATCTTTTTTTAGAAATTGAATATCAAGTTCTCTAAGTAATACAGAAGAGGTTTCTATATGAATATTTTCATGTTCAATTCCCATTAAAATAATCCACATAGGTGAATCCCAATTTATTGGTATAAAAAACTCTAAAGTATCAATAAGATTTAAAATAATTTGTTTAACTTCATCTCTATAAGCTTTTGTTTGCTCATAAGTTGGCCAAGTGTAGTGTTTGTGGTTTAAATCATCCCATGACATCTCATCAACACCTATTGCAAAAATTGATTCAAATTCTGGATTTACTCTTTGTTTTAAAATATTTGCTAGTATTAATTTATTTATAAAAAATGTTGCAGTATGTCCATAATAAAAAATTAATGGATGTCTTAATGTATTTGGTTGTTCATATAAATGTTTTTTATCTTCTAATAAGTCAAACAACTTTTCATCTAATTCATAGGTTTGTAAAAACTGTTTTTTTATCTCTTCTCTTTTTTCTTCTAATGTGCCCGTAGTTAAATTTACGCTATCTTTTATATAATTCATTATTTTCCTTTTCTATTCCTATACTTTATAATATTTTTTCTAAAAATTCTAAACTTTTTATTTTATTTGATTTTTTAAACTCTTTGTATACATTTAATAGCTGGTTCAACTCACTTTGCCCAAGAGTTGGCAAATGATTTTCTAATCTTGAAGCTATCTCTTTATTGTTTATTTTTAATAAATCTTTTACAATAAAGTTTTCAATTAAAACCATACCTAATCTTTTTACAGATTTTGTTTTATCTAATATAAGCAGTGCTTCATTTGTTGTTTCTAAAACTTCATTACATAAAGCTACATCCATAGTATTTGAAATCTTATATAATATATTTAGTGCAAAATTATGTAAAACAACTGGCATTTCATCCCTATCACCAACAGACTCTTTTAGAATTTTTCCTAATCTTCCTAATTTGATAGATTTATTTATCGTTTTTATCTCTTTTTGTGTTTGTTCTATATACTTACATCTATATGTAATTGCCATATTAACAAAAGTTGCTCCATATTCAAAAGCACCTAAAGTTGGTATTGAAAGTGATTTTTTATAATATTTTATTGCTTCATCAAGATTTTCATTCCACTCTTCTAGATTTGCTTTTATATTATAAAAATGCCATAACCACAATGGCTCATTATCTTCATTGTGTGATAATAATAACTCTTCTAATTTATTTAAAGACTCTATTCCTTCATCTTTTAACTCTTCATTTCTTTGAGAAATAATTATCCAAGCTGCTTTTCTTTGATAATATCTAATTTCAATATCAGAAGGTTTTAGATTTTTTCCTATGTTTAGATTTTTTGGTAAACTATTATATGCTAACTCAAACTGTCCCATTCTTTCATATAAAGAGCAAATATTTAAAGAGTATTTATTTGGATTTATTTCATATAAATAGTTTGTTAATAAAAGAGCTTGTTCAAAATGCCCATTTCTTTCAAATAAAAATGCCAATTCATCTAAAGCATTTATTGATAATTTTCTATAATATGAGTTGTTTGAGCTTTCAAAAGTATTTACATCATTAAAATCGAACATAAAGCCAGCTATTTCAAACCAATAAAAATTTATTAATTCATATTGTTGTTTTTGTTTTACTGCATTTATAAATTTTTCTAAAATCTTAATAGTTCTTCTTTGATCTAAAACAATATCTCTTACATAATAATATAAAATCAAAAGTGAGATTGGATTTTCAAAGTTAGCTACACACTCTTCTATGTGATTTCGTAAATAATAAGACAATCTTTTTTCTTCATCACTTAAATCTTTAAAGGTAACATTTGAAGTAAAAAATACTTGCAAAGATTTTTCTTGAGCTAAAAATTTAAAATCATCAAAACTTCTATTTATGAAGTTCTGAAAACCAAAAATTAGTTGATTTTTAGAGTCTTGTTCCTCTTTTATAAAGTTTTTACCACAATATTCAAAAAGTTCTAAAGATATAAAACTCTTTTTATCCCTTTGTTTTACTATTGATGTGGAACAAAGTTGCATTAATGAATAGAGTTTTTGCTCCTTTGATGAGAGTAAAATTTCAACATCACATTTTTTTGGAATTATCTCTTCATTGATTAATTCAGTTGTTAAAATATTTAATTTTTTTAATCTTTTTGTAACATTTTGCAATTTATCATTTCTAATATAAAAATGTATATTTGAAAATCTATTTAAAATAGTACTTGTAAAAATTTTCCAAAGCCAATGATTTGAATCCTCTAAATCAAAATTATAAAGATGAATCTCTGTATTTTTATCAAAATTTGAAAGGGCTAATTCTAATTTTCTTAATTTTCTAGCATCTTTATTAAACCAAGAGAATAGCAAACTTTTAAACTCATTTCCCTCCCCTTCTAAAACTGAAGGCATCATTAATAAACCAAAGAAAAAAATACACACAAAAATAAAAGCTATATAATCATTTAAATCCAAAGAAGAAGGCATTTCAAAAATGATTTTCTTTAAAAAATCTTCATAAATTGAAACTGATAAAATAGCTATTAATATAACAAAAACTGAGATTATTGAGATTAAAATAGTTGAAAATCTTTTTTTAAAGAAATAAAAAAAAGAAGAACTTCCAGCTGATAAATTAACATCAGCTTCAAATTTATCTAAATTGTCATTTTCACAATAAGTTATGTGAAGTTCGTTATTTCTCTTTACAATACAGCTTTCATCAAGGGTTTTTCTTTTTGAGTTAAAAAGTTTTGATATATGGATAAAGCAGTTATTTTCATTCATTGTAGTTTTCTATTCCTTCTCTTGCAATGCAATTTTGTACGGGATCTGTAAATGTGTAAGAAGCATCTTTTAGAGGAAATGGATAATTTTGAAAGGATTTCTCAAATTCCTTTACAAAATCATCGGAGTAATCTTTTAAAGCCTCTTTTACAACTTCAATATATTTACTTGGAATAAAAGTGTTTAAATCACCTTTTTTTGCAAGCTTGTTTTCATTTGTAGTCATAAATGCTATTAAATCACTGTCAAATTTTTCACTTAAAACATCTTTTGATTTTATAGTTATGCAACTGTAGTTTTTTTCTCTTAATTTTAAAATTTCTAACTCTTCTTGGGAAATTTCTATTATAACTCCATCTAAAACTGAATCTTCATTTTTTTGAATATTTAAAAAAACTCCATTTACAATATCAGTTCCAAACTGAATAGATTCAATTGCATTCCAAACTCTTTCATACCCTTTTATTTTTATAGGTATTAAATCATTTTGTTTCAAAACTCTTTTAAAAGATTTTTGAGCAGATGCTAGATTTATTAAAGAACCAAAACCAAAAAGATACATATTAAACTAATTTTTCTTTTGAAATTACAATACCATCAGGATCAACATAAACAAAATCACCTGGATTAATCTCAACATCATCAATCGTAATTGGAACATTGATTTGAGCTTCTTGAACAGGAATATATTTTCTAGGACAAGTTCCTTTTGCAACTAAACCAATATCAAATTCTTTTGTTGTAACCGTATCTCTTATATAACCATTTACAATAATTCCTTCATATTTATTATCACTTGCAAATTTCATTAAATTATCACCAACAACGGCAAAATATCTCATATTTACATCAACAATTACAACTTTTCCTACACCATTTGTATCTTTTAAAAGTGTTGCTAAATCTTTATTATTTTTATCAAGTTTTACAGTTACAACTTCACCTCTAAATTTTTTATTTCCACCATAAGAGTTAAAATCTGGTCCTAAAACTTCTGTTTTGTTGCTAAAAATATCACATAAATCTGCTGTAAAAAATCCCATAATCATATTTCCTTTTATTTATATTCATTAAAATGCACCATTATCTCATTTTACTATTAAATTATTCTTAT
>JBBRXF010000052.1:0-15482 GCA_038248665.1 Campylobacterales bacterium | reverse complement strand
GTGTACTAATTTTTGTATTTATATAGTTTAAATTTATAGTTGCTTCATTTAATGCTGAATAATCATCTTTAATAGATATATTTTTAAAAAATGAATAGTTTTTATTAAGAATTTCATTATTTGTTAATTTGATAGTTAGAATAAAACCATGAACGTCACCGGTATGGTCACTTCTTAGAATTTCATTTTTTGAAAGATAAATAAGGTTTGAATTATAGTTTATTATTTCATTTAGATTATTTTTGTCTTTAAATTTTGTTATTAAATAATTCTCAAAATCTTTTTGATTTGATTGTAAATATTGATTGTTATAGATAGAAAATAAAATTTTTCCTTTTAAATTAATGTAAATAATTGCATTTAAATTTAATCCTTCGAGTGTTTGTGAGCCTTCTCTAAAGTTTTCATAAATGAAAGATTTATTTTTATTATTTACAAAGGTATAACTATCATCCCACATAGCATAATCAAATGTAGTATTTTTTAAATTTTCAATGTTTTTTTCAAGACCAGATAAGAGAGTATTTATATCACTTTGATTTTGTTTATTCTCAAGGGTAATAAAATCACTCAAAAAGAATTTGTAACTAACAGTAAAAATCGTTGCACATAATAAAAAATAAGAAATTATAAAAAAAGTAATATTCAACTTAATATATCTAAAAATCAATACTCAACCTCTATTAAATTTAATCTTATAATGTTGATTATAACTAATAATAACTAATATCTATCTCTTTTAACCATCTTTTTAGAAATTCTTTTCTTGAAAAAGAAACAGCTCCTAAATCAAATTTATATTGCATATAAGGATGTCCTAAATTCCAAAAAGAGTAGTTGTTTTTTTGAAGATAATTTGATAAAAGAACGAGTTGAAGTTTCCCATAATTATTGTATTTCTTGTCTTTTAGACAAAACCCAGTGAGTGAAGTGTAAGTTGAAGATATTTTATAACCAAGTTCTCCTGCAATTAAAGTATTAGAACTTTTATCCCAAACTTCTACACTCATTATTTCAAAATCTATATTTGGATCTTTATAATTTTTTAATTCTTTTAGTATTTTATGATATTCAGGGCTTAGCCAATTTGTTTTATGATGGAGTTGTATATTTTCAATTACTTTATCAAGATTTTTATTTATTGTGAAAATAAAATCATTTTTCTCTAAAAGTTTTTTTACTTTTTTACTAATGTGTAAATTCTCAAAATCTAAAACTGCATATTCAAATTGCATTTCTGGAACTAAATAAAATTTATCTTTTAGATAAACCGAAGTTGAGATAAAACCACATAATGCTTGATTTATGTAAAAATCTTTTGATAAATCATCACTTATATAAAAGTTTGAATTTTCATTTGCATAAATGTGGTTAAATAGAATATTTTTATCTTTTAAATCTTCTAAAGTTAAAAAATAGACTACACTCTTTTCTTTCATTTAATATCTTATTTTATCTATTTTTATAATCATCTCTACCATGAGAATCTTTATTATTGCCATGTTGTTTGTGATTTCTATTATCATTTTGTTGATTATAGTTTCTATCATCTCTTTTTTCATAATCTCGTCTTTGATTATTTGATTTCTCATAATAATGCCCATAAACAGGTTCTCTATCATTTCTATAGTTTCTTGTTCTATTCCAGTCATTATTTTTATGGTATCTATACTCTCTATAATGAGGACGATGAGAATCAAAATGACCTCTATGGTGTAATCTATCATAATATGTATATCTACTATCAAATAAGAAATAAATATTATTATAAAAATATCCAGTTCTATCAAAATATCCATAATAATATCCAAAATCATCAGCATAACCATTTCTATTGTAGTCGAAATGTCTGTATCTATTATCGTATCTATGATCATCTGATCTGAAATTTAGACCAAGCATTCCACCATTTCCGATTGGTGTTTGTATACTAATTCCAATATCAGGACCAGCAAATAAACTTGAACTGAGTGTTAAAAGTGAAACTAAAATTAATTTTTTCATTATATTTCCTTTATGTGTTTGTCGAATCTTATATTCGCAGTGTGAATAAATTGTGATTTATCATAAATTACACTTGATTTAATTATAATCAATAATTAAATTTAAGGTATTTTTTGAATAATCTAATCACAAATAATCAATCAACAAATTTCTATAATCATATCACAAAACTTCTCTTAGAAGCTGACTCTTTTATTTTTAATGTGGCGTTTATAAATTTTAGTGGAGTCCAACTTTTATTGGATGTTTTTTCAAAACTTGAAAACAAAAATATTAAAGGTAAAATTTTAACTTCTACATATTTGAATTTCACTCAAGTAAAAGCCTTAGAAAAGTTAAAAGAGTTTTCAAATATAGAACTAAAGATATATGATTCAAATGAGACAAATATAGGTTTTCACTCTAAATCTTATATTTTTGAATATGCTGATTCTTATGAAATAATTGTAGGTTCTTCAAATATAACAGCCAGTGCTTTTAAAACAAATATCGAGTGGAATGTAAAAACAACTGTAAAAAAAGATGATATGTTTTCAAAAACTATTTTAGAAGAGTTTAATGTTTTGTGGAATGATTCTTATGTTGTGGATGAAAAGTTTTTAAGAGCTTATGAGTTTTATTTAAACTCAATAAAAGATGAAAAAAGAGATTTCTTTGCTTCAAGTAAAAAAATAAAAACAAATTTTATGCAAAAAACAGCTTTAGAAAAACTACAGAATCTACGACAAAAAAATCAAAAAAAAGCTTTAATAATTGCAGCAACTGGAACTGGAAAAACATATCTTAGTGCTTTTGATGTGAAAAATTTTAATGCAAAAAAAATGTTATTTTTAGTTCATAGGGAAAATATACTTTTAAGTGCAAAACAGAGTTTTGAAAATATTATTCCAAATAGAACTTATGGATTATTCACAGGAAATAAAAAAGAGAAAGAAGAAGATTATCTATTCTCAACTATTCAAACTATGAGTCTATATTTTGAAGAGTTTGAAAAAAATGAGTTTGATTATATCATAATTGATGAAGTTCACCATGCCACAAGTCCTAGCTATAAAAAAATTATAGAGTATTTTAAACCGCAGTTTTTATTGGGATTAACAGCCACTTCAAACAGAATGGATGGGAACTCAATTTATGAAATATTTGATGAAAATATTGCTTGTGATATTAGATTAAACGAAGCACTTGAAAACAATCTTGTTGTTCCTTTTCACTATTTTGGAATAAGTGATATAAAATCAATTGATTATGAAAATGTAGATTTAACTAAAATAGATGAATTAGCGAAACTTCTAAAAGTGAATAAAAGAGTTGATTTCATAATAAAACAGATGAAGTTCTACTCATATTTTGGATCAAAAAGAAAAGTCATTGGTTTTTGTGTTTCAAAAGAGCATTGTTTTTATATGAGTGAAGAGTTTAATAAAAGAGGAATAAATTCTACATATCTTACAAGTGAAGATTCAGTTATTAAAAGAGAAGAAGTTATTAAAAAATTAGAGAGTGAAAATGACTCTTTAGAAGTAATTTTTACAGTTGATATTTTTAATGAAGGAATAGATATTCCCTTAATTAACACAGTTTTGTTTTTACGACCAACAAACTCTCCAATTGTTTTTATACAGCAACTTGGTCGAGGTTTGAGAAAATATAAAAATAAAGAGTTTTTAACAGTTCTTGATTTTATAGGAAACCATAAAAAAGCATATTTAATTGCCCTTGCCCTTGCTGGAAATAAAGCTATTGATAAAGATAGTTTGAAACTCTCTTTGATAAATAATTTTGCAAATTTTCAAAATGCCTTTATCTGTATGGATGAGATTTCAAAACAGAGAATTTTAGAGCAAATCGAAAATCAGAACTTTAATAATCTTAAATATTTAAAAGAGCAATATTTTGAGTTTAAAACTTTACTAAATAATAAAGTACCAAAATTAACAGATTATCTAGCCTTTGATGATTTGATTAATCCTTTAAATTTTGTTGATGAAAGCAAATCTTATGTGGAGTTTTTATCAAAAGTAGAAGTTGGAAAAACAAAGGATATTTACACAAATTTTTGTTTAAATGAAGATTTTATCAAAGCAATTAGATTTATTGAAAATCAACTTCCAATAAAAAGAGTTTATGAATTTGTGATTTTAAAATATCTTTTATTTAATGATTTTTGTGATGAAAATATCGCTTTTAAAATCTTAGATAAATATTTAGACAAAGTTTGCAAAAAAACTATAATTCATAGTTTCTCTTATTTAAATCAAGACTATTTTGATTCAGGACAAACAAGTAGATATTTAAAATGTGTAGATTTTGATGGAATAAAACTTACAAAAACAAAAGAGTTTGCGAGACTTTTAGAAAATAAAGAGTACAAAGATATTTTTGAAGATAGTCTAAATTATGGAATTTATACCTATGAAGAGGAGTTTAAAACCCTTGATTTTGGAATGCCATTTTTAAAACTATACTCAAAATATAATATGTTAAATATTGCTCAACTTTGTAACTTCCCAAAAATTCATAGTTCATTTAGAGGAAGTGGATTTCTAAAATATCAAGATGATTTCTTTTTATTTATAAATCTTGAAAAAGAGAAGTTTTCAAAATCTGCGAATTATTTTAATGCCTTTTTATCAAAAGAAGTTTTTACTTATCAAAGTAAACCCTCTCAAAGTCAAGATAAAGGTGATGGAGAAAGATTGATTGAAAATCAGAAACATAAAGTGAAACTTCATATTTTTGTGAGAAAATTTGCACAAGTGGATAAAAAGACTCAAAATTTTATATATTTAGGTTTGGCAAATAGTATTAAATATGAGGGAAATAAACCAATAAGTTTAGAGTTAAAGTTAGAAATACCACTTGATAATAAGTTGTTTGAAGAATTTACAAAAATAGTCTAAAAAGATATTATTTTTTATCTTTCTTTTATGTTCATCTGTGATAACATTCGCAAAATTATTGGTCTGATACTAAGGATAATTAAGTGGAAGAAGAAATAGAAAAAAAGAGTTTAGTTGAAAAAGTATTTGTAAAAGTAAATAGTATTGATAAAGTTCTTGAGAGTAAAGTTGATACAATTTTATTAAGATTTATTAATATGCTCAAATATATTTTTATTGTTATAATGATAGTTTATTTAGCTATTTGTCTTTTGAGTTTATCCCATAAAATGATATCTTTTATAATTGAACAAGGTGCTTTAGATTTTGCATCAATTAAAACAATTTTAACTGATGGTTTATTTACTTTAATTGTAATTGCAATTGTAAAAACTCTTTTTATTAAAAATGGTTTTGATTATGCTTTAACTTTTCTAGAAATAGCATTTGTTGTTATTATTAGAAAACTTATTTTATTAGATAGTACTCCAAGTGAAACTGATATATTAATAGCTTTAGGAATTACATCTTCTGTATTTTTTGTATTAATAATCTATATTCATAATATGAAAAGAAAATGGCAAAAAGAGGATAAAAAATAGAGCTTATTCCTGTATCGGAAGCTCTATTGTGAATTGTGCACCTTTACACTTTATATTATTGTAGGTGTACTCTTCATTTGAAGCAGTTAAACTTCCATGCATATGTTTTTCTATAATTTCAGTAGACATATAAAGACCAATTCCCGTACCTTGACTTTGATGTTTTGTTGTAAAGTATGGTTCAAAAATTCTTGATATTATCTCTTCTTTTATTCCCCCTGCATTATCTCTTATTTTTAAAATAAGTTTTTTATCTTTTTTGTAAGCATCTATAAATATTAACTTATCTTTAGAATTGTATTCTTTAAATGCATCCAATGCATTATTTAAGATGTTCAGTAAAACTTGAATAAATTCATTACTAAGACCTAAAACATTTATCTCTTGAGTATTCTTTATAATTATAATTTCTCTATTTTTTAATTTTGAACCAACCAAATATAAAACTTTCTCAATTGGAACGTTAATATCAAAAGTTGTAGTTTGTTTATCATTATTAAAAAAGTTTCTAAAATCATCAATGGTACTAGATAGATGTTGGGCTGAATTATTTATAATATCCATAGTTTCATAGAAATCTTCATCGCTTAGTTGTTTAAAATCTTTTTTTAGTTTAGCACCAGTTGCTGCTGTTGAGATTAAAGATAAAGGTTGTCTCCATTGGTGGGCAATATTTTCTATCATTTCTCCCATTGCTGCCATTTTCGATTGTTGATTTAATATATTCTCTTTTTGAATTAATTCACTAGTTTTTTTCTCAACCATCTCTTCGAGATTTTTATTCATTTCATTTAATTTCTTAGTTTTTTCTTCTACTGTTTTAGTAAGTATTTTATTGAGATTTCTTAGTGTTAATGTTCTATGTATAAATGCCAAAATGATTATAGAAATAACAAGTAATCCTTGCCAAAATAGATCATAATTAAAGCTAGTTTGGAATTGTACATTATCCCATTTGTTGATAATTTGATTTAATTCATTAATAGAAATAGATGATATTGCTTTATTCAAGATTGATTCTAAAATGGCATAATCATCTCTAATCATAAATTTTATATTAAAATCTAAACCTGTATTTCCTGATACTTTCAAGTCATTAAAACCATATTTTGCAATATTATAAAGTAAGACAGGTTGTATATCTATAAATGCATAAGCTTTATTATTTGACACTAATTCTAAACCCTCTTTAATACTATTAACTAATATTAAATCCATATCAGGATATTTGTTTTTTATTATATTATGAGTAGTAAAGTTATTCCCAACTGCAATTTTTTTGCTGTGAAGTGCTGTAATATTTTCAATAAAATTCTCATCTTTTTTTGTAACTATAGAGATAGGAAATTTAGCATACTCTTTTGTAAAAATAGAAAACTCTTTTCTATTTGCTGTCTCTCCAACACTATAAATTAAATCAGATTCTTTATTTTTAATACTATCAATTTGTTGATTAAATGTTTCAAAAAAGCTATTTTTATAGTTTAATCCTAATTTAGTAGTTATTAGTTTCCAATATTCTGATGAAATGCCAATTGCTTCATTGTTTTCTGATTTAAAAGTAAATGGTTCCCATGAGTTAGAGACTGAGACTTTTATTAAATTTTTTGCTAAAAAATCTTTTTCCTCTTGAGTTAAATTTATTTGTTGTTTAAAGTCTAGATAATATCTTTCATTTTCATTTAAAATCCATTTTTTTTCAAGTTCTAAAAGTTCATTGGTAGGAATTTTTAATAATCCTGCATTAAAAATATCAGCTTTTTGTTTGTCAAAAGTTATTGTTCGTATTTTATTTTTAAGTATTAAATTATTAAGAGGTTTTATTAGGTGAAAGAAATTATTTTGTACGGTATAAAATTCGATAGCTAATTTATCATCATAAATTACATCAATTTTCGACTCTTTTAAATCATTTATTGAATATATATAATCTTCATAAACTTTTATATTAGCATTTGGAAAATGCTTTTGTATTAACTCTTTATATACATTTCCTATTATTCCAATATTAAGATTCTCTTTTTTTTCTATTTTAAAATCATTTCCTGCTAAAGTAAAAAAAGAACTCTTTATTTCATAAAAGAAATTAGAACCAACCATCCAATCATTATATTTTTCCGTACCTAGAAAAAAATCGACTTTTCTATCTTTTACTAAATTAATAGCATCTTCCCATAAAACACCATCTATAAATTCAATAGTGTAATTGTTGTATTTTGCCCATAATTTCCATATATCAACAAGTAAACCCGCAGCTTTGTCATCTTGTTTATAAGAAAATGGAGCATAATTTGGATCATAAGAGATTTTGAAATCAGCTTCTTTTGCAAATAGTGAAATAGTAAGTAAAAAAATAATAAGAAATTTTTTCATGATAGCCTAAATAAAAGTTGTTATAAAATTTAATAATATATGTATAAATATTATAACAAAGAATTTTTAAATTAGTGCAAGTTAATATTAATAATTAGAAATCTAATCTATAACCTACCCCTGAAATATTAACAATAGATTCTTTACCAATCTTTTTTCTTACTTTATTCAATAAGTTTTTTAAAGCAGAATCAGTAGCTTCAAAATAATCTTCCCAAATATTAGATTTTAATTCCTCTGCAGAGACAATTCTATTACTATTTTTAATTAAGAAACTTAATAATTCCAACTCTTTTGATGTGAGTAAAATTTCTTTTTTAGTATTTAAATCTATTAATTTCTTGTGAAGAACGTTGTATTGAATCTCATTTTGAAAAAGGATCAAATATCTTGAATTATCCAAAATCTCTTCTACACAAGTTTGTAAGGCATTATTTAAAGTTTTAAAATCTATAGGTTTAGTTAGATAATCTACAAGTTTGAGTTTTGTAGCTTCTAATAAATATTTTGTATCCGTATATGCACTTAATAAAATAATAGGAATTGTTTTATCTGTTTTTCTCAATTCTTTTACAAAGGTAATTCCATCGGTATCAGGTAAATTTATGTCAGAAATAACTATATCTATTCTTTGTTCTTTTAAAATAATTTTAGCTTCTTCTATTGATGATGCATCAAAGACATTTTCACATAATAAGAGTAAAACTTTTTTTATATTTATTCTAATATTTTCTTCATCTTCCACATAAAGAATATTTAAGTTTTTTAATATATTATTGAAATTAAGGCTTTTTAACATGGTTAACTCTTGTTTTGGAAATAATAATTAAGTATACTATTATAATGAAACTTACAAATAAATAATAAAAATATTATTATTTATTTGCAATAAAAGTTATTTTTAATAATTAGTTGAGTAAAATCTGACAAAGTAATATAAAAAATTATTTATACGTTTATTTTTTAAATTTGGAGTTATCTATGTATATAAAAAAATTATTGAGATTTACTTGTATTTCTATACTTGTAAGTGGTTCTCTTCACGCAATGAGTTTGAAAGAGAGTGTCGAAAAAGTCTTAGCTTCTAATCCAGAGATTATTGCAGAAAAAAATAATCAAGAAGCTTTTAAAAAATATATAGACGAGAGAGAAGCAAATTATCTTCCTAGAATTGATATTGATGGAAGACTTGAAAAAAGTAATTCTGATAAAAGATATGACCATCCAAATTCAAACAATTTACCAGATGGTTCATCTCAAGAAGATGGATATAATTTTGGTATAGCATTAAACCAAATGCTTTATGATGGAAATTTAACTCCAAGTCAAGTTGCAGAAGCAAAACATAACGACTTAGCTAACAAATATAGAAGTCAACAAAATATTGATAATGTTGTTTTTGAAACAATCACTGCATATAAAGATTTTGTTCAATATAATGAAATGTTAGATTTAACAAAAGATATGATTTCAACTAATGAAGAGAATCTTCAAATAGCAAAAGAAAAAGAATCAATTAGTGGTGAAGTTTTAGAAACTTACCAAGTAGATTCAAAATTAAGTTTTGTAAAAGAAAAATATTTAGAAGAAAAAGATCTAAAGAGTTCAAAAGTAAGTACATTTAAAAGATATGTAGGAGTTGAGCCTTCAGGTAATGAGTGTAGACCAATAATCCAATTAAAAAAGATTCCAGATAACTTACAACAAATTGTAGAATTGGCTGTATTAAAAAATAATGAAATTCAACAACAAATAGAAACGATTAAAGCTCAACGGGAAAAAATTGCACAAGCAGATTCTAAATTCCTTCCAAATTTAAATTTAGAATTAAAAGCTCTTACAGATAGTGATTTAGCATTAAGTGAAGAGGGTGTAGAAAAACAAGCATACGGAAGAATTAATCTATCATGGAATTTATATAATGGTGGGGGAGATTATGCCGTATCAAAACAAGCAGAACTTTTTTTAGCTGAAGAAAAACAGAGATTAGATGCTGTAACAAATAAAATAGTTGAATCAATAAAAGTAAATTATCAAAGATTTATGAAAAATAAAGAGAGAATTGCTGTTCTAAAAGATTATGTTGTTGCAAATGAGAATATTGTTGAAGTATATAAAAGTGAATTTGAATCAGGTACAAGAACATTTGTTGATATTTTAGATGCTCAAACAGTTTTATATGAAGCTAAAAAAAGTTTAGTTGCACGTGAATATGATTTATATACAAATTATTATGACATTTTAAATACTTTAGGAATGTTAACTAATACTGTTTTAGAATCAGGAGATGGTTGTTCAGATGATAAAGCTTTAAATACAATAACTTCAATACAAAAACAAACATCAACAACTCAATCAAATAATACTGTATCATCAGAACTTGGAGCATTATTAGGAGATGAAAAACCAGCAGTTAAAGAGGTTAAACAAGTAGTTCCTCAAGTGCCTAAAGAAGAAAAAATTGTAAAAACAAAAATGATAAATGAATATAATTCATTTTTAGATGCTCCAGCTGATTATTATACTATTAACATTACAACAACTGAAGGATTAGATGCTGCAAAAAATTATGTAAGTTCTAATAATTTAGATTCAGCAACAGCATATGTGTATCCATTTGGACCTGAAATGAAAAGTGCTAAGGTAATTTATGGTACATTTAAATCTGTAAAAGAAGCAAATGAAGCTATAAGTAATTTGCCTTCATCGGTTATCGCAAATAAACCATATATTGATAATATAAGTAAACATCAAAAACTATACACAAAATATAATAAGTAATTTAGTATAGAATTTCTAATAAAAGGTTAATATTGGAAAACAATTCTAATTTTGTAGAGAATGAAACATTAACAGATTTAAAAGATAGAAGAAAAGTAGATGACTTATTAGGTTGTCTACTTTTTTTATCTAAATATCATAATAGAGAAACATCTGCTGAATCCCTAACTTTTGGACTACCAATTCATAAAACTTCGATGAATATAACAATGTTTCATCAAGCATCAGCTCGGATAGGCTTGATTACAAAAACTGTAAGAAGAGAGAAGTTAAAAGATATAACAAAATTAGCACTTCCTTCTGTTTTGATGTTAGATAAAAGTAGAGCTTGTGTTTTATTAAATTATGATTTAAAAGAAGGTACTGCAAACGTAATTATCCCTGGATTAATTTCAGGTGAAACACAAATGTCTGTTGAAAAACTTGAAAGTGAATATACTGGTGAAGTTATAATTATAAAACCTGAGTATAATTTTAATAATAGAATAGAAAAAGAAGTTGTTGTTGATAATCCAAAAGAGTGGTTTTGGGGAACTTTATTAAGAAATAAAGGGATTTATCAACAAGTAGTAGTTGTCTCTTTATTTATAAATTTATTTATTTTAGCAACACCACTTTTTACAATGAATGTATATGATAGAGTTCTTCCAAATAATGCAATTGAAACATTATGGGCTTTATTTATTGGTATTTCAATTGTAATGTTTTTTGATTTATTATTAAAAATACTAAGATCTCATTTTCTTGGAATTGCGAGCAAAAGAGCAGATACAATAATGTCTAATAAAATATTTAATCATTTATTAAATATTAAACTTGATGCAAGACCAGCATCAACAGGTCAATTTGTAAGTAGATTGCAATCTTTTGAAAGTGTAAGGGAATTCTTCACAGGAGCTACAATTGCAGCTGTTGTTGATTTACCCTTTGTACTAATTTTTATAATGGTAATATTTTTTATTGCTGGTCCATTAGCATATATTACTATACTAACAGTTATTATATCATTATTGATTTCATGGTATATGCAAAGACCACTCAAGGAAATTATTGCAAGATCTGTAAAAGAAGAACAAATTAAACAAACTACACTTATTGAAACAGTTTCTGGTTTAGAAATAATTAAAAGTGTAAAAGCCCAAAATAGAATGAAAACCCATTGGGATAACTCTATTAATAAAACAGTACATTTTGCAGATAAAGGTCACTTTTTATCTCAAACAATTACATATTTAACGGCTTTTATCTCACAATTCTCGAATATAGCAATTGTAGCAGCTGGTGTTTATTTAGCACAAGATGGTGAAATTACTATGGGAGCAATTATTGCTGCTATGATTTTAAATGGAAGGGTAATAGCTCCAATTTCTCAATTAGTTGGAATGATTATAAAATTCGATAGAACAATGTTATCTTTAAATAATCTTGATGAGGTTATGAAGATGCCTGTTGAGAAAGAGAATAAATCATATATTAGTAGACCAAATTTAAAAGGTGATATTGAATTAAAAGATGTTCAATTTGCTTACAAAAATCAAAATCATCAAACTCTAAAAGATATAAACTTAGTAATTAAAGAGGGTGAGAAGGTAGCAATCCTTGGAAAAATTGGTTCAGGAAAATCTACTTTATTAAAATTAATTATGAATTTATATGAACCAACTTCAGGGTCTGTTTTAATAGATGGTTTAGATACAAGACAAATTGATCCAACAGATTTAAGACACTCTATTGGAAGTGTTCCTCAAGAACCTTTCCTATTTATGGGGACAGTAAAAGATAATCTTACAATTGGTGAACAATATGTATCCGATGAAGAGTTATTAAGGGTATCAAAAATTGCTGGATTAGATGATTTTTTAGGTAAACATGAAGCGGGATATGATTTATTAGTTGGTGAAAGAGGAGATGGTTTATCTGGAGGTGAAAGACAATCTGTTACTCTTGCAAGAGCACTAATTTCTGATCCAAATATAATAATGCTTGATGAACCAACCAATTCAATGGATAGACAAACAGAGAAGTCATTTATAAATAGACTTCAAAATATAGTTTCAGATAAAACTTTAATAGTGGTAACTCACAAAACTTCTTTATTACAATTAGTTGATAGAATAATAATAATAGAAAATGGTCAGATAATAGTTGATGGACCTAAAGAAGAAGTTTTTACCACAAAAGTAGGTTAAATAATGCAAAAAGAAAAGAAGATAAAAGAAAAAAGAGGATTAGTTGATTGGTTTAGACGACTCTATGGTTTAGAGGATGAAAAACAGGAAGATTTAGAATTTATGTATAGTTTATACTCAAATTCAAATGAAAGACCTAATAGAGTTTCTAACATAATTTTTTTATTAGTAATGGGGATATTTTCTATACTTATTTTATGGGCAGCGATTGCAGAAATTGATGAATTAGCTAGAGGAAATGGAAAAGTAATTCCAACAGATAAGATACAAACAGTACAATCTTTAGATGGTGGGATAATTTCAGAAATTTTTATAAAAGAGGGTGATATTGTTAAATTTGACGATCCTTTAATGAAAATTGATACTACAAGATTCCAAGCAACCCTTGAGGAAAGCAAACAAGAATATTTATCTTTGTTAGCATTAAAAACTAGACTAGAAGTTGAGTCAACAATAGATATAAATAAAGAATTACCTGTCTTGTCATTTGATGAAAAAATTATTAAAGATGTATCAAGATATGATATTAATGAAAAATTACTATTAGAAAATAGATTTAGGGAGATAAAATCTTCAATAAAAGTTCTTGAAAATCAAGAAAGTCAAAAAGTTCAAGAACTAAAAGAGATTGAAAGTACAATTAAAAAATTGACAGATACTTTGGGTTTTATTGAAGAACAAAGAGTTACTATTAAAAAACTTGTTGAAAGAGGAATCAAATCTAAGTATGATTTATTAGATATTGAAAAAGAGTATAATGTAACTAAAGGTGATTTACAAACAGCAAGATTATCTATTGCAAGATCAAATTTTGCTATTTCAGAAGCACAAAATAGAATTCGAGAAAAAATTGATACATTCAAAGCTGAAGCATCGAGAGATCTTCAAAAAACAGTAAGTCAAATAAATAGATTTGAAGCTAAATTAGTTGGAGATAGGGATAAAGTAGCTAAAACAACAATTACTTCACCCGTTGATGGTATTATCAAACAACTTAATTTTAATACTATTGGCGGAGTTGTACAAACTGGTATGGATTTAATAGAAATAGTTCCATTAAGTGATGCATTAGTTGTTGAAGCAAAAATTGATCCAAAAGATATTGCATTTATTAATCCTAGCCAAAAAGCAATTATAAAAATAACTGCATATGATTTTGGTATTTATGGTGGATTAGAAGGTAAAATAGTTGAAATTTCAGCTGATACAATAGTGGATAAAGATTCAAAAGATGGAAAAAGTTACTATAGAGTTTTAGTAAAAACTGATAAAAATTATTTGGAAAGAAAAGGTAAAAAATTACCAATTATTCCAGGTATGATTGCAACTGTTGATATTGTAACTGGTAAAAAAACGATATTAGATTTCCTTTTAAAACCAATACTTAAAGTTAAACAAGACTCTCTTCACGAAAGATAATCTAAATTTAGATTATCTTTTTACTTAAAATAATAATAATAAAACTTTTTAGAGACTTTATTGATATAATATTAGAATATAAGATTTTACTTTGTATAGTAGAAATAATCATCTGATAATAGTGGAGAAAAAAATGAAGTTAACGATAAAAACTGAAAATGGCCAAAAAATTGTAGATTTAAAAAATGATTTACAATTTAATACTTTAAAAGGTGAGCAGTACGTCTTCTCAAATGGTTTTTCAAATTATGTTTTAAATTTTAAAGATAATCAAGAATCAGTCGTTTTAACTTTTAATGTTGATGGTAAAAGTATAAAAGTTGAATTAAATGGTATCGTTCCTCTTCTTCAATCAAATACAACAAATATGTCTAATCCAACAGCCATTATTATCAATAAAGATGTAAGCAATAAAGATCTTGACTCTATTGTAGAAAATAACTCTTTTAATGGTGGAGAAATAATTGATAGGTTAGAAGCACTAATATCAAAACCTGTTGAATTAGGAGATAACAAAGTAGCTAATCTAACTTTAATATCTGATTATCAAACATTATTAGAATCACTTGGTGCTGCAGCAGCTGGTGGACAAGCAGGTGGAAATGCTGCTGGTAATGGTTCAACATTTAATTCAATATTTTCTATAATAGATGGTGGATTAAATGGTATTGCAGATACTGCAAGAGGTGTGAATTTAACTGAATCTATCTCAACAATTCCTGTTGATTCTGCAGATACGATTGCTGTGCAAACTACAGTTAATTCTAATGTAAATGTAAAATTAGTTGGAGTTAATACAGTTGTTACAGAAGGTGAAAATGCAATTTTTAGAGTAATATTGACTGATGATACGGGGAATGCAGTATTAGCAACTGAAGATATTACTGTAACATTTAAATATACATATATTACGGCTAATGGTGAAGATATTACAGAAACTATAAGTGTAGTAATACCTGCTGGTTCAAGTGAAGCACCGGTTTTAGTTAAAACTATAGATGATAATATTAGTGAAGGAAATGAAACTTTTACAATAGAAATTGATACAGTTTCTAATCAAACACAATTTGATACTGTTACTGTAAATAAAACTCCAGTTGAAACAACAATTACAGATGAAACAGTACCAACAACTCCTGATGATCAAACAGCATTAGTAAGTATTGAAGGACCAGCAAATGTAACTGAAGGATCTGTAACAACAGATTACACAGTAACTATTACTCAAGCTC
>JBBRXF010000051.1:0-15868 GCA_038248665.1 Campylobacterales bacterium | reverse complement strand
GATGGGGTTTTATTAAATTATCTTCATGATGATTTTGATGAAGCTATAAAATATGACTCAACTACCAAAAATATAAAAATTAGTCCTTATCATTTATATGATTCAATTTCTAAAGATTTTGAAAAGTATGTTAAGTTATTAAAAAATCCAAAAGATCCAAATGAAATCACTCGTTTAAATAATTTCAAAATTGTTTTTGAAAAAATTTATGAAGAAGAAATAAATCATTTAAAACCTTAAAAGAGCTAGTTGTATGAAGATTCAAGGCGGATAAAGTTTTTAACGATTGAGCATACAAATAGTATGTGATTGAGTTAAAAACTTTATCCAACGCAGAAGATTTATGCAAATAGTTCTTTTATTTTAAAGAGCTTTAGCAGTAATTCTTGATAGTCTTTTCGCGAATGCTACAGTATCAGTGATTTCCATACCTTCACTTAGTTTTGCTTGGTCTAATAAAATCCAAGATACATCTTCGATAGTTGATTCATCTGCACAACCGTTTAATTTTTTTACGATTTCATGCTCTGGATTGATTTCTAAAATTGGAGCTGATTCTGGCATAACTTGTCCCATTGCTCTCATCATTTGCATCATTTGAGCCATTTGTGCGTCTGCTACATCTTTTACTACACAAGATGGAGATTCACTTAATCTGTTTGTTACTTTTACATCTTTAACTGCATCACCTAGTTTATCTTTGATTTTTTTAGTGATGTCTTGGAATTTCTCTTCAACTTCTTTTTTTGCTTCTTCTGTTTGTTCAACTTTTGGAGGCTCACAAGCTGTGATGTCTTTGAATTCCCACTCTTTATATGCACCCATAGTTGGAGTGATGATTTCATCGATTTCTTTATCATCTAAGATTAAAACTTCGATGTTGTTTTTGTTATAAGATTCTAATAATGGTGAACTTCTTAATATTTTTTCATTTTCACCAACGATATAATAAATCGCTTTTTGTTCAGTATCAGCTCTTTCTTTATACGCTTCTAATGAAGTTAATTTTCCAGCTTCTGCTTTTGTTGATTTATATCTTAATAAATCTAAAATAAGCTCTTTGTTCATGTGGTCTTGATAAACACCCTCTTTTAAAGGTCTGATATATTCAGCTATAAACTCAGCATATTTTTCTTCATCTTTAGATAATTTTTTGATTTCAGAAAGGATTTTTTTAACACTTCCTTGTTTGATGTTTGCAAGGATTCTATTTTCTTGTAAAATCTCTCTTGAAACATTTAAAGGTAAATCTTCTGAATCAATAATACCTCTTACAAATCTTAAGTAAGTTGGTAATAACTCTTTTTCATCATCTGTAATAAATACTCTTTTAACATAAAGCTTAACACCACTTTGGAAATCTGCTCTGTACATATCCATAGGTGCAGTTTTTGGGATATAGAATAGTGTTGTATATTCGTTTACACCCTCTGTTTTTGTGTGAATTGTAAGCATTGGCTCTGATGAGTCATGAGAAATTGATTTATAAAATTGATTATAATCATCTTCTTTTAATTTTGATTTTGGTTGCATCCATAAAGCTGTTGCTTCATTGATTTTTTCGTGTTTTTTCTCAAGAGTTTTCTCTGCAACTTTTCCTGCTTTTTTATCTTCTTCACTTAAAGTCTCAGTTACTTCTTCACTATAATTTAAGAAAATTGGGTATGCAATATGGTTTGAATATTTTCCAACGATATTTTTGATTCTGTGTTTAGATGCAAATTCACTTGCTTCTTCATCTTTTAGTTTAATGTAAACTACTGTTCCTGAATTTTCTTTAATAGCTGTTGTTAAATCAAACTCACCAGTTCCATCACTTGTCCATCTGTAAGCTATCTCTTCACCTGCTTTTTTAGTGATAACATCTACTTTTGAAGCTACCATAAATACTGAGTAAAAACCAACCCCAAATTGACCGATTAAGTTTGAATCTTTTTTTGCATCACCAGTTAAATTTTCAACAAAAGATTTTGTTCCTGATTTTGCAATTGTTCCAATTGAAGCAATTAAATCAGCTTCATTCATTCCAATACCGTTATCTGAAATTGTTAAAGATTTATCAGCTTCATCAAAAGAAACGTTAATTTCACCTTTCCAATCTGCATATGCGTCTTTTAGATTTTCATCTGTTAGTCTTAAATAGTTTAATTTGTCAATTGCATCACTTGAATTTGATACAAGCTCTCTTATAAAAATCTCTTTATTTGAATATAAAGAGTGTGTCATTAAATGTAATAATTGTCCTACTTCTGTCTGAAATTGATGTTTTGCCATGTCATTTCTCCTATAATTTGTTTAATTTTAGAAGAGAATTTTATCACAACTTTATAAAAGGAAGCTAAAGATTTTGTCTAGATTAGCACTTTTTTGTATAGAGTGCTAATTTAACTAAAAAAAAGTTCAAAAAAGATAAACTCTATTTTTAAAATCAAGGATTAAAAAATGAATAAAGAAACCTTTTTAAACGACTTACAAAAAATATATGATTTTCTAAATGATGAAAAAACACAAACTAATAAATTAATAGCTTTTCTTGAAAATGAAGAGTTTGATAAACTTGGACTTATAAATGATTTTGCAAAGGCTTTAAAGCTTGAAATGACAAGTGATTTAAGATTTGCACTTGTTACAAGACTTGTGAATTTAAGGGATGATTCTTTGGTGCAAGTTTTAAAAAAACTTGAGAAAAATGAAAAAGAAATCATAGATTTACAAGAGAAAGCTTATGGTTTTGTAAAAGAGTATTGGCACGAAAAACATACAAAACTAATAGATTTAATAGTGCAAAACAATCTTTTAACTCCATTTTATAGGGAAATTTTTATTGGGGTTTATAATGTTGGTCTTCAAATGACTGCTTGGCAAACATCTTGGACAGCACACATTATAAATGGTGTAAATAAAGATTTAATGGCTAAATTTGACGGTGATGAAGCAAAAATTATGAAATATCTTGAAGATGAAAAACTTCTTGATTTAGGACATGGTGGAATTACGGCTGATAGATGTTATTCTGCTTTAGTAAAAGATGCTGATAAATACAAATCTCAAGCATATATCAAAGCTTTCAAAAAAGAGACAACTGAAGTTGTTGATGCACTTGAAGAGTTTGCTGATAAACTAATCGAACTTGAAGATGAAATCTATAATCAAAAATGGGATTATGTTTTATATATTCAAGCTCTTATCAAAGCTTTTAGTGAAGACCGAACAGATGAATTAGTTTCAAAATGGGCAGATGTAGATAGAGCTTGGATGAAAATAAAAACTCCAATTCAAATTGGACATCCACTTGAATATTATGAAGATCACTTTAGAAAAGCTGTTGCACTTGAATGGGATATTAGACTTACAAATCCAAAATTTGCACAAAATGACCATAGAGTAAATAAAATAAAATCAGCTTTTGCAAAAATATTTAATAGTTTTGAGCCAAATGATACATACAAAAAAACTTATGATTTTTCTTTAAAATCACTAGATAAAGTACAACTTTATGTGGGACGACCAGCGCTGTTTTTTGGAGCTGAATTTAATGGTATGTTTTCAGCTCAAGTTGTTCCAAATGATGAAATCGTAAGTTTAGAAGAAGGAAAAAAAATCTTTGCATTTTCAGATGAAATTTTACAAACAAGCCGAGCTAAACCATTTTTAAAACTAAGCTCTGAAATCTTTGGACAAGAAATCTTAACAAAAGATAGAACATTCCTTTTTAATGAAACTGCATCTTGGCATCAAGTTTATGACATTAGCACAGTAGGACATGAATATGGACATATTTTATGGTGTGATGATGAAACAGAATCAGTAATGAATAAAACTGGAAACTTCAAAAATATTGAAGAGTTCAAAGCAACAACTGGTGGATTAATTTCATACTTTTTAGACCAAGATACAGATGAACTTCACTTAAAATCACAAGTTTTAATTGACCTTGTAAAAAGAAGTGTTGGATTAATTGGATGGATGGAAGTTGATGAAGTTCAACCATATTATTGTGAAGGTTTAATTCACTTAAATGGACTATTTGGCACAGCTGTTTTAGCTTGGGATAATGAAAACAAAAAGTTATCTATTGATTTAAGTGATGAAAAATATGAAGCTTTAAAAGCTTGGTATATAGAAAATTACACAGCTTTAGCAAAACATTATCTTGATAAAAAAGATGCAACTGCATTTTTAAATAACTATGCCACAAAAACGCAAAAATATTTTATGCCAAATGATGAAAATATAAACTCATTTGTTAAACATTATTTCAAAAGATACCAAGATATTGGGCAAGAGTTAGATACAGTTGATAAAAAAAGTAATTATATTAAATGAGTAAATCTTGTGAAATGAACCCTAAACTTTGTCCTTTTTGTAAAAAAGAGAACTTATGTGAGGCTCATATACCCAACAATAATTGTTGGTGTAATAGCATATCAGTTCCAAAAGATTTAAGGGCTTTAATTCCCCAAGAGTTACAGATGAAAGCCTGTATTTGTCAAAATTGCATTTTAGCTTTTAAAGAAGATAAAGAGAAATTTATCAAAGAAATGAATCTATTAAAATAAGAGGTATTCTCTTATTTTAATTTTTTGGTATTTTTTCTCTTAAAAGTTTTAAATACTCACTCGCCTTATCAAAATCAAAATCATTTACGTAATTCATAAAGTTATCAAGTTCGTCAAAATAAGCTATTTTTTCCAACTCAACTTGTAACTCATTTGCTTTTATTAAAGCATCTGAATCTAACTCATTTAATAACTTCTCTAATTGATTAAAAAGTTCATCTACCTTGTCCCTATTTATACCACTTTTATCTTCTTTTGATAAAAATAATTCAATAACAGCTTTTATATTTTGAATTAAAATATTCAAATCAAATTCTACATTTTTTATTAACTCAGCATATTTATTGTCAAAACCATTCTCTTTTAGATGAAATTCCAACTCTTTTGCTTTTTCAAACAGTAAATCTGCACCAATATTTCCACAAAGACCTTTTAAAGTATGAGCTTCTCTAATTGCTGACTCTAAATCACCATTTTCTACAAAAGTTAATATTTTTTCTTCAAAACTATTTTGTGATTTTATAAATCTTTTTAATTGATTTAATAGTAACTTTTGATTTCCAGCCATTCTATTTAAGGCTAGAGGAATATTGATTCCATCAATCTCTACTTTTTTAATATCGATTTCATTTTCTTTTTCTATTTCTTTTTTTTGTGTGTTTATAAAACTATATTTTGGTTTTATCCATTTTCCTAAAGTTTCATAAAAATTATTAAAATCCAAAGGTTTTGAAATATAGTCATTCATTCCTGAATTGATACATTTTTCTTTATCTCCTTCCATTGCATTTGCTGTCATTGCAATAATTGGTAAATCATTGAACTTTTCAATTTTTCTGATTTGTTTTGTGGCTTCATAACCATCTAAAATAGGCATTTGGCAATCCATTAAAACACCATCAAACTCTGAATTTTCCAATATTTCAATAGCTTCTTTTCCATTGTTTGCTATTTTTACTTTTATATTTGCTTTTTGTAAAAACTCTAGTGCTATCTCTTGATTTTGAACATTATCTTCAACCAAAAGAATTCTTGCACCTTCGATAAGTTTTTTAATATCAGGTAAATTATTACTTTTTATATTTGCATTTGCATTTATTACAATATGTTTTCCAAAAGCTTGTAAAATTGTATCATACAGTGTCGATGGACTAATAGGTTTTTCAAGGAAACCAAATACATTTGCATTTTTTGCTTTTTGCATTAATTCATCTTTATTATATGCTGTAACCATTATAAAAGTTGGTGTCTTTTCTATTTTTAAACTTTGATTTATTTTTATAATTGTTTCAATACCATCCATTTCAGGCATCATCCAATCTATTAAAACTAAAGAATATGGATTATTCTCTTCATTTGCTTTTTCCAACTCTTTTATAGCTTCTTTGCCACAACATATTGCCTTTACTTCAAATCTTAATGACTTAATAATATTTTCTAAAATCTCCCTAGAAGATGCATTATCATCAACTACTAAAATTTTTAACTTATTTCCATTATTATTTATTTCTAAAAGATTTCTTTGAACATTTTGTAATTCAAATTTAATAATAAAGTAAAAATCACTTCCAACATCAGGAGTACTTTCAAGTCCAACTGTTCCATCCATTAATTCAATAATTTGTTTACAAATAGCAAGTCCTAATCCTGAACCTCCATATTTTCTAGTTGTTGAACTATCAGCTTGGGTAAATGATGAAAATAATTTTTCTTTATTTTCATCAGATATGCCAATTCCAGTATCTTTAACATCAAACCTAATTTCAGCACTTTGTTCATCTCTTGAAAGTAGTTTTATCGAAATTATAATTTCACCTGTTGGTGTAAATTTAATAGCATTACTTAAAAGATTTGTTAGGATTTGATTTAATCTTAGAACATCACCTTTTAAAGCCATTGGAAGATTCATATCCACATCAAATAATAGTTCTAAACCTTTTTCTTCAATTTGGAACATAAAAAGACTTGAAAGATTTGCCAAAACATCATCAAGGGAAAAATTAATTTCTTCAATTGTCATTTTTCCGGCTTCAATTTTTGAGAAATCTAAAATATCATTTATTATTCCCAATAAATTTTTCGAAGCTGTATCTATTTTTTGAATATAATTTTTTTGTTGTTCATCCAAGTTTGTTTGTAATGCAAGATATGCCATTCCAATAATAGCATTCATTGGAGTTCTTATTTCATGGCTCATATTTGCAAGAAATTCACTTTTTGATTTTGTTGATTCTTCTGCTAAAAGTTTAGCTTTTTTAATCTCTTCTAAAGCCTGTTTTTCAAGTGTTATATCGTCAATTGTAGCTACTAAACCTTTATCTAAATCCGTAAAATCAATAGCTTGCATAGTAATTCTTGCCCAAAATACATTTCTATCTTTTCTAACAAATTTTTGTTCCCATGTGGCTATTTCTCCAGATTCAATAATACTATACTGTTTTTTTACACTATCATAATCTTCATTTGCTTCATAAAAAATTCTTGTTGATGAGTTTATTAGTTCATCGTATTCGTATCTAAAAATCATACAAATTTTATTGTTCATCTCTTGAATAACTCTATTTCTTAATAAAATTATTCCAATACTTGCTGTATTAAAAATAGCCTTTTGTTGTTTGTTTAATTGGTAAAGTTCCTCTGTTCTCTCTTTTACGATATTTTCAAGATTTGCACTTAACTTTTCTAGTTCAACCTGAGCAGTAACATCATGTCTTAAAGAGATATATCCAACAACTTTTCCATCAAAATCATACTCTTGTTCGATTACACTATCAACCCAATAATATCCACCCTCTTTTGTTTTATTTTTGATTCTGCCTGTCCAAGATTTTCCTTTTGTTATTGTTTCCCACATTTGTTTGAAAATTTCTGGCTCATTATCAGGATGTCTTCCAATTCTATGATTTTTCCCCATCATAAATTCTCTTGTATTTCCACTTATTTTACAAAAAGCGTCACTTACATAAGTTATATTTCCTTGTAAATCTGTTCTTGAAGCAATTACATTTTCATCAAAAAATCTAAGAAGTTTAGAGAGTTCATGGGTTTTTTTTGCAACTTGTCGTTTAAGTAGATAATTCCAAAATAATAAAAGGATTATTCCTAAAAATACAAAAATAGAAATTTTAAATACCATATCCATATCTATTTCAGATTTCTTTGTAACTTTTTCCCATTGTTTCATAATGTCATAAACTTCTGTGGAAGAGTGATTTATCAACACTTTTTCTAAAATTTTTGCAAAAATTTCATAATCTTTTTTAACAGAAAAACTCAATTGCATATAAGTATCTGTTTTCCCAATTATTTCTAAATTAGTAAGGCTTAAAGATGAAATTGTATAAGTAGCAACGGGTAATGAACAAAGTGCTATATCGTAAGTTCCAGCAGATACTCCATTAAGTGCAATAGTTGCATTTTCAACTTCAATATAATTTAAATTAGGATATTGTTTATAGATTTCTTCTAAATAAAAATAATCTTTTAATACAACAATTTTTTCATTTTTTAACTGGGAAAGAGAAACTATAAAATCTTTATGTTTATCTTTTTTTCCAACTACAACAATTGGGCTTTTTAATTGCATAGGAACTGAAATATGAGTATCTTGAAACTCTTTGATATTCATATAGTTTGAAAACATATCAACCTTAGACTCTTTTACTTTTTCTAAAGTTTCATTCCAAGAATTAGTTTTTATCTTTTCGAATTTTATGCCTAAATTCTGCTCTATCAAATTCAAATGCTCAGCTACAATTCCCATATAATTCCCATTTGTGTCATATGATTCAAATGGCATATAGTTCGGATTTCCCCCATATTTTATAATAGGGTTTTGTTTTAACCACTCTTTTTCTTCTTTTGATAAATTTATATTTTTATTATCTTCTAAAACTTTACCTTCCCATCTTGTTTTTATATTATCCCACTCTTGAGTAGTAATTTCACTCATAGCTTTTTGCAAAATTGAAAATAAAACTGGATAGTTTTTTGAAACACCTAGAGTTAAAATAGATGGTTTTCTACTTAAATCAATGGCATCAATTTTTAGATTAGATAAAAGTTCTTCTTTGATTTTATAATTTACAACTGCCCTATTTCCAATATAAGCATCAGCTAATCCTCTTGAAACTCCATCCAAAGCAAAAGTAGTATTTTTAAAAGTTTTAATATTTATATTTGGATAATTTTTTTGCAAATCAATAATAGTTCCAATATTCTCTTCCAAAGCAACTGTTTTGCCATTTAAATCATCCAAACTCAAAAAAGGTTTTTGCTCTTTTTTTGAAACAATCACTGGAGGAATTTGTAAATATGGTTTTGAAAAATAGAAAAACTCTTCTCTTTCTTGTTTAGGAGTTATGTCTAAAATAGCATTTAATTCGCCATTTTTTGTTTTTTCGTAAATTGTATTCCAATCTGCTGAACTAATTTTTAATTTATTTTCCAAATTTTTATTTAATATTTCAACTATTGAAGCACCAATTCCACTAGCTTGATTATTATAATCAACAAAATTAATAGGTGCCCAATTATCCATTGCACCAATGGTTATAATTTTTTGATTATCTAACCAATTTTTTTCTTCTTTAGTTAATTTATCTTGGAAACTTGCAATTAAAAAAAGGGGAATAAAAAGTAATATAAAAACGATATTTCTCATTCTTCAACCTTTAAATGAACATCCGTAAAACTTTTTGCTATTTGTATAAACTCATTCTCTAACTCTAAAAAAGCATCTAAAATATCAGGGTCAAAGTGTATTCCTCTTCCCTCTTTCATGATTTTTACTGCTTCTTCATGTACCATACTATCTTTGTAAACTCTTTTACTAATTAGTGCATCATAAACATCTGCTACACACATGAGTCTAGCACTTATTGGTATTTCATCACCTTTTAATCCCAAAGGGTAACCACTCCCATCATATTTTTCTTGATGTGAATATGCTATCTCTTTTGCTATTTGTAGAAAACTAACTTCATATCCCAATTGTTTTTCTGCATTTTCAATAGCTTCTTTTCCCAAAGTTGTATGAGTTTTCATTATTTCAAACTCTTCAAAAGTTAATTTTCCTTTTTTTAAAAGTATATAATCAGGTATTCCAATTTTTCCAATATCATGAAGTGGCGCTGATTTATAAAGAGTATCAATCATTTCATCAGTTAAAAAGTCTTTGAATTTTGTATGATTTTGTAGTTTTATAGCTAAGATTTTCACATAACTTCTTGTTCTTCTTATGTGATTTCCTGTCTCATTATCTCTAGTTTCTGCTAATGATGCCATTGCAAAAATAGTAACATTTTGAATGGCAACTACTTCCTTTGTTCTTTTTTTTATTTCATCTTCTAAAAACTGATTTTGGTCTTTTAAAAAATCTGAAGCTTGTTTATTTTCGAGTTGAGTTTTAACTCTAGCTAAAAGAATTGGAGGAGAAATAGGTTTAGTTATATAATCAGCCGCTCCAAGCTCAAATCCTATTTTTTCATCTTCAATACTATTTTTAGCAGTTAAAAATATAACAGGAATATCTTTTAGAATATAATCGCTTTTTATTTTTTTTATAACCTCATAACCACTTAAAACAGGCATCATAATATCAAGAAGGATTAAATCAGGAGCAGTTGATTCTAAAAGGTATTTTAAAGCCTTTTCACCACTGTTAGCAACTTTTACAATATATAAATCTTTTAATAAATTTGAAACTAAAAAAAGATTATCAGGAGTGTCATCTATAACTAAAATTGTTTGTTTATGAATTCTATTTTCTTGCATAAAAAACCTTTTTCTATAAAAGTTAAATTATTATATGATAGCAAAATTACTTGTAATACAAAGTATTTTATTAATTATTAAATCTTATTTTAACTTCATATAAATATCTTCAACTAGATAAATATTTCTTAATAAAGTTAATAATCCTGCTTTTATTTTTTCGGCATCTTGTTTTTGGAAAGTACCTAGATTTACTTTTTTTCCATCTTTTTGATTTACTATTAATTCATTATTTACTATCTCAATGTTTTCTATATTTTGATACCAAAAAACAGTTACCTCATCATTTTTTAGATTTACAAATCTAACATGGGAATATTTTATATTTACATCAGGTTGTAAATCCCAAAAATTAAAACTATAAACTACACCTTTTTCATACTCTTGTAAAATCTGATTTACTACCTCTTTTTCTTTATAAACATAAATATATGTCATAAAAGCAAATCTATATGCTTCTATATTCAAAGCTTTTGTTATTGAAGAATCTCTTTTATCAAGTTCATTAAATATATCTATCGCATAATTTATATTTTGCGTAAAAGCATCAAGTGAATATAGATTTTTTAAAGTATCAAAGAGCTCTATTTCACTTGTTTTTTCTAAATCTTTGTTTAATAAAGATTTATATTTTTCCTCTTTTGCTTTTGCTTTTTTTTCATTTATATATTTCTCATATTCACTTTTGGAAAACTCAATATCTTGACTCATCCAATAGATGTTATTTATACTATTTGAAAACCATAAAGGTTTTAAAATAAAATCATAAATTGTTAGTTCTTTATAAAGGGTTGGTGAAATATTATTTAATATATTCAAGAAGTTTTTTTCATCTTTTAACTCATCAAAAATATCAGAAATAAAGAAGTTTGAGTAAAGAGTTAATATCTGTTTATTATGCTGTTTTTCTTTTTGTTCAACTAAAAAGTACTTACCCTCTTTTTCATATAAAAAGTAAAACTCCTCATATATTTTGAACTCTTTTATTAGTTTTTCATTTTGTAAATTTAAAGCTATTGCTTTTTTTGTATCAAACCTATATTTGAAACTATCATCAAATAATCCTAGTTTAAAAGAGAGAAAATTTATTGCACTATTTAAAATCACTAACGAGAAAATAATTAAAAGAAATTTCTTTCCATAATCCAAATAGATTTTTTTATTTAACTCTTTTTGTTTTTTTAAAAGTTCTTTTTCTTCATCACTTAAATCTGCTTTTTTATTTGGAAAAAAATAAAACCAAGAAAAACTAATAGTCATAAAAACTACCATAAAAAAAAGAAAACCTTGCAAAGAGATAGGATTTAACTCTAAACTTCTTTGCAAAATCGTAGCAATTCCACCTGAAACCAAAATTCTTAGAAAGTTATTGTTTAACATTTTTTCTTCTTTATTATTTTTTAAATATTATACTATTTCATGGTTTAGTGAAACCATCTATTTTAAAAACCAGCATTTAAAAACTTTTTTACTTTATATAACTATTTCATAACTTACATTTCTTCCAGCCAAGCCTTCAATTTGTTTGATACAGCCTATTTCTAAAAGTTCAGTTATATCCCTTGAAGCTGTTGATGAAGAACTATCTGAAATACTCATATATTTTTTTTTACTTAAGTTTCCTTTGAAATTCTCAATCCCAATATCAAGTATGAAATTTAAAACTTTTGTTTGTCTAGCATTTAGGTTTTTATCTCTATATTTATCCCAAAATTTAGTTTTAAAAACTATAAAATTTAGTTTCATTTTTGTATCAATTAAAGCTTTATATAATGTTTGTAAAAACCATTCACACCAAAAAGTAATATCAAGAAAATTATCTTCTTTTTGGATATATCCTGTTGTATGTTCTAATGCTTTGTAATAACCTTTTCTATCATCATTTATTGCATTTGACATTGAATATAATCTTGAGATTGTTGAGTTTTCTATTTTTGATAAAACTAAATCGGTTATTGCCCTTGTAATTCTTCCGTTACCATCATCAAAAGGATGAATAATTACAAACCAAAGATGAGCTATACAAGCTTTTATCAAACTCTCATTTGTAGAATTAAACCAACTTAAAAAATTTTGCATTTCATTTTCAAGATTAATTCGAGGCGGTGCTTCATAATAAACAACTTCATTTCCAGCATATCCACCAACTACTTGCATAATCTCTTCGCCTCTAAAAGTTGCAACATTAATTGGATTAAATTTATCATACCCTTTTGGAAAAATTGCACCATGCCAAGCAAAAAGTCTATCCAATGTTAAATCTTCGTTATAGTTTGTATTTGCATCAATTAACACGGCAATAAGATATTCAATAGAATTATCAATTTTATTATAATCAATATCTCTAAATCCCAGTTTTTTGGCAATTGAAGCTTTTACACTATCACGATTTAATATTTTACCTTCAATTGCAGATGTACTTATAGCTTCATTTTCAAGTGCTTCAATTTGTCTTTGAATAATAGTTTTATTATCCATAGTTTGAGTAAGGGCGATTAAATATCCTTGTTCTATAGATACTTTTTGAATTAAAACTTCGAGTTTTTTAGAATCATAAGTAAAATTGGGATAGTTTTCTTGTTGCCAAATCCATTTTTTCATAGATTTTTCCTTTTGTGGTGCGATTATTTTAGATAATCATACCATAATTGGTGTGGTTAAAGGAGTTAATCGATTCAATTTAGTAATTCTTTTTCAATATCAAGAGGTATAATTTTGATTTTAGTATCATCAAAGTATTGAAACTCTATTGATTTTTCAAATATTTCTTCTATTTTGGGATAATAAATTTTTAAACTCACTAGTTCACATTTATCATCTTTATAATTCTCTTTTTGTTCCTTTAGAAATATATGTCTATATGCAAAAAGTTGGTAAAAATCACTTTGTGAAAAGTCTGTGTCTTTTTCTATTAATTTCCATTTTGCATCAGCTACACTTATAACTTGATTCTCTTTTTTGATTAAGAAATCTGGTCTTACTGTAAATAAATTCTTATTATCTTCTTTTTTTACAAAAACAAAACCACCATTTTGAGCCTCTATTTGTAAATGTAGATACTTTTTTTCAAGCCACCACTCCACAAAACACTCAAAAAGTTTTTCCATAGGATATAAAATAGCAAATGCAACTGTATCACCATTGAAACTACTAAAAGACTCTTTTTTAAGAAATACTTTTGCCCAAATCAAAGCATTTTTATAGTGTTCCATTCCACGACAAGTTTTAACCATACTAAAATCTTTATCAATATTTAAAGACAAATCAATCCAATTCATATGTTCTAAATATTGTCTTATTTTTCTTTGATTATTAAAATTTTTTGAAACATTTGATAATATTTTTAAAGTAGATTTTATAAGTCTATTTTCCGCTCTATTTTGATTATAATCATCATATTGCACATAAAATCGTTCTTTATGAATGCTATTCCTTTTTATCTGTTCATTTATTAAAAGTTTTCCTTTTAGATAAAAAAGATTATCTTCTTGTCCTACATAATCAGACTTTATCCCTTTTTTTATGATAATTCCAACCTCTTCTAAGAACATAAAAATAAATATTTCAAAAATTTCCAAATCTTTAATTCGCTCAAAATTTGTACTGTCAATATTTTTATAATTTGGCAATTTATAAAGCAAATGTAAAAGTTTCATAAAAACTTCTTTTGATTTTTCAATCTCTTTTTCTTTATTATCTTCTACATTTTTACTTACAGTTTTTGGCAATATTTCAAGTATAAATCCACTTGTAGTTTGGATAGTTCCTACATAGCTTTTAGCTTGAAGATATTTACCATTTCCTGTAAATTGTAAAACATCTTTACCTTTATCTGTTTTTGTAAATGATTCTAACTCATCATAATATTTTTTATCAATTTGTGCAGATAAGAATTTATTTGATGTTTTTTGTTCCCATCCAATAAGTCCAAATTCACTAATTGTTGCTTTATTTTGATTGTTCATCTGTTTTACTAGTATCTTTTTTTGTTAAATCAACATTATCATCGTAAATCTTTTTAAAACTATCTATTCTCCAATCATTTTCATTACTAACTTCATAAATTACTTTTCCAGATTTTTTTTTATTTACTACTGCTAAATATTTATTATCTATTTTTGGTTTTATAAATCCATTTTGATTTAAAACTAAATCTATATTTTCCCAATCTTCATAAAAATACTCTGCAAGAAGTGGGATTATCTTATTTTTAAATGCAAATTTTAAATCATCTTCATCTTTTACATCTATCAAATAAGCATGTCCAATAGTATGGTCTCTATCGTATAAATACTCTATTCTTGTATTTATAGCTTCAAGCAATTTATCAAGTTCAATTACTTTATTTTCTCCATTCTCATTTACTGTAATAGATTTTAATAAACTAGGATTTGGAGCCATTTCTTCAAATACAAATCTTCTTCTAAGTGCGGTATCAATAGGAGCGATACTTCTATCAGCAGTATTCATAGTACCTATAATATAAAGATTTTGAGGCACTCCAAAAGGTTCTTCAGTATCTCCACTATATGGAAGCTTTACTCTTATTTCTTCATCAGCACCTATTCTTTTTGATGGCTCAATTAAAGTTATAAGTTCTCCAAAAACTTTAGAGATATTCCCTCTATTTATTTCATCAATTATTAGAATGTACTTATTTTCATCTAAAATTCTTTTATTTATATCTTCAACTATAAATTTCCCATATGTAGTATCAGGATTACTACTGAATACATTATTATTAATATTTTCTAGTTTCTTTATACTAAAAGAATGATTATTTGATGTGGAAATTCCTTCATTACTTATTTTTACTTCAAATGGCACATTTGTAAGTGTATGTAATGTTATTTTTTCTATTTTTAATAATTCACGATATTTATTTATTTTAGTTTTAAAATCTTCTTTATTTTCCAAAGCTTTTTTTACTAACTTTTTAAAAATACCATCTGAAATATCGTAAATCATCTCTTTAGCATTTTCATTACCTTTTTTTCCTGCTGGAATAGCTTTTATTCCCTCAACAAACTCTTCATATCCATAACTTTGATGAAAAGTTACAAATTCTATTTGTCCAATATTTTTATATTTTTCAAAACAAGCTTTTAAAAATTCTCTTGTATCATCTACTTTTATATCTTTTTTTTCTTCTTCCGAAAGACTATTTATTGATAACTCAACAAGCTTTGTTTTTTTTATTTTTCCATTTTCACAATCTTCTTTTGTTAATTTATCTTGAAAAATAATCTCTAAAGCTTTATTTATTGTATTGTAAGTTTTTCCAGTCCCTGGACTTCCATATAATATTTGATTTAATAATTTATTATCGTTTGTCATAGCTATTTTTCCTTGTTGTTTATCATTATTTTCGCCTGAATTTATCTTTAAAATATTTTTATTCAATTCCTCATATTGTGGTAATAGCTCATTGTAAAAAGTAACAACTTCTCTAAAAGTATTAGAATTTATATTTTCAAGCTCTATTTTAATTTGAAAAGAGTTATCTATAATACTAGTAAATTCATCCCCACTTC
>JBBRXF010000050.1:0-16574 GCA_038248665.1 Campylobacterales bacterium | reverse complement strand
TTACCATATCTAAACCATTTAGAATAGGCATATTAACATCTGTAATAATTAAATCTATTTCATTTTCATGTTCTTTAAAAAGCTCTAAACCCTCTTGTCCATTTTGTGCGACATATTGTTTTTTTGTAAAGCCTTTTAATATTTGATGAGTAACTTCTCTTAAATCCTTTTCATCTTCGGCATATAAAATAGTTATATTTTTTAGTATTGAAATGTTGTTTATCATTATTAAGATTCTCTCCAAAGTTATTAAGATATAATATCATAATTAACCATAATATCTAAATAATCGGGTGTATAGTTTTTTTTAGAATGTAGTAGGAGTTTCTTTGTCGAAAATCAAGTGTAATCATTGCCATTTGGAATTTAGTGAAAATGTAATGATAAAAGAGAATGATTTGAATTTTTGTTGTAAAGGATGTCAAGGTGTTTATCATATTTTAAAAGATGATGGACTTGACTCATTTTATGATAAGTTAGGAAATAAAACATTAGCTCCACCTTTAAAAATTGTAAATGATGATATTAGTAAATTTGATTCTAAAAACTTTTTAGATAATTATGTAAGCACAACAAAAGATGGATTTTCTCAAATCGATTTAATTATTGAGGGAATTCATTGTTCAGCTTGTGTTTGGTTAAATGAAAAAGTTTTATATGAAACAAAAGGAATAATTGAAGCAAACATAAATTTTACTTCAAATAAAGCCCGAATAGTTTGGGATGAAGATAAATTAAAACTTTCAGAGATTATTTTAAAAATCAGAGCTATTGGTTATAACGCATACGCTTATGATTCAAGCGTTGCAGATGAACAAGCTTCAAAGGCAAAAAGAGACTATTTTATTCGTATGATGGTTGCAGTAATTGCAAGTATGAATATTATGATGTTAAGTGTTGCCAAATATACTGGGTTTTTTACAGGAATCTCTGAAGAAGTAAAAAATATGATTCACATAGGAGAATTTTTACTTTCAACACCAGTTCTATTTTATAGTGGATGGATATTTTTCAAAGGTGGATATTACGGATTAAAAAATCGTATGGTTAATATGGATTTTTTAGTGGCTTCAGGTTCAACACTTACTTATGTTTATTCAATGTTTATTCTTTTTGGAGCAAAAGGAGAGAGTTATTTTGATTCTGTTGCTATGATTATTACTTTTGTTCTTGTTGGAAAATATTTGGAAGTAATTGGTAAAAAATCAGCAGTTGATACCTTAGATAAAATAAAATCAAGTTTACCACTTGAAGCTGTTGTTATTGAAAATAATACTAAAAAAACTGTAGCACTTAATAGCATTAAATTAGGTGATATTATCGAGATGAGAGCTGGTGAAAAAGTTCCAGTTGATGGAATAATCACAAAAGGTGAAGGATTCTTTGATGAATCAACACTTACAGGAGAATCAATTCCTGTTTACAAAAAAATTGGTGATACAGTATTTAGTGGAACAATAAATAGTAATGCGTTAATAGAATTTGAAGTTACAAAAGATTTTAGAAATTCTACATTTTCATCTATTGTTACGCTTTTGGAAGACTCTTTAAATTCAAAACCAAAAATACAGACAAAAGCAGCAGAAATTTCAAAATATTTTACAGTTACAATTTTGTCTTTAGCACTAACTACTTTTTTAGTTTGGTATTTCTTTGGAGTTGATTTAGGTTTTAATTATTCAGGAGCAAATCATTTTGAAAAATCATTTATTGTAGCTGTTTCAGTTATTGTAATTGCTTGTCCTTGTGCTTTGGCACTTGCCACTCCAATGGCTAGTTTAGTTGGTATTTCTGAACTTGCAAAAAAAGGACTTCTATTTAAAGAAGCAAAATTCATTGAGTCTTTAGCTGTTGCAAATACAGTTGTTTTTGATAAAACAGGAACTTTGACTAAGGGTGAATTAAATGTTGTAAAAATGAAGATTTTAGATGATAATATCCATAAATTAAATCTTTTATACTCTTTATTAGCAGCTTCTACACATCCTGTAAGTTGTTCAATAAAAAAACATTTAGAAACAAAATATGAATTAACAGAAAAAAAACTAGATAACGTAAAAAACATTGAAGCAAAAGGTATGAGTGCCAGTTATACAAATGTAGATGGAAAATCTTTTGAGCTTTTAGGTGGAAATGTAGAACTATTAAAAGAGAATGAAATTTATTATAAATTTGATTCAAATAAAACAGTTTATTTATTTACTATAAATAAAAGAGTAATTGCAAGTTTTGAACTAGAAGATGAAATAAAAGATAATGCAAAAGATTTAGTAGATTTTTTACAAGATAAAAATATTGAAGTTGTTATGTTAACTGGCGATAATGAAAATGTTGCTTCAAATATTGCAAAACAATTAGGAATTAAAAAGTATTTCTCTTTTCAAACACCAGTTTCAAAAGCTAATTATATAAAAGAGTTAAAAAAAGAGAATAAAGTAGTTGTAATGGTTGGTGATGGAGTAAATGATAGTGTTGCTTTAAGTAATGCTGATGTTGCAATTGCCATGGGAAATTCAGCAGATGTATCTTTGGCAATTTCAGATATAGTGTTATTAAATTCATCTTTAACTTCATTAAAAGATGCTTTTATTATTTCAAGAAAAACATATAAATTTATAAAACAAAATTTGACACTTTCTTTGATTTATAATACAGTTACAATTCCTTTAGCAATGGCAGGTCTTGTAATACCATTATTTGCTGCTCTTTCAATGAGTTTAAGTTCATTAATGGTTGTATTAAATTCACTTAGAATAAAAATGAAATAAAGCTTTTAAAAGGAATAAAAATGATAAATGATACACTTTTTTTTATGTTAATTGTAGGAATTATAATTTCAGCTGGAATGCTGTTTCTTTTTATTTGGGCTGCCAAAACAGGACAATTTGATGACTCAAATAAGATTGTAAATGGACTGTTATTTGATAGTGTAGAAGATTTAAATGATGCAATTAATAAAGAAAAAAGTTTCAAAGCTGCAAAAGCTGAAAAATTAGAAAGTGAAAAAGAGAAGTTAAAAAAAGAGGAAAACTAGTCAATTTTCATTGACTAGTTTGAAAAATTATTTCATTGCCGCAATTTGTTTTGCGATGTCAGCGATGTCTGCATCAGTTAATTTAGCAACTTGACCTTTCATAACAGCACCCATACCGTAAACATTTAAAGTTCCAGCTTTATAACCATTTAAAGAAGCAATAGTTTTTGCTTCATCCCAACCTTTAACAACAGCAGATTTACCTAAAGCAGCTTTTTCAAAGCTAGCACCATGACAAGTAGCACATGCAGCAATTGAAGCAGCTGATAAAGAAGCAGCTGTTGCAGCAGCAAAGATTGCAGTTAATACGATTTTTTTCATTTTTTCTCCTTGAATTTTAGAAAAAATATTTTAGCTTTTTTTTCTTTTTTTATGCTTAATATTTTAACTTACAAGTAGAATTGTTTCTGATAATTGTATATATTTTGTGAAGTTAAAAAAATTTCTTATTTTGGGAAGATAAAGGCACTTTTTTATATAGTATGTTTTTAAAAAAGGTGTAAAATTGGACAAAAAAAGAGTTTTAGATATAAAAAATTTGAATTTTTATTATAAAAAAGAGAATCCTATTTACAAAGATTTTTCTTTAGAATTAAACAAAGGCGATTTGGTAACTATCTTTGGAAAAAGTGGAAGTGGGAAAACTACACTTTTTGAGCTTATTTTAGGAAGTTTAAAACCAATAAGTGGAACCATAGAAAAATCAAAAATTGCTATGATATTTCAAGACCCATATAACTCTTTTCATCCGACCTACTCAATAATTGAACAGATAAAAGATATAGTGGGAGAAATTTCAGATAAGGAATTAGAAGAGTTTTTAATAAAGTTGACTCTACAGAAAGAACTTTTAGATAAAAAACCACATGAATTAAGTGGTGGACAACTTCAAAGATGTTCTATTTTACGAGCACTTTTGATGAAGCCAGATTTACTTTTGGTTGATGAACCAACATCTGCTTTGGATAATATAATAGCTTATGATGTGATGAAATTGTTAGTTGCACTTTTAGATAAATGTGCAATTTTATTAATAACACATGATTTAGACATGGCTTCGTGGTGTAGTAATAAAATAATAAGGTTAGAAGAAAATGCAAGAAAATAAAAAAGCTCTAGTTTTGCTTAATATGGGTGGAGCTAGAAATAAAGCTGAATTAAAAATGTTTTTAACAAATATGTTTAATGATAAAAATATAATAACTGTAAAGAATCCAATTATAAGAAAAATGATTGCATTTTTTATTACAACTTCAAGACTTGATAGTGCTTGGAAAAATTATGAACATATAGGAAATGCTTCGCCTATAAATCCATTAACTGAAAAATTAGTAAATAAATGTAATGAAAAAATAGAAGGTTTTAAAACTTATCATGTAATGAGATATACTCCTCCATTTGCACAAGATGTAATAAAAGAGATTTTAAAAGATGGAATAAATGAGATAGTAATGCTACCTTTATATCCACAATATTCAACTACAACTACAAAATCATCGGTTGAAGATTTTATAGATTATTTACCTTATAGTTTTGGGAAAAATATTAGATATATTGAAACATTTTATGAAAATGATAAATTTAATGAAGCTATTGTAAATGAGATTCAAAAAAATGTAGAAAATCCAAGTGAATATAATTTGATTTTTTCAGCCCATGGACTTCCTCAAAAAATAGTTGATGCTGGTGATCCATATGAGCAACAAATGATTGCTCATGTAAAAATATTAAGTGAAAAACTAGAACTTAAAGGTACAAATTTTAAATCAATAAATTTAGCATATCAGTCAAAAGTAGGGCCTTTAAAATGGCTTGAACCCTCACTTGAAGATATGTTAAAAAACTTTAAAGATGAAAAAGTAATAATTTATCCAATTGCCTTTATAGTTGATAACTCTGAAACTGATTTTGAGCTGGATATTGAGTATAGAGAAATTGCTCATAATTTAGGAATAAAAGAGTATAAAGTTTGTAAGTGTGTAAATGATAGTGATGAGTTTATAGAAACTATAAAGGATATTATCAAAAATTAAAAGGATTTAAAATGGAAAATCATGTTTTATTAGATATTGCAAAAAAATCAATAGAAAAGAAGTTTGATTCAAGTATAAAAATAAACAAAGAACAACTTTTAAAAGATTTTCCATTTTTAGCCAAGAATGGTGCAACTTTTGTAACCTTGACTTTAAATAATCAACTTCGAGGTTGTATTGGTTCATTACAAGCACATCGTCCACTTCTTGATGATTTAATTTCAAATGCCTTTGCAGCAGCTTTTGAAGACCCAAGATTTTATGAACTTACCCTTGATGAGTTTAAAAAAGTAAAGATTGAAATCTCTATTTTATCAACACCTGTTGAAGTGATTTATACAGATATAGAAGATTTAAAAACAAAAATAAAACCAAATATTCATGGGGTCATCTTACAAAAAGATGGACGAAAAAGTACATTTTTACCACAAGTTTGGGAACAACTTCCAACTTTTGAAGAGTTCTTTTCTCATCTTTGTTATAAAGGAAGTTTTGAACTTAATTGTTTAGAATTTCATCCACACGTATTTACCTATGAAGTTAAGAAAATAAAATGAAATTTTATAAACAACACAATGAGAGATTAGTTTGTCTTTTATGCTCTTATTATTGTAAATTAAAAGTAGGACAAACTGGAGTTTGTGGAGTTAATAAAAATATTGGGGAAGAAATAGAGTGTTTAGTTTATGGATATTTAAGTGCTTTAAATATTGACCCGATTGAAAAAAAACCACTTTATCACTTTTTACCAAACTCAACTTCTCTTTCACTTGGAACAGTTGGTTGTAATTTTAGATGTTCATTTTGTCAAAATTGGCAAATATCACAAACATCAAATATAAATAAGAACAACTATTTTACTGTGGATGAAATTGTAGCTATTGCAAAAGAAAAAAACTGTAAATCAATCTCATACACTTACAATGAACCAACGATTTTTTATCCCTTTGCTAAAGATATTGCTTTAAGGGCAAAAGAATTTGATATTAAATCAGTTTTTGTTTCAAATGGTTTTGAAAGTGCTGAAGTAATAGCTGATATGATAGGTGTGATTGATGCTATGAATATTGATTTAAAATCTTTTGATAAAAAATATTATAAAAAATCTTTAGGTGGAGATTTAAAAGTTGTTTGTGATAATTTAATTAATATCAAAAAAAATGGTATTCATCTTGAAATCACAACATTAATAGTTCCCACAATTAATGACTCTAAAGAAGAGTTAGAAAATATTGTTAAATTTATAAAAGAAAATCTTGGAGTGGATACTCCTTGGCATATTAGTGCTTTTCATCCAGATTATAAAGAACAAAATTTAGAGCGAACAAAAGATGAAACTTTACAAATGGCTTTTGATATTGCAAAAGAGCATGGTTTAAATTATGTTTATATAGGAAATACTACTTTTGAGAATGATACAGTTTGCAAGAGTTGTGGAGAAATTTTAATTAGAAGAGAATATTTTAATGTTTTAGAAAACAAAATAGTAAATAGTTGTTGTCCTAAATGTAAAACAAAACTTGATGGAGTATTCCTATGAGTATCAGAAAAGCAGTTTTAAGTGGAAGTTTTTATCCAGAAAAAGAAGATGAGATTTTAAAATACATAAATCATTTTAATAGTGTTAAAACAAATGATGAAACCTTTGAAAATATTAAAGCTATTATTGTTCCCCATGCTGGATATATTTATAGTGGATTTACTGCAAATTTGGCATATAACTTGGTAAATAAAAAAGATATAAAAAGAGTGGTTGTAATTGGGCCATCACATAGAGCTTACCTAAAAGGTGCAAGTGTTGCACTTTATGATGAGTATGAAACTCCCCTTGGAAATCTAAAAATCGATAAAGAGTTTTCTCAAAAACTAATAGATAAATATGACTTTTTAGAGTTTAACGAAGAGTGTGAATTTGAACACTCAACAGAAACCCAAGCACCTTTTATAAAACATTATTTTGAAAATGTGAAATTAGTAGAGATAGTTTATGGTGAAATTGATTATGAAGAGTTATCAAAAGTGATTGATGAGGTTTTAGAAGATGAGTTGAATTTTGTAGTAATAAGTACAGATTTAAGCCACTTTTATACCCTTGAAGAGGCAAATAAAAAAGATAACATTTGTTTAAATGCAATAGATAAAAAAGATTTAGAGATGTTTGATTATTGTGAAGCTTGTGGAAAAACTGGTGTGAAAGCCATTATAAATTGGGCAATCAAAAATAATTATGAAACAAAGGTATTAAATTATTGTACAAGTGCTGATGTTACAAAAGATAAAAGTAGAGTTGTTGGATATACATCAGCTCTAATAGGAAAATAAATGTTTTTATTTAAAAAAATTGTTTCAGCATTTTTGTTGCCAATTCCAATTGGTCTTTTTTTACTTTTTATCGCTTTTGTTTATTTGATGTTTAACTCTTATAAAAAAGCAAAGATATTTTTATTTCTAGGACTTAGCTGGTTTTTAATATTCTCATTTCAACCTTTTTCTAATGCTCTTTTAGCTCCACTTGAAAATTCATATCCCGCACTATTGCAAACGCCAAAGGTAAACTATATTTTAGTTTTAGGAAGTGGACATAAAACTGATGAGAGTTTAAGTATCACTTCACAAGTAAAAATGGTAGCAATTAATAGATTAGTTGAGGGAATAAAACATTATAGAAATCTTGAAAATGCAAAATTAATTCTTTCAGGATATGGTTCAAACGATGAAAATTCTCATGCTTACATGCAAGAAAAACTAGCTATTTCTTTAGGTGTAAAACAAGAAGATATTATTAGACTTGATACTACAAAAGATACAAAAGAAGAGGCAATTGAAGCCAAAAGAGTTGTAGGAGATGAAGCTTTAATTTTAGTAACAAGTGCCTCTCATATGAAAAGGTCAGTTTTATTGTTTCAAAAAGAGGGACTACACGTGATTGCTAGTCCTACAAATCATTTTGCTTATAATGATGATTCTTATTCGGCATATTTTTCTGGAAAAAATATCAGAAATAGTGAAACAGCAATTCATGAATATTTAGGATTAGCTTATTCTTGGTTAAGAAATGAAATTTGAGATTAGATTTATCTAATCTTTGATACTATTGCAACAAAGTTGCAAGTAAAGGTTTTTTAGTGGAATTAATAAATATTAGTAATTTATTTTACAAATATAATAAAACAGATGTATTAGAAGATATAAATTTATCAATAAAAGATGATGATTTTTTAGCAATTATTGGACCAAATGGTGGAGGAAAATCTACTTTATTAAAACTAATTTTAGGTTTATTAACACCACAAACTGGAAAAATTGATAAAAAAATAAAAAATAGTTTAGTAGGATATGTTCCCCAAAATACAAATTTAAATATAGATTTTCCAATCACGGCATTGGAAATTGTTTTAATGGGACATACAAGTTCAAAAAGAAAATTATTCGGATATTCAAAGGAAGATATCGCTTGTGCGATGGACTCTTTGAAAAAAGTTAGTATGGCAGATTTTGCTAATTCAAAAATTGGTGATTTAAGTGGAGGTCAAAGACAAAGGGTTTTTATAGCAAGGGCTTTGTGTTCAAACCCAAAAATCATGTTACTTGATGAACCAACTGCAAGTATTGATGTAAAAGGTCAAAGGGAGATTTATGAGTTGTTAAAAGAGTTAAATAACTCTATTTGTATAGTTGTGGTTAGTCATGATATTTCAGTTTTATTAAACTATGCAAAAAATGTAGCGCACATAAATAAAAACCTAGTTTACCACTCATTAGAAAATATGCAAAAAAATATAAATACACAAAATGAACATTTATGTGAAGTTGAGCTTTTATCAGCTTTAGGAAAATCTCATGTTTGTTGTGAACACACTCATTAAAGGCAAAAAATGTTAGAAATATTACAATATGATTTTATTCAAAATGCCTTAATTGCAGGAGTTTTAATTTCAATAGCAGCAGGAATAATAGGTTCACTGGTTGTCGTAAATAAGATTACTTTTTTAACAGGTGGAATCGCTCATAGTTCTTATGGAGGAATTGGACTTGCTATTTATTTAGGAATTCCAGTACTTTTTGGAGCAACGGTTTTTGCAGTTTTAACTGCTGTTATAATTGCAATAATCACACTAAAAAATAGAACTAGAATAGATGCTATCATTGGTATGATGTGGGCAAGTGGAATGGCGATTGGTATTATATTTGTGGATTTGACACCTGGATATAATGTGGATTTGATGTCATATCTTTTTGGTTCAATCATTGCCGTTTCAAGGGATGATTTGATATATATGAGTGTGTTAGATATTTTTATTATCTCAATAGTTGTATTTTTTTATAAACAAATTTTGGCAGTTTCTTATGATAGTGAATTTGCAAGTTTAAGAGGTATAAATGTAAAGTTTTTTTATACCCTAATCTTAATTTTAGCAGCACTTTGTGTGGTGGCAGCTATTAAAGCTGTAGGATTGATTTTGGTAATTGCACTTCTAACAATTCCCACATATTTAGCCGAAAGCTTTTCATCAAAATTGTCAACAATGATGATAATTAGCTCAATTTTAGCCACGATATTTACAATCTTAGGATTGCTTGTCTCTTATGCTTATGATATAAGTTCAGGTGCTAGTATTATTTTAGTAGCAGTTGTTGTTTTAGCAATTGTGAAACTTTTTAAAAGATAGTTACTTTCCTCGTTCCCAACATTTTTTCATTCCCAACTTCCATGTTGGGAATGCATATGAAAAATTAAAAATAAATAATAAGCTCTTTAATTAAGAAATTTGTAACACTATATATGACATCTTTTCATATTAAAATTGTTAAAAAAGTTTAATTCATCTCTATATAGAGAAAAAGGGAAGAACATAGCTAAAAAGGATTATTTGGCTATAATCCACAATAAAACAAAAAAAAGAAACGGAAAAACCAAAATGAATGAAAAACAAATAAACGAACACATCTATGTGGGCGAGTTAAATACTCTTGCAGTTAATAGAGTTAGTGAACCTGGAATCTATCTAATAAGTGATGACCAAACAGAAGTTCTACTTCCAAATGCCTATGTTACAAAGTCTATGGAAATAGGCAGTTTTCTAGATGTATTTATATATACAGATAGTGAAGACAGACTAGTAGCAACTACACTAAAACCTTATGTATATTTATATGAATTTGCCTCTTTAGAAATTGTTGATTCTATGAAATTTGGCTCTTTTGTTGATATTGGATTACCAAAACATATTTTAGTTCCTAAAAATAAACAAAAGGGAACTTACTCTATTGGAAATACAAAGGTTTTACAACTTCAACTAGACGAGAGAACAAATAGATTAATAGCTTCAGAAAAATATGATTTATTAAAAGAGATAAAAGATTTAGAAAAAAATGCTGAGGTTGAGATTATACTTTATTCAAAAACACCACTTGGATATAAAGTTATAGTAAATAACTCTTACGATGGAATGATTTATCACACAGAGATTTTTGAAAACCTAAAAATTGGTGATAAAAAAAGAGCATATGTAAAAAATATTAGAGATGATAATAAAATAGATATTTCACTTCAAAAGATTGGTGAAAAACCATCAGGAGATAAAGTTTTTGATGTATTAGTTCAAAAAGGTGGAAAATTAGATTTCACATACAAAAGTGAATCTGAAGATATAAATAAAGTATTTGGACTTAGTAAAAAAGCTTTCAAAGCTTCATTGACAAAACTAATAAGTGAGGATAAAATTATCCTTGAAGAAGATGGTATTAGAGTCAAATAGTAACAGATAAAATAATTACATCTTGATTGCAAATAATTAAGAGTATATTTATCCTATTTGATTATAATTTCATATAAATTTAAATAAATTAAAGGAAATAATAATATGGCAACAACAAAATTAAAAGGTAATGAAGTAACTTTAAGTGGAACAGATGTAAAAGTTGGAGATATTGCACCAGTTGTAACTGTAGTAGCACAAGATTTATCAGATGTTCAAGTTGGTGGAGAAAAAGGTAAAACTCAAATCGTAGTTGTGGTTCCTTCTTTAGATACAGCAGTTTGTGCAGCTGAAACTAGAAAATTCAATGAAGCAGCAGCAAAAATTGAAGATGCAGAAGTAATCGTAGTTTCTATGGATTTACCATTTGCAATGAAAAGATTTTGTACAACTGAAGGAATTGAAAATTTAACTGTTGGTTCAGATTTCAGAGCAAAAGCTTTCGCTAAATCTTATGGAGTTTTAATCTCTTCAGGAGCATTAGCTGGTGTTGCTTGTAGAGCAGTATTTGTAATTGACGCAAAAGGAATTATTACTTATAAAGAAATTTGTCCTGAAATTACAGAAGAGCCAAACTATGAAGCAGCATTAGCAGCAGTAAATGGTGTTGTAGCATCATCAGGTTCTTGTGGAACTGGTTGCGGTTGTCACTAATCTTTAATCTTTTAAAAAGCCACTTTGTGGCTTTTTATTCTCTTCTTTATCTAAATAAGTAGTATAATAACTCACACTAAATTTATTAGTAGGAGTAAATCATGTTAAAAAAATCACTAAAATTTACATTGTTTTTTTTGTTAGGTCTACAATCTTTATTTGCAGCAGCTGTAAATGATGGTTATGTGGAATATCAAAATGGAAATAACCAACAAGCTATCGAAATATTTAAAAAAGCCTGCGATAATGGTGCATCCTCTGGATGTTATAATCTAGGACTCATGTATTATAATGGAACTGAAGTTGAACAAGAGTACTTCAAAGCTGCAGAAGCTTTTGCAAAAGCTTGTGATGATGGTCATGAAAAAGCTTGTTATAACTTAGCTTACATGTATCAAAATGGTTATGGGGTTAAATTGGACGCTAAAAAAGCATTAAGTTTATATGAAAAAACTTGTGAGGCTGGATTAGGCGCTTCTTGTTACAACATATCAAATATGTATTCTGTTGGAGATGGAGTTGAAAAAGATACTTTTAAAACTGTGGATTATTTAACGAAAGCTTGTAATTTAGACCATTCAAAAGCTTGCTTTAATCTAGCTGTTAGATACAATAATGCAGATGGAGTTGAAAAAAATCTAGGAAGATCAGCTCTCCTTTATACAAAATCTTGTGATTTAGGGTATGCAAAAGCTTGTTATAATCTTGGAATTATGTATATTGAAGATGAATATTATAGAAAAGATAATATCAAAGCTCTTGAACTATTTACAAAGGCTTGTGGTATGAATCTTCAAGAAGCATGTAAAGCTTATGATGATTTAAAAGGTTTAGTATATAAATAACTCTTGTTTACAATCAAGGTTTTAGACTTTTATAATTGATATAATTTCTCAAAATCAAAAAGCCACTTTTTTAAAGTGGCTTAATTTTAGGAGAAATTATGTTGTCTACTTGGTATAAGAAGTTTTCTTCTCAACCTCACCAGCCATTTTTTACGAGTGGTGTTTTATTTTTCACTCTTTTTATGTTTTTATTTATTTTTTCATATTCAAATATTTTAACATTAGATAGTACAGTTTTATCATTTCATGCTTATAGTATGGTGTTTGTTGTTTTTATTCAATTCTTTTTAGGATTTTTATTTGTTGTTTTCCCTAGATTTTTAGCTCAAATTGAGATAAAAACAGAAATTTATATGAATCAATTTTTGTTATATTTTATTGCCTCTTTTGGAATTTTCTTAACTCTGATTTTTTACTCTAAAATCACTTTTATTTTTCAAATAATGATGTTAGTAGCTCAAGTTTTTAGTTTTAGATTACTTTACTCAATTCATAAAAAGAGTGCTGTAAAAATAAAAGAAGATACAAAATGGGTTTTAATTGCATTTTTTGCAGGACTTATTTTTCATTCTTTGTTTATAATCTCAAATTTAGATTTTACTTACTCTTATGAAGTTTCAAAAATTGCCATTAATGGTGGATTTTATCTATTTATTTTTATGATAATTTTTACAATTTCACAAAGAATGATTCCTTTTTTTACAACAGTAAAAGACACAACTTATAAAATAAACAAAAGTGGAAATCTTTTGCTTTTAGTGTTTGGTTTTTTAGTTTTAAAAGTGATTCTTTTATCTTTTGACAATGCAAAAATAAATCTAATAGCTGATATTCCTCTGTTTATAATTATCACAAAAGAGTTAATTAAATGGAAACTTCCAATATTTAAAGTTCCTTCAATATTGTGGATTTTATTTCTTGGACTTTATTGGATTCCAATAGCATTTTTTATCTCTATTCTTCAGGGATTAATGGCATTTTATGACCCAAATATTATTTTTGAGAAAGTTGTTCTTCATACTTTATCTTTGGGATATTTTATAACAATGCTTGTAGGTTTTGGAACTAGGGTTATTTTAGGACATTCAGGAAGTATGATTCATGCAAATAGTTTTGCTACATTTATATTTGTATGTGTTCAAATTGTAACGATACTAAGAATATTTACATCTTTTAGCCCAAACTTTGAAATAAATTATCTATTTTTTGTAAATTTAACTGCCAGTTTATTGCTAATTATTTTGCTTTTATGGTCAAGTAAATATATAACTATTTTAATTAGAGGGAAATAGTTTTAAACTAAACATACCCTTTATATAAAATATCTATAATATGGAAATTATAAAAAAGGGTATTTTATGAATATTATTAAAAAGAAATCTTGGGAAATCTCACAAAATGAAGTTACTCCAAAAGAGCTATTTGAAAAAAGAAGAAGGTTTATAAAACTAGGAGCTGCTTCCTTAGTAGCAAGTGGCTCAATTATGGAACTTTTAGCCCAAGAGAATCTGCCAAAAGTTACCCTTGATTTTCTAAAAGATGAAAACAAAAACAATCTAAAATTAAATACTTTTGAGCAAATAACTTCACATAATAATTTTTATGAATTCACTACAAACCAAAGTGCTGTAAAAAATATGGCACATACTTTAAAAACTGAGAATTGGAAAATCACAATTGATGGTTTAGTTGAAAATCCAATGGAGCTTGACTTAGATGGCTTAAAAAAGATGTTAATGCTAGAAGAGAGAATTTATAGATTTAGATGTGTTGAGGGTTGGAGTATGGTTGTCCCTTGGAATGGTTATACACTTAGCTCTTTAATAAAAAAAGTTAAACCACTTTCAAGTGCTAAATATATCAGATTTGAAACTTTAGTTGATTCTTCAAGTTTTCCTGACCAAAAGAGAGGAGTTTTTGCAGCTTTAGATTATCCTTATGTTGAAGGGTTACGAATTGATGAAGCTATGAATGATTTATCTTTTTTAGCTATTGGACTTTATGGAGATTTAATGCCAAAACAAAATGGAGCACCAATTAGACTTGTGGTTCCATGGAAATATGGATTTAAATCTATAAAATCAATAGTAAAAATCTCTTTTGTTGAAAAAGAACCACTTAATACTTGGCAAGTTCAAAATCCAAAAGAGTACGGATTTTATGCAAATGTAAATCCAAATGTTGATCATCCAAGATGGTCACAAAAAAAAGAGAGAGTTTTAGGAAGTTTTCTAAAACAAAATACATTAATGTTTAATGGTTATGAAAAAGAGGTAAGCTCTCTTTATTCTGGTATGGATTTAACAAAGTTTATATGATGATAAGATTTTCTATTTATCTAATCGCTTTTTTACCAATAGTTTATCTATTACTTAGATTATTTATTTTTGATGATGTGAGTGACCCAATAAAATATATTTATACAATAACGGGTGCAAGTGCAACTGTTATTATATTTATATCTATTACTCTTTCTATGATAAAAGATAAAATAAATCTAATAAAATATAGAAAAGAGATAGGGCTTTTAGGGTTCTTTTATGCACTTTTGCATTTATTAAATTTTATAGTTTTAGATGCTTTATTTGATTTTAGTTTTATTATAAAAGAAACAGTTGATAAACCTTTTATTTATTTAGGAATGATAGCTTTTTTTATAGTTTTATTTATGGCTATTACTTCAACAAAAACTTTATTTAGAAAATATAATAAATACCATAAATTTGTATATCTTTCTTTAGTTCTTATTACAATTCATTGGATTATGGCTCAAAAAGCATTAAGTGTAATTCAATATATTTACATAACTTTTATAATTATAATTGCATATTATAAACTACAACAACAAAAATCTGCTATACTACAATTAAATAAATAATTTTTATTAAAAGTTTTAATGAAAAAAATAATATACTATGGTGCTTTAAAATCCTATAAAAGAGGTGATAGTGAAGATTGTATTATTAAAAATAACATTACTTTTAATTGTATCTATTTGCCAAGCACAGGATTTATTTAAACCTTTACCTCCCGTTGAAAACTATAATGAAAATATTGTTAATTTAGGAAAAGAACTCTTCTACGATAAAATATTATCAAAAAATCAAGATACATCTTGTTATTCATGCCATGATAATTATGGTGCTGATACAAAACAGTTTAGCCAGGGACATGATGGTAATAATGGTAATATGAATGCTCCAAGTGTATTTAATTTACCTTATAATTTAGCCTATTTTTGGAATGGAAGAAGTAAAACATTAAAAGAACAGATGATAACAGGTCCACTTATTAATGATAATGAGATGGCAAGTTCAGAAGAACTTATAGAAGGGCGATTACTTACTTCAGAAAAATATCAAAAATTATTTAAAAAAGCATATAATCATAATCCAACTTTTGAAAAAATGCTTGATGCAATTAGTGAGTATGAAAAAACTCTTATTTCTATAAATTCTAAATTTGATAAATACTTAAGAAATGAAGTTGAACTAGACGAAAATGAAAAAAATGGTATGGAACTTTTTATCTCTTATGGTTGTGTATCTTGTCATAATGGAATAAATATTGGTGGAAACTCTTATCAAAAATTTGGTTCAGTTATTGAATATGATCAAAAAAGAGATTCCCAATGGCAAGATAGATTCTCTGTTACAAATAAAGTTGAAGATATAAATGTATATAAGGTTCCCAGTCTTAGAAATGTAGATAAAACTTCTCCTTATTTTCATGATGGAAGTATAGAAAATTTGAAGGATGCAATTTATACCATGGCATATTTTAATGTAGGTGTTGTTTTAGAAGAAAAAGAGATAAATGATATAGAGAGTTTTTTAAAAACCTTAACTGGTGAAATACCTAAAAACTTTGAGAATAAAAGATGATTAATAAATTTGATTTTAAACTTTTTAGTATAGTTTGTTCGTTTTTAATTGTTTTGTATCTGTCATTTGATTTTAAATCTAGGTTGGATAGATTTAACAATAACTATTATGATATGACTCAAAATATAAATGAGTTAAGATTAAATTGGCATCAACACTTAGATATTTTAAAACAATCAATAATATTTTTACGTTTTAGTAATGATGATATTGTGGATCATTTAAAACATACAAATTTGCATATAAAAGATTTAGATAACAAAAAAGAGTTAAAAGATAATTTTCCAATTGTTTATAAAGATTTTTCACAATTTGAAAATGAATATACTTTAGTTACTGAAAATACATATAGCTTTTTGATGATT
>JBBRXF010000049.1:0-16687 GCA_038248665.1 Campylobacterales bacterium | reverse complement strand
TTGAGTTGCACCTGTATCTACATCTGTTGCATTTATTGTACCTGTTACTTCAACTGTTCCTGCTACTACTGTTCCATCATCTAGGTTTCCTGCTTCTGTTACACTTCCTGTTGTTATTGCTGTTGCTATTACTGGAGAATTATTTAAAGTAAGCGTTGTTTCAACTATCTGTGCTGTTTCAACTGTTGTTAATCCACCTAAAGCAGTTGTATCTCTTAAATCTGTATTTATATCTACTTCTGCACCTGTTCTATCTTCTAATCTTGCTAACAATACACCTGATGAACCACCTGTAGGAGTTGCATCCCCACCTGCAGCTGCTGCACCTAATTTCTCGATATCTTGCAATGTTAAAGTTGCATCTGGATTAGTTTGTTGAGCATCTGGCTGAGCATTACTTACTGTATCTAGTAAAAGAGATTCATTTAATTCTCCATTTTTTACAACTGTATCTGAACTTAATTCTAGACCCAACATTGTCTCATCGAATAATTGTTGACCATCTCCAAGCACATTTATTAATTTTGAATTATCATTCAAAGCTACGGTAAGTAAATTTGAAGCGCTGTTTGCACCACTTCCTATTATAATATCACCACTAGTTATAGTATCACCAACTTTTGCAGCTGTAACTACTCCATCTGCATTTTTTATGAAAAATGAACCATTTATTGTACTTATACTTCCGATTACTTGTGCCATTGTGTACTCCTAGTTTTTATCTTATTATCAGTATATAACTAATCCATAAGTAAAATCTATTGTACTTGGGTGTAAATTCTAAAATTATTTAGTGATTAAATAAAAGTAAAAAGGCTAGTCTATTTGAAACATTAAATTTCTCATATATATTTTTGGTATGGGCTTTTACGGTTCTTGTTGTGATATTTAGTTGTTCTGAAATTTCAAGATATGATAATTTTTTCAAAACAAGTATAGCAACCTCTTTTTCTCTACTTGATAAAAGTTTCAATTTTTCATTTATTGCATTAGGATTTGCTTCATATCTCATTCTTTGTACTGTTTCATTTATAAATTCTGGATACAACCAAATATTTCCATCTGAAACACTATTTATTGCCTCTTTTAAGTGAATATCATCCATCATTAGATTTCCATAACACTTTATTCCTAAAAAGATTAGCTGTTTACCTGTTTCATAATTAGGTGTTGAATCAAGAATCATTAAATAAGCATTTTGTTCAATTAAAGAGCTCAATATTGTGAAATCATCCTCACACTCTTCAATATTCATTATAATGATGATAGACTCTTTTTTAGCCTCAAGATATAAATTTTCATACTCACTTATAACATTAAAAGTATAAGAACTCAACAATTTTTTATATCTATCTATTAAATTTAAATCTTTGCTATAAACTATAATTTTCATGTTATTTCTCCGTGAATGTATATTGTTTAGCTCTTAATATTGGTTTTAAAATATAATCCAATATTGATTTCTTTCCAGTTAGAATATCTACATTAACAACCATACCTGGAATAATAGGAAATTCTTTTCCATTTTTTTCAAGATGATTATTTGACGCTTGAATTTGTAATTTATAGAAGCTTTTTTTATCTTCATCAGTTTCTGTATCAGCACTTATTTTTATAACTTTTCCATCTAATCCACCATAAATTGCATAATCATAAGCAGTAAATTTTACCTTTGCATCTTGGTTATAATATATAAAAGCAATATCTGAAGGTTTAATTTTTGTTTCAATTAATAATGTTTCCCCTGTAGGTACAACTTCAACAAGATTATCTCCTGGTTTTATAACTCCACCTATTGTATTAAAAAATATTTTTTGTATAATACCGTCCTCTGGTGAATATACATTAGTTCTTTTTACCTTATCTTTTAAGCTGTAAATACTCGCATTTATTCTTTCAATTTCACCTGTAGATTTGTTTAGTTCCTCTTGAGCTAATTGTTTAAACTCATCTTTTACATCATGAAGTTTATTTTTAGCCTCTTCAATTGAAGATTTAATTTTATTAATTGAGATTCTAATACCTGATAACTCTTTTCCTATATTATTAGCTTCTCTTTTTAATTTTAAAAAGTCTGTATTTGACCTAACTTTCTGTTCAACAAGTGGAGCAGCGATTTTTAACTCTTCTTGAATCAATGAATATTCGCTTGATAAATAATTAAGACTACTGTTTGCAGATGATAAATCATTTTCTTTTTGTATTAATTGTTCTTTTAATACCATTGTTTCATTTTCTAATTTGTTTTTATTGATGTCATACAAACTTTTTTCTAAATCCAAATATTGTTGTAAATCTTTATTTTCATTCTCATTAACACTAAAATTTTCATCATTTATTTCAGCTTTTAATCTCATTATTTTTGCATTTAGTTCTAAAGCTTTTAATTTAGTTGATTCATAATCAGCAATTGACTTTTGATTATCTATTCTAATAAGAATCTGATCTTTTTTTACAATATCACCCTCTTTTACTAAAATCTCTTCAATAATCCCACCTTCTAGATTTTGAATCATTTTATTTTGACTTTGGGCAATTACTTTTCCCTCACCCCTTACAATTTCATCAATCTTTGCAAAATATGCCCACGTAATTAATGCAATTACAGTAATAATCCAAAACCAAAGAATTAATCTAAATTTTTTTGGACTTTGTTCAAGAATAGCAGAACCAATACTATTCATAAATTCATAATCGTCTCGGCTATAGTTATATTTATTCATCTGTGTAACTACCTCCTTGTGATAAAGTTCTTATTACCTCATCTTTAGGGCCATTAATATATACAGAGTGATTATTTAAAACAATAACCCTATCAGCAATTTCTAAAAGTGACATTTTTTGAGTAACTAAAAACATAGTTTTATTTGGAAGATTTAATTTCAAATTATTTAAAACATTATGTTCTGTTTGCCTATCCATAGAATTTAAAGGTTCATCTAAAAGTACAATAGGATAATCAAATAAAAAAGCTCTTGCAATTCCTACTGATTGTGCTTGTCCCCCTGATAATCCTTCACCATTTTCTCCAATTAACATTTCATATCCTCTTGGATGTGCATTTGCAAATTTATCAACACATGCAATTTGTGCAGCTTTAATCATCTTTTCATCATTTACAAAAGAGGCTCTAAAAACAATATTATCTTTTAATGTTCCATGAAATAAAGAGACATGTTGAGAAACATATCCTATATTTTTTCGTAAGTTTGCTGGATCAATTTGCGATAAATCTACATCATCTATTAATATAGTTCCCTCTGTAGGTTCATATAATTTTAAAATTAATTTTAAAATTGTGCTTTTTCCAGAACCAATTCTTCCTAAAATTGCCACATGTTCCCCAGGATGTATTACAAAAGATACATTTTTTAATACTTCAACATCCGTATTGGGATAAGAAAAAGAGACATTTCTAAACTCAATTTTTCCTTTAAAATCATGATAAGAAACAAAGTTTTTTTCTTTAGGTCGCTCAACTGGTCTGTTCATAATATCATTTAATAATCTATATGAATTTGCAGCATCTTCGTAATTTGTAATAAGTCCAGCTGCTTGTCCCATTGGTGCAACTGCCCTTGAACTTAAAATTACAATGGCAATTAATCCACCCATTGTTAATTCAAAATCTTGTATCAAATAAACACCTGCTACAACAATACCTACAGTATTTAATTGAATTAATAATGAAGAAAAAAATGGGATAAAAGCAGCTAACATTCTTGAATATAAACCATCTTTTGCTATTTTTCCGCTGTTTTCTTCCCAATCCCATTGAATATTACTTGAAGTTCCTAAACTTTTTAAAGTCTCAAGATTATTTAAAACTTCTATTAATATAGAATTCTTTTTTGAAGATATTTCACTTATTTTTTTAATATTTGTTTGAATTGGTTCTCGTAATATTATTGCAGTGATTAAAATAATTAAAGAGACTAATAAAGGAATTAAAACTATTACTCCACCAATATAATAAATTACAACCATAAAAATTATTGTAAAAGGTAAATCAATAAATGCTATTAATGTAGCATTTGTAAGAAAAGCTCTAATCATGTCAAAATTTTTTAAATTATTAGCAAAAGCGCCAATTGGTTTTGGTATTTGCTCAAGTTTTAAACCTAATATTTTTTCAAAAATAAGTGAAGACATAATTACATCACTCTTTTTTGCAGCAATTTCTAAAAAATAACTTCGTATTAATTTTAAAAAAATATCCAAAGAATAAACTAAAAAGATTCCACCAGCAAAAAACCATAGTGTTTCAATGGCATTATTTGGTATTACCCTATCATAAACATTCATGGTAAATAAGGGAGTTGCTAAAACAAAAAGATTTACAAGAATAGATGCAAAAATAACATCCACATATATACTTCTTGAGTATTTTAATGTACTCCAAAACCAATGTTTGTGTTCAAGATGTAAATTTCTGTCAAACTCACTATCTTTATAATTAAAACTTTTTTTAATTAATATAGCATAACCTAAATACTCTTTTTCAATAGTTTCAACATCATACCATTGCTCAACAATGTCACCTGAAAGCTCAGAAATGATTTTTATTTTTTTTCTGTCATTTGAAAAAGAGTCTAATAGACAAGAATTTGAATTTGACAATAAAAGAATTACAGGGAGTTGAAGATTTGAAAAATCTTTCATATCCCTTTTTATAAATTTAGTTTTTAAACCAGCTCTATTAGCTGCTCGTGAAAACAAACCTTTAGAACTAGAAACTGAAAATAACTGAGGATTTTCCACTCCTTTTTCAAGAGGGAGTCCAAATACCAAGGACTCCTTACTATAAGGCTTATAATAAAACTTTGTATATGTTACAAGACTATCAAGTAACGAACTAAAACCTTCTTTATTTTCAAACTCTGTCATTTTCTCCCCAATAAAAAAGTTAAACTTTTTTAATTATAATTTTTATAGAAATTTTTTACACTTTCTATATTTTCAAGATAAGGTTTATTTTCCTTAACTACTGCAGGCATTTTTGTTAATGCTTCATAGGCACTTTTTTTATCTTCATAAACATTTGAAACAACTTTATAAAGTTGTTTTTTATGCTCTTGAGTTACGTATCCTAAAACAACTGAGTTGTCAGATAAATTAGCACTTTTTATAAAATTATCCACTTCTGTTTTTGATGAAAGAGTCGCTAGATTTATTACAAAACCATTCTCTTTTTCTAAAATCGAACTTACATTAGGATTTTTTTCTGGACTTTTTATTGAATTTGTTACAGGTACATTCTCAATAACTTGTACTTTTGATTCACTACAACCATACATATCAACTTTAAATCCAGTTTGTGTATTGTCACATAAATCTTTATTGTCATCTATACCATCTTTATCAACATCTCTTTTATCCATTTCTAAAGAATCTGGATTACTCAAGCCTTCAAATCCCGCATTAACTGGTGAATAATATTTTTGAGAATCATTAGAGAACAGACTATTTACCATTTCTCCCATAGCATCTAAAACTCTATATTTTGCAAATAATAAATCGTATGTAGCATTAATAATTTTACTTCTTGAAGAGATATAATCATCCTGCGCTGTTAATAAATCTATTAAAGTTCTTGTACCATCTTCAAATTCCGCTCTATATAAGTCAAGTGTCGCTTTACTTTGTTCTTTATAAGAGTTTAGAAAAACTAATTGTTTTTCTATCATAGTATAAGCTGACCATGATAATTGAAGACCTTCAACAATTTGTCTTTTTATCTCTCTTTGACCTTCATATTCTTGCATTACATTTAATTTATTTTTATTAACATTATTTATATCAGCATTACCTCTATATAAATTTTGTTTGAATACAACTAATGCAGTGTAATTTCTATTATGATCTGGTGTATCTCCAGTATTTCTATCAAAGTTATAAGCAAATTCAAAATCTACAGTAGGTGAGAAAACACTTTTACTCTGTCTTAAAGCAGCTTTTGATGTTTTTATATTGTATTCTGATACTATCATTGATGGATTGTTTTCAGTAGAGTGAAGTGTAGCATCATCTATTGTTGCTGGTAATTTAGAGTTAAAAGTAGGAAGTGATAATTCACCTTGGTTAACTTTTTTTCCTAATATTTTTCCTAAATTAAATTCTGCATCCATTAAATTATTTTCTTGAGTCAAAAGATTAAATTCTGCTAATTGTAAACTTGAATCAACCTTTTTAACATCTGATAATAATCCTGAACCACCATCACTTAACTGTTTAGTTTTATTTAAAATATCTTGTGTTAATAAAATATTTTCTTTTTCTAAAGTATGTAATTCTTTAAATTTAAGAACATTTAAATAATTTTTTACAACATTAAAAGCAATGTCATTTGTTTTTTCAACATAGTTATAAGCAGCTGCCATAACTCTTGCTTCTTCATATTCTATTTTATATTTTGTTCCAAAACCTTTAAATAAATTTTGTGTTAAAACTAAAGAATTCTGATACATATGATAACCATTTCTACTAAAAGCAGCAGAGCTAGAAGAAGGACTATCATAATTATATTTATAACCCATTTTACTAATTAAATCTAAGGTTGGTGCATATTCTGATTTTGCGATTTTTAAATCATAAATAGTTTTATCATAATTTTTAAGTCGTTCTAAAACTACTGGATTTGTTGTAAGTGCATCGTCTAAAGCCTCATTTAATGTCAATGCATTTAAATTTACACTTGCCACCAAAGACACTATTAAACTTGAATAAATTATAGCTTTCATAAGATTCTCCTTTTATACCGTTATTACAAAAGTTTACAACTTAAAATATTAAATAAATATTAAAATAAATAATTAATTAATGAAAAATAAACATTAAGTTAATAAGGAAAAATCGCTATTAAGAGCTAAAAAAATAATAATTATATGATAAAAAAATAATACTAAATTTTTGAGAGAATAAAATAATATAGTTTCAAAGTGGAAAACTATATTATTTAATAAATCGTTTTTCTATTTCTTGAGGAGTAAGTTCTAGATTTTTTTCATTTAAAAATCCATAAAAATAAGTCTCATCTTCTGTTATAAGCTCTATAATTAGGATATTTTTATCAGGATAATTTTTGACAAATTTCTCAATAGCTTCTTCTGCAGAATCATTCCAAAATTTCTCAATTTCGTCGTTATTTCCTATATCACAAAACAAACAATCTTCACACATTGAAAATAAATAATTTCCAGCACCTTCATATATTTCAAAAGAGTCATTATCATTATCTAACTTTTCATTTGTAAAAGGGCAATATAAACTAACTTTTCCAACACTCTTACGCTCTATTACAACCTTATTCATGATTATCCTTTTTTATTGGAATTATACTATTTATTAAATTATTAGAACTAAAATGAACTATTAATCTTTTGAAGTTTGATTTTTTCCATTATTTTTTGATTGATACATTAATTTATCAATTCTTTCATAAATAGAATCTGTATCATCTTTTTCATTTACTTCACTTAATCCTATACTTATTGTGATTCTTTCATTTTCAATAATAGACATATTTGAAACATTTACTCTAATTTTTTCAACTACTTCAAATGCTTCATCAACTAGAGTTTTAGGAAATATGATAACAAACTCTTCTCCACCAACTCTAAATAATAAGTCAGTTTTTCTAATATGTAATTTTACTTCATCGGTCATCTCTTTTAAAACTTTATCTCCAACATCATGGCCATAAGTATCGTTGATATTTTTAAAATTATCAATATCATACATTGCTATACAAAAAATACTATTATATCTTTGGTATAAATCAAATTTTTCTTTTATTCTTTCATTAAATGCTTTTCTATTAAAAATATTTGTTAATTCATCTTGGTAAGCCTGTTCTTTTAACTTTTCATGAATTTCATGTAATTCAGTTATGTCTCTACTTATGCCTAAAATACCGTAATTCCTATTTATTTTATATTGAAAAGGCATTTTTTTAGTTTGAAGAAGTATATTTTTACCTTCAAAAACAACCCATTCTTCATTTATTAATATTCTTTTTGCTTTAATTACATCTAAATCATTATCTCTAAATTCTTGAGCAATTTCATTTTCAAAAAGTTCAAAATCATCTTTTCCTATAATTTCTGACTCTGTTTTTCCTATAAATCTTTCAAAACTTTTATTACAACCAAGATACTTAAATTTACAATCTTTGAAAAATATCAAATCGTCTGTCGTATTTATAACTGTTTTTAATAAAGTTTTTATTTGATGATTTTTGCTAAAAAAATAGATTATTAACAAAAGAATAAAAGCAAAAAGAGACATAGACAAATAAATCAAACTCTCTTCTTCATGAGTAAATTCAAAAATCATAGTCTTATGTGGGTTTTCATCATAAATAAATTCATTTTCATCTATGTCACTATTTGATAAACCAACCAATTTAAAAACACTTGTGATACTTCTTAATTTTTTTTCATCAAGATGTCCTATTTCTTCATCATTTACATAAGCTAATTTTTTTAAAACTTCACCCTCTTTTACTAAATAAATTAATGACTTATTTTGAGTATTATATTTTTCAAATATTATTTCTGCTGTTTCACCAATATTTTCAAAGGCATACATCCAACCTTTTATTGTTGCATCATAAAAATCTTTAGTAAGTTTTGGATGATCTTTTATAAATTTAGATGATGTAAAAAGAATATCACTATAAAAATTAAAGCCATAATCTTTAGGGTCAAATACCTTATACTCTATATTTTTATCTTTTAATAATATTGGTTCATTTGATAAATATGATGCCATAGCATCTGTAGTTCCATTAATTAAATCATTTACATTAAAAGAGTGTTTTTGAGCCATAAAATCATTTTCTCTTAAACCATTTGCAATTAACATTGCTAGAATTGATGCTGATGAAGAGGCATCACTTGTTATCATAATATTTTTGTTTTTTAAATCTTTTACACTATTTATATTTGAATCTTTTCTTACTAAAAGAACTAAAGGCGATTCTTGAAAAATTGCTCCTAAAGCAACAACATCTTCACCATTTATTTTATCAATTAATAAAGAAGACCTTCCTACTGCAAAATCTACTTTTTTAGTTTTTATCATCTCAATCAAATTTGTATTTGAAGTAAATTCTTTTATATCTAAATCAATACCAACTTCATTATAAAAACCCTTTTCTTTGGCAATATAGTATCCTGCAAATTGAAATTGATTTAGCCAATTTAATTGAAGAGTTATTTTCTTGTTAGTATTTGCAAATAGTAAAATTGGAATAGAGATTAAAATTAATATAACTTTTTTCATAAAAGGTATCCCCCCAGTTTTTTTCAATAAATCAATCTGAAATATAAGAATATCTAAATAATAACATAAAAATGTAATTACAATCTGAGGAGTATGAGTTATTATATGAAAATTATAGGTGAGGAGGAATGAGAAAGTTTAAAAACTTTCCCATTCATTATCGTCAGATTTATTTGAAGCTATTTTAGTCTCTTTAATTTCAGTTTTTTTATGTGGCACTTTATGAGTATTTATATCAGATAAAGAATCATTGTTTTTTGTAAAACTTCTTTTTGCTTTTACTTCATCTTTTCCTATAAACTCTTTTGCATTAGCATTACTTACAACTAATTTTGCTATTTCATCTGTCACAACTGCAACATCATGTGTTTGACTTGCTACTGCCGCATTTTGTTGAGTTTGTCTATCAAGACTATTTACAGCATCATTAATTTGTTCAATTCCAGAGAGTTGCTCTTTACTTGACATTTCTATATCAGAGATTAAATTTATAGTTTGAGATATATTTTCATTTAACTGTTTATAACCATCTATCATATGAGTTGCTATTTCTTTACCATAATTAGCTTTTTTTGTAGCATTTTCAACAATTGTTTTTATCTCTTTTGCAGCTTCGGCACTTCTTGAAGCAAGGTTTCTCACTTCTGCTGCAACTACGGCAAAGCCTTTACCCGCTTCTCCCGCAGTTGCTGCTTCAACGGCTGCATTTAATGAAAGAATATTTGTTTGGAATGCGATTTGATCAATTACTGAAATTGCATCATTTATCGCCGTAACTTGAGTATTAATCTCATCCATAGCAATTGTTGTTTGATTTGCTAATTTTTCACCCTCAGAAGATGAAGTTGTCACTTCATTTGAATATCTAGCCATTTTTGCAATATTTTGTGTATTATTTCTAATATTTGAAGTTATCTCTTCAAGAGCTGCTGCTGTCTCTTCTAAAGATGTAGCTGCTTCATTTGAACTAATATTTAATTTATCTACATTTGATAATAAAATATTTGAACTCTCAGCTAGGGTTAATCCATTTGATTTATTCTCCACTAACATTCCATTTATTATGTCAGCTAAATTATTTAATCCAACTGTTACATCACTATTACAACCTTTTGTTCTATGGGTAAAATCGAGTTTTGCATATTTTTCTAAAGCAAAACTAATATCATTAATATTTGTACAAACTCTTAATTGAAGACTTTGTAGCATCTCATTAAATGAATTTTTTAACTCTTCAAGACTTTCATTTTGTGTAGTTTTTTCCATTCTATGATTTAAGAATCCGTTTTTTACTTCATTTACTACTTTTTTAACATCATCAATAAGTTCATGGTCTTCTTCTATTAATTTTTCTGTTTTAATTATATTTTGATTTATAACCTTTGCCATATCTCCAAACTCATCTTTTGAAGAATCGTCTAAAAGTTTAGCTTTTGAAGTCTCTTTATTTAAAAATCCAAAAAATGACAACAATCCCTCTTCAAAATTTGTTAAAGAATTCCCTATTTGTCTAACTAATACTACACCAATTATAATTCCAACAAAAACTCCAAGAATTGACATAGTTATAATAATAAAAAGTGTTGAATTTGATTTATCAAAAGTTTGTTTTGAGTTTATGACAGCCTCATTTACTTGTGCTTCTTTTAACTCATCTACTAAAGTTGCAAGTTCTAAAGTACTTTTATCTAACTCTTCCATTACAAGGTCACCTTCTTCTTTATTGTGACCATAACTTGAAACCATTTTTTTGCCAGTTTCAAAAAGAGTTTTTGCTTTTTCCTTCATTTTGTTTATTTTTTCTAAAGCAACTTGATCATTTTCAGCTTTGTACATTTTTTCAAAAGCGCCCATATTAGAGATAAATTTATCATAAGCTTCTTGTGCTTCTTTAATTACTTCTAAATCCTGAGTTAAAGAGCTATCTGTCAAAAATTGTTGCATTTGACAGCTTTGAAATTTTGTATCAGCAGCTATCATTGCCATGGGTACAGACTCATTTGATGTTTGTTCACTAATAGTTTTTACATCACTAATATTTGAAATTGTTAACAATGATGTAACAATAAAAATCCCTAAAATACTCCCTATTCCATACACTAACTTATGCTTAACTTGCAACTTTTCTCCTGAATTCTAAGTCATATTAAATTACGACTAGTTATAATATATATACAATTATATAATAACTTGTATGAAGAAAAGTTTTAAATTAGTAATTTAATAAATAACTATTTTTTATATATGATTATTATTCTGTAGCTTCATGAATAGCTTCTTTTGTAGAATCATAGGCTTTTCCAGTAGTTTCTTTCGTCACTTTCCATGCATCACTACTATCTTTTTTTATACCATACCATGTTGCACAACCTTGAAATGAAATTATTAATATAATTAATAGCATAGTTTTTTTCATAATTAACTCCAAAATTTGTAATTTTATACTTATATCATTTTTTATCTCAGAATAAATTAAAAACAATTTTTTAGGCTTAATATGATTTTAGATACAATGGCGAAAAAATTTAGGACTATTATGAGTGAACAAATAGAAACATCTTTATGCCATATTGCAAAATTTGCACCTTTTAACGATATTAGTGGCGCTTCTCACTTTCCAATTTATAACACGGGAACATTTGATTTAAAAAAACAAACTGGCGATAAAATTTATGATTATACAAGAAGTGATAACCCAACAAGAGAAGTTTTAGAAAATCTATTTACCCATGTGGAAGGTGGAGCTGGATGTGTTTGTACGCACACAGGAATTGCTTGTGTATCTTTATTATTTGAAACTGTTTTAAAAGCAAACTCTCATATTTTAGTGGAAGCTGATTGTTATGGTGGAACTTTTAGATTATTAAAAATCTTTAAAGAGAAATATAACATTACTGTTCACTTTGCAAACTTTTTAGATTTTGAAATGTTGGAACATATTTTAGCAACTAATCCTATTGATTTAGTTTTATGTGAAAGTCCTACAAATCCTGGTTTAAAAATCATAGATTTAAAACAAATTGCCGATTTATCCCATAAATACAATGCACTTTTTGCTGTTGATAATTCACTTGCTACTTTTATTTCTCAAAGACCTTTAGATTTAGGAGCTGATTTTTCTTTATTTTCAACTACAAAATATATTTCAGGTCATGGAGCGGTAGTTGCTGGGGCAATAGTTGCAAAAACTAAAGAGTTATCACAACAAATTCACTATTATGCAAATGCGCATGGAAGAAGCCAAAATCCAATGGATGTGTATTTAATAACTCTTGGAATTCCAACACTAAAAGTGAGAATGGCTGAACATGAAAAAAATTCAATAATAATTGCAAAATTCCTAGAAGAACAAGATTATATACTCAAAGTAACTCACCCTGCACTTGAATCTCATCCTCAATATGAGTTGGCAAAAAAACAGATGAAATTTATTCCAGGTCTTTTTTGTGTAGATTTTAATAGTGTTGAATTAGCAGAAAAATTTATTGAAAATACAAAAATATTTGGGGAAAAATGCTCTTTTGGAAGTCCTGATAGTAGAGTTGAAATCCCTGCAAAAATTTCTCACGCATCTTTTTCAAAAGAAGAATTAGCAGCCATTGGAATTAGTGATAGTACAGTTAGATTTTCTATTGGTTTAGAAAGTGTAGAAGATTTAATAGAAGATATAAAACAAGCTGTAAAGTAGAAAACACATAGATGAATACAAGAATTTTCAATCCTATTCCTTGTGGGCAAACGCTACCAATTAATAACATTCATGCTGTTTCTGTTTCTATGCCAGAACTTCAAGATGTTATTGATTATGAAGAGCAAACTCCAGAAATTTTAGAAAAAATTACAAGTGCATATCCAAGATTTGTAATGCACCCTTATTTAAAACTTTTGGCAACTTTTATAAAAGAGAAATATAAAATTTCAAATGCCTATGAAGTTGTACTTTTAAGTTCACAAAAAGCTGTAGATGTGGTAAGTTGCAAATATTTTATTCATAATAAAATAGAGATAAATGAGCCTTTTGGAGTGATTTTAGTTCAAAATGGAACGTCACAACTGCAAAAAGTTTTAAAATTTATTCAACATGTGGGATATAATTTATCTTCAAGATTAGCAGAAGATTATCTATTTGATGTGGGTTTATTAAAAGTTAAACATCAAGAAGAGTTAGATGATAAAGAAATTGCTTTTGATAATGTAATTTTTTCCCTTGCAAGTGCTTATAATCAACCACAAAAAAATATTTGTTTAACTCCATCTGGAATGAATGCAGTGTATTGTGCATTAAGAGGATTAAGAACTATTCAAAATAAAAATGGGAAAACAAAATTAATTCAACTTGGTTGGTTGTACTTAGATACTATGAATATAGTTGAGCACTATTTTGATGAAAATAAAATATTTTATGATATTAATAATTTGGATATTGTTGAGGATTATTTAAAAACTAATGGTCATACAATTTCAGCAATAATCACAGAAATCCCAACAAATCCCCTACTTCAGACTGTGGATTTACCAAGATTAAAAAATCTGTGTTTAAAATATAATATTGTGTTAGTAATTGATGCAACTTTTGCAACACCTTTTAATATGAACTTAAAACCTTATGCAGATATTTATGTGGAATCTTTAACAAAATTTGCAAGTGGAAATGCTGATGTTTTAATGGGAGCTGTTATTTTAAATGAAAATTCTAAAATATCTGCAATATCTCAAGAGTTTTTCAAACACGCTGATATGCCATATATAAAAGATATTCAAAGACTTAGTTTTGAGATAAGAAATTATGAAAAAAGAATGAAAACTATCTCTGAAAATACAAAAAAATTAGTTGAATATTTTAAAACTGCCCCTTTTATAGATGAAATTTTTTATTGTTTGAATCCTAAGTATGCTTCAAATTATCAAAAACTTATGATTAATGAAAATTGCTACACAGGAATAATTTCTGTTACATTTAAAAAAGATTTTGAAGAGATTTATAATAAATTAAATTTCGCAAAGGGACCAAGTCTTGGAACTGAATTTACACTTTTAATGCCATACACTTATCTAGCTCATTATGATTTAGTTACTTCAAAAAATGGCCAAGAATTTTTAAAAGAAATTGGTCTTCCTATAAATCTTCTTCGTATTTCTGTTGGTTGTGAAGATATAAATGAGATTATTAAAGAGTTTGAAAAAGCAAAGCAAAGAGCTAAATAAGAGTATCATTATAAAAATCAACAGAAAGGATTTAAAATGACTAAAAATATAGGAACAATTGATAGAATTATTAGAATTGTAATAGGTTCAGCAATTATTATTTGGGGAGCAATGAATAATAGTTTATTAGGAGTAATTGGTCTAATTCCACTACTAACAGCAGCAATTGGATGGTGTCCATTATACTGCCCATTAAAAATCAACACTACTTGTGATAAAGATAATTGCAAGAAATAAAGAAAAGCTAGTTAACTCTAGCTTTTTTTTAAAAAACCAACTTATAACCAAGTCCATACTCAGTAATTAAATATCTTGGATTTGCTCCATTATCACCCATTTTTATTCTTATATTTTTTATATGATAATCAAGACTTCTATCACTTTGAATAATTGAAGATAAACATTTTAATAAATCATCTCTTTTTACAACACTATTTTTATTTTCAATTAAATATTTTAATATCTCAAATTCTGTTTTTGTAAGTTTTAAAGATTTATCTTCAAAAAAAATCATACCATTAACCAATTGAAAAACTTTTTTTTCTATCTTTTCAACAAAAGTAGAAACATTTTTTATATGAACCCAAATTCTAGCTTCCAACTCTTCTGGATCAATTGGTTTTACCATATAATCAACGGCTCCTAATTTAAAAGCTAGGAGTTTTGAACTTTTTTCAGAATATGCACTAACAACAATTACTGGAATATTTATATTATTTTTATTTAAAAACTTTAAGACTTCAAAACCATTAAAATCTGGAATATTAATATCAAGAAGGATTATTGAATATTTCTCAAATTTTATATTTGATATAGCACTTGTTACAGTATCTACAATATCAACTTTAAAATTATACTCTTCCAAAAAGTTCTTAATTAAACCTGCTGTGAATTCATCATCTTCTATTAATAAAATTTTATAAACCATTATTTTCTTTCATTTACTCAGATTACTCAGATTCTACTATTGTTTCCCTTATATTAATATTGTATTATTATAATTATCTACAAAAACATCACCTTAGGAAAAGAATGAAACAACTATTTTTTATTTTTATTATTTCATCATTTTTATACTCAAATAATTTAAAACCCGTATCTATACAACTAAAATGGAAACACCAATTTCAATTTGCTGGATTTTACATGGCTAAGGAGTTAGGATTTTACAAAGATCTTGGATTAGATGTAGAAATTAAAGAGTTTGAAAAAAATATGAATATTATTAATGAAATAACCAATCAAAAAAGTGATTTTGGAATAGATGACTCATCTTTAATATATCATAAATTAAATGGTGCAGATATTGTCGCACTTTTTCCTATATTTCAAACTTCACCTATAACTTTGATTGCTCAAGAAGATTTAACAACACTAAACTCTTTGGAAAATAAAAATATAGAATTTTCAACAAATGAACTGGCGAACATATCAATAAAAGCCATTTTAAAAGCAAATAATATAGAAATAAATCAAATATCTCATACTTTTGTTGTGAATGATTTTATTGCAAAAAAATCCGATGCCATTGTTGGTTATTTATCAAATCAACCATATTACCTTGATGAAAAACAAAGAAAATATAATATCTTTAATCCAAAAGATTTTGGTTTTGATTTTTATGGTGATATGATTTTTACTTCAAAAAGTTTTGCTAATAATCCAAAAATTGTAAGTGATTTTATTAAAGCCACAAAAAAAGGTTGGGAATATGCCTTTGCTAATATTCCACAAACTGTAGATTTTTTATATAAAAATTATAATACTCAAAATAAATCAAAAGAGTCTTTACTTTATGAAGCAAATGTTTTAAAAAGTTTAAGTGGTTTTGGTGAGAATTTTGGAGAATTTAAAGAAGGAAAAATAAAAGAAATAGGAAATATAATATCTTTATTATTTCCTCAAAAATATATAAATTCTAATCTAAATGATTTTATTTGGGATTCAAAACAGGAACTAATTAACTACTATAAAAATAGCTATTTAAAACAATATAATGAATTTACAGTTTGTATTCATCATGAAATGTTTCCAATAGATGGAGTAGAAAATGGAGTACTAACTGGGATTTCAGGAGATATATTAAATAAAATAGCTAATCAATTTGACTTAAAACTACAAATAATTCAAGCAAAAGATAGTAGAGATTATCTAAATAATGTTATATCTAGAAAATGTGATATTTTATCTATTACAG
>JBBRXF010000048.1:0-16737 GCA_038248665.1 Campylobacterales bacterium | reverse complement strand
TGAAAGAAAAAGAGTTTGAATTAATTGCAAACAAAATTTGTGATGTATTAGATAATATTGAAGATACAGAACTTCATGCAAAAATCAATAAAGAATTAGAAGAACTTGCTGGAAATTTTGTTGTTTACAATAAATCGACTTTTTAAAGAGTTTTAATCGTTTGGAGAAGAAATGTCCACTTTAAATAACAACTATAAACAAATTGAAAAAGCAATAAAATATATTGACGAGAATTTCAAAGAACATCCATCAGTAGATGAAGTTGCAAAAAATATCGGTATGAGTAAATACCATTTTATAAGAGTATTTAAAGAATATGTGGGCGTGACTCCCAAACAATTTTTACACAGCGTTACTTTAAATTATGCAAAAGAGCATATCAAAGAATCCAAATCCATTCTAGATAGTAGTTTGGATATTGGATTATCCAGTAGTAGCCGTCTTCATGAACTTTTTGTGACTCTAATTGGAGTAACACCAAAAGAGTGGAAAGAAAAAGGAAAAGATGTACAAATTACTTATGGATTTGGACAAACTCCTTTTGGGGAAGCCTTAATTGGATTTACCGATAAAGGTGTTTGTTATCTAGGATTTATCGATGAGAATAAAAATGAAATTTTTAATAGATTCAATGAACTTTGGGAAAATGCGAATCTTCATCACGATGAAAAAGCTGCCAATGAATATTTAGAAAATATTTTCGTTAAAAATAAAAAATATTCTCTTTTTGTAAAGGGAACAAATCTTCAAGTAAATGTTTGGAAAGCCTTATTAAACTTACCAAATGGAATTGTAGCAACTTACCAAGACATAGCAAATTATTTAGATAAACCAAAAGCCGTTAGAGCAGTTGCAAGTGCTATTGGAAGAAATCATATTGGTTATTTGATTCCTTGCCACAGAGTCATCGCTAAAAGTGGAGCAATGAGCGGTTATAGATGGGGAATTGAGAGAAAAAAGATTTTAATAGCTTACGAATCAATAAATAAAGAAATTATTCCTGATTAGTAAACCTTTGTATTTTAGAATCAAGATATAACAATCTAATAATTGCTAATTTAAACTTCAACACTATAAAAACAAGAAAAAATCTCATCTTTTTCCAAGCTAATTAAACCTTTTTTATCTTCAAAGTTTTGATTAGAACTATCTTCATCTGCAATTCCAAACCAAGGTTCGATACAAATAAAAGGTGCGCCACTTGGTTTTGACCAGATGCCTAAATATGGGAAATTCTCAAAATCTACTTTTATAAAATTTTCATTTTTTGTGTTTTTTAAAGTAAGAGTTTTTATATTTAAATCATTAAAAACTAAAGCATCATTTTTAAATACTTCTTCATTTAAAGGAATTTTATTATCACTTATTTTTAAATCTTCATTTTTATAAACTAAACCTTTATCATTTAAAAAATATCTTTTACTCTCTTTAATATTTTCAAACTCTAAAAAATAATCCTCTTTTTTTTCATTTTCTTCCAAAGGCCAATTAAATGCAGGATGAGCACCGATTGAGAAAAGCATTTTATCATTTAATTTATTTACTACTTTGTATGCAACTATTAAACAATTTTTTTCAAGTTTGTATGATAAATATAACTCAAAAGAAAAAGGATAAATTTCCAAACTTTTTTCATCACTACAAAGTTTGAACTCTAAAAAATCAACTTCATTTTTTACAAGAGCAAACTCTCTATCCCTAGCAAATCCATGTTGTGTCATATTGTACTTTTGATTTTTATAAAAATAACTATCCTATTTTAATCTTCCAACAATTGGAAAAAGTATTGGAGAGTGTCTATTCCAATATTTTGCATCTGCTTGCCAAATATATTCTAAATTTTTATCCACTTTTTTTAAGCTATTTAATTGTGCTCCAAAAGAGTCAATTTTTACTTTTATAAACTCATTTTTTATCTCATAATTCATTTTATACCTAATTTTATCTCTCTAATATCAATTTTCGCCAATAAAGAATCTATCTTTTTCTTTTGTACATCTAATACACTCACTAGCTCTTTTACTTTATTGTTTTTTATTTGAAATTCAGTTGAAACTTCACTAAAAGAAGAAGAACTAATATCATATTTTTCTTTTGCCTCGTGTTGAGTAGAGACAACTGTTTTTATTTTTTCTTTTGCTTTAGAACTCACCTCTTTTAGTTTTTCTTCACTTTCATCACTTAATTTTTCAAAATATTTAATTTGACTTAGGAATTTACTTTTTCTTCTCTCTTCTTGATCAATCAAAAAATCCATACTTCTATAAAATTCTAGTCGTTCTTGTAAACCATTGATTTTATCTCTGGCTTGGGTATTTATTCTTCTACTTTCATTTATATTTTGAGCAACTTTTTTCTTAAAATTCTTTTGTTCTTGTTCATATTCAGTTGCTAAAAATTGTATCCAAATGAACTCTTTTATATCTTCTTTATAATCAAGAAGTGGAATTACAGTCAGATATACAAAATACTCTTCTGAGTCTTTTGATAAATATTTCATTTTTCCTTCCCAAACTTCTTTATTTTTAGTTGTGGATTCTATCTCATCAAAAATCACTCTATTTATATCACTAATATCACTATGTTTTTTACCTAATAGTTCTTCTTCAGTGTATTGAGAAGTCTCACAAAACGACTTATTTACAAATATAATTTCATTATTTAGGTTTGTTCTTGAAACGATTGAAACTTCATTTACAAGATCAACAATATCTTCTAAGTCTTTTTGAATTGTCTCTTTATATAATTGATTATATTTTACATGGGAAATTTTTTCTATAGAATCTAACATATCATTTAAGGTAAAAGGTTCTATTAAAAAATCACTAATTCCCACTTTAATTAAACCTAATAAATCATCAGTTTCTATATCTTTTGTAAATATTATTAATGATATATCCTCATCAATTTTTTTAATCTCTTCTAAAAAATCTATACCTTTTTTATTTTGAAAATACATTTCACTTAGAACCATATCAATTTTTTCTTGACTTCCTAAGCTATTTTTATAATAATCAATTGATTCTTCAACACTATTTTTGAAAACCACGCTGTTAAATTTTTCAATAAAATTCTCATTAAAAAAACTATTATCTTCATTTAAAACAATCATAATATTTAGTTTTTTAAAAAAATCATCTCTATTTAACATATAAAATACCTTTTATTTTTTACCATTAGTTTGGCTTTCTCTGTGTAAAAGAACATCTTCTAAATTAATGATTTTTTGATTTCTTTCAAGAACCTCTGACTCTAGTTTTTTAATAAATTCATCCCTTAATATTATTTCTCGAGACATTTTTGTAATTTTCTTATCTAATTTATCGCTATGTTCTACTAAATCATGGGAAGATTGAGAAATCTCTTTTATCTTTACATTAATTTCAAAAGTAAACATATCTTGACGACCTTTTATCTTTTTTATTTTATCTTCAACTGAATGAATATCTTCAAAATAACCTACATTTTCTATTTGTAAATCTTTTAAAATTTTCTCTTTTTTATCATAATTTTGATACCTTGATAACTCAAAATTTAGTTCATCGATTTTTTCTTGTGCTTTTTTAAAAATCTTTTTTGTCTCTTGAAAATTGTATAAAACTTTCTTTTTAAACTCTCTTCTTTCATTTTCTTCTTTTGTAGTAAGAAAATTCACACTTATAAAACTTTTTATTTCATCTTTCTCTTTTATAGGAATTGTTGTGCAATTAACATAAAAAACCGAATCATCTTTTGTGGAATATTTTAGATTTCCTTTGAATTTCTCAGAACTTTTCAAAGTCTCTTCTTGTTTATCTATAAGCTCTTTTGAAATATCTAAATGATATATTTTTGTATAATTTTCACCTATTAAATCACTATCTTCATATTTTGATAACTCTTTAAAAAAATCATTTATATATAAAATTTTTCCATTAAAATCATATATATAAACAATTGCAACTTTATTTATAGTGTTAAAATACTCTTTAATCATCTCTTGATGATTTATTATTTCCATCTCTTTTTTATTTTTTTTACATACTTTTTCGATTTTTTCTAATAATAACATCACATCTAAAGGTTTTACAAAAAAATCACTAACTCCATGTTTTATAGCACTTGTTAAATACTCTTTTTCACTAAATGCTGTACTAAAAATAAAAGGAATATATTTATCAATTTTTCTTACATTTACTAAAAATTCAATCCCATTCATAAAAGGCATCGAAATATCACTTACGATTACATCTATTTTAATTTTAGATTCTAAAACTTTTTCTAAAGCTTCTTTACCATCTTTTGCAATAATCACTTCTTTAAAAAAATCTTTAATACTTAAAAATAGTTGCTCACGAATTAATTCGTCATCTTCAACACATAAAATAGTAAGTTCTTTTAGAAAATCTTTATTAAACATGATAATTTTTGTTATTTCCTTTTTTAATCTTTTAATATAATACTATATTTTATAGATAATGTATTAAAAAAATATACAAAAATTAAATTATTTATTTCTTATTTCTTTGATTTTTAAGTTGATAAGAAAGATATTTAATGAAAAATAGTTTTTTTAAATATCTTTCATTAATTAGTTATTTTATAATTCCTTTGATTTTCAAAGCTTCTAAAGTTATCTCTTTTCTTTTTGGCAAATCATCTTTTGATTTTGTATCTATGTTTGTGGCAAAAAACCAAACATCATTTTTTGTTTCAATAAAACCAATATACCAGCCATATTTCCCTTCCCAACCAGTTTTTGCTCTGATTATATAATCTTCATTCTTTTCATCAATCATAATCTCTTTTAAAGTGTTCATATCTTCAATTTTAAAAGGTAAATCATTTGTATATAATCGTTTTAGAAATTTGATTTGCTCAAATGTTGTGATTTTCAAACTCTCATCTAACCAAAATCTGCTTATTTCATTTCCGATATTTTTATTTCCATAATCAAGGTTTTTTAAATATTTTTCATATTTTTCAATTCCAACTTTTGAAGCAAACTCTTGATAACACCAAACACAAGAAGTTTTAAATGCAGTTAATAAAGTTTGATCTTTATTCCAAGATTCATATTCTCTGATTTTTTTATCCCAAACAATCACAGAATCTTTGTTAACAACACCTTCATTTAAGGCAATTAGCGTATTTGGTATTTTAAAAGTTGAAGCAGGACTAAAAAGCATTTCTGCCCTTTTGTCATTATAAATATAAATTTTTTTTGTATTTAAAGATTCAATAACAATAGTTCCATCAACTTGTTTGTTTTTGAAGATATTTTCAAGTTCTAAATCCTGAGCAAACAAAAAAGAGTTTGTTAGAAAAATTATTGTGATAAGTAGTTTGATTTTTTTGTGCATTTTGTAGTTCCTAAATTTCAAGTAAGGTATTTTATAAAATCCTACCTTACTTAAATATTTTTTGAACTAATTAGTTGTTTTTAAAACCTGAGTTTGTTCTTCTGTTTTTTGTTACGCTAGATGCTGAGTCACTTTTTTTAGAAGCAAATCTATTGTTGTTATTGCTTTTTGGTTTTGCACTTGAAGATGAACTATCTTCAACTCTTTTTTTACCAAAAGGTTTTTTAGAACTAGAAGTTGTTTCTTTTGGTTTAGAAGTTCTATTTTGATTTGAACTATTACCTCTGTTTCCTCTATTTCCAATTGGTTCTGCTTTGATATTTGGGTCAACTTTAAATCCAATTGTTTCGATTTTTCTGATTTTTTGTTTGATTAATTTTTCAATTCCAAACAGATAATCATGTTCATCTACACAAACTAAAGATATAGCTTCACCCTCATTTCCAGCTCGTCCAGTTCTTCCAATTCTATGTACATAATCTTCTGCAATATTTGGTAATTCAAAGTTTATTACATGTGGAAGATTGTCAATATCAATCCCCCGTGCAGCGATATCAGTTGCAACTAAAACTCTTACATTTCCAGCTTTGAAATCATCTAAAGCTTTTGTTCTTGCACCTTGTGATTTATTTCCATGAATTGCAGATGAAGAAATACCATCTTTTACAAGTGCTTCACTTAATTTGTTTGCACCATGTTTTGTTCTTGTGAAAACTAAAACTTGTTTCCAGTTGTTTTTATTAACTAAATGTAATAAAAGCTCTTTTTTTCTCTCTCTATCAACTAAATGAACACTTTGCTCAACTTTGTGAGAAGTGCTGTTTGCAGTTGCTGCTTCTATTAATACAGGAGAATTCAATAAACTATCTGCTAGTTTTTTAATATCATCTGAGAAAGTTGCAGAGAAAAGAAGATTTTGTCTTTGTTTTGGAATAATTGCTAGAACTTTTTTAATATCGTTTATAAATCCCATATCAAGCATTCTATCTGCTTCATCTAGAACAAAAAATTCGATTTTTGATAAATCTAAACAATCTTGAGAGATTAAATCAAGTAATCTTCCAGGAGTTGCAATTACAATATCAACACCTTTTCTTAAAAGTGCTTTTTGTGGGTTGATACCAACCCCACCAAAAACAACAGCTGATTTAAAAGGAAGATATTTCCCATAAGTTTCAACACTTTGTGCAACTTGTGCTGCTAGTTCTCTTGTTGGAGTTAAAATAAGAGCTCTTACATGAGATTTTTTATCTTTATTGTAAGCAGTTTTTAATCTTTGTAACAGTGGAAGTGTAAATCCAGCCGTTTTTCCAGTACCCGTTTGAGCAGCTGCTAGAACATCTTTATTTGATAAAATCACTGGAATTGATTTTGCTTGAATTGGCGTTGGCGTTGTATAACCCTCTTCTTTAATTGCACGAAGAAGTTCTGCGCATAAACCTAAGTTTGAAAATGACATAAGTACCTTGTTTTGTTATGAACCTATCAAAAGTTGTAAACTTGAGTTACGATCTAGGTTATATAATTTGAGTTTAGTTGAGTTGTAAATTGACTACAAAAACGAAGTCAGGCATAGACCGATGTATGCTGAAATTGTTGCATTATATCATAAATAATCCAATTAAATTGATACAATTGTACCAATTGCCAAATTATGATGTAATACTGTAATTTTTACAATATTGCATGGTATAATCTCGAGATAAACTAAATTTTTTGGATGACAAAATGATACAACTGGCTAGGTCATATATTATTGTGTTTATTATCTTGTCGAGTGCTTCTCTTATATCTTTAATCTATTATACATACAATGGCTATATGACAAATTTTGATTATATGGTACTTAAATTATTTTATCAATCAAAAAGTACGATACTAAACTATTTTTTCTTAACTATTACTTGGTTTGGCTCTCTTTGGATATTATTACCATTAAGTATTGCTATACTTATTTTTCTTCCCAACAGATTTAAAAACTTTAAAATAGTTTTTTTAATTGGATTTTTGAGTACGATAGTGATAACTCATACTATAAAAAATATTTTTGAACGACAAAGACCAAATTTTTTTGATACATTAATTGATATGCCTTTAGATTTTTCATTTCCAAGTGCTCATACAGCACAAATAACTGCATTTACATTTTTATTATGGGTGCTTTTTTTTAGAGAAGGTTCATTAAAGAGTATTTTATTAAGTAGCATATTAATACTTATTACTATAACTGTAGCTTTTTCTCGTATCTATTTACAAGTTCATTTTCCTAGCGATGTAATAGCTGGATTTCTTGTTGCAATTATATGCTGCTTTACTGCTTTATTAACTATAAAATCAAATCAGGAGTAATTATATGAAAAATAAATTTTTAGATACAGGGGAGCAGGGATACCATCCTTTAAGAAAATTTAAAATTATACTTTCAGGATTAAGATATGCCGTTATATATGATTTTAGTGTTATGTATAAAATTATCATTTCAATTTTGATATTTATACCAGTAGTTATATTTAGAGAATGGCTTGATGCATCATTGATTATTTTAGCCACTGGGGTAATGCTTGCAGCAGAGATGTTTAATAGTGCCATAGAAGCAATTTGTGATTTTATGGAAACTCGGCATAACGAAAAGATTAAAATTATAAAAGATATAGCAGCATCTGCTACTGGGGTTACTATTTTTGTATGGATAGTTGTTATCTGTATAGAGGCAATAGAAATAGCAAAAATATTTTAATTATATAGAATGCAGAATAAAAATTTTGCATTCTATGATAAATAAAATTTATATTTTTTTACTTGTTTTTTTAATACTTGCTATAATAGATATTACTAGAACACCTATTACAAATCCAAACGACAATAATATTGGTATCTTGTAAAACTCCATGATAAGAAGTTTTACTCATATAAACATAAGTATAATAGCCAAACCATATTTAAGTAGTTCAAACCTATCAGCCATATCAGCTAAAATAAAATATAATGCCCTTAGACCCAAAATAGCAAAAATATTTGATGTATAAACTATAAATGGATCTGTAGTAACTGCAAAAATAGCTGGAATACTATCCACTTCAAAAATAAGATCTGTAGCCTCTTATAATGTTTTTATTTTACGCTTCTTCCGTCACATAAAATGTAGTTTTTCCATTTTTGGGGTCGAAGTTTTCACCCTTTTTTGAAATATATGTGTTTATGATTTTTCTAGCTTTTACAAATGAACTTGCATTTCCTATCTCTTCTCTTTTATCAGCTGGTGTAATTACTGTTTTGTCGTAACCTTTTGCGAATTTTTTAGCAACACTTGGGTCTTGAAATGTATATTTAACTATTTCAATATCTCTTTTTACATCTATTGTTGCTTTTTTCTTTTCATCTTCAAATCTTAAAATTCTATTTCCATTTGATGAAATTTTCATTGTTATTGCTGTTTCAATATTTTCTGTATCTTCAACAATTACATACTCTTTTCCATTTATTAATAATATTTCATCATCTAATTTTTTAATCTCTTTGATTATTGTTTTTTTACCTTTTGCCATTTATAAACCTTTATATTTTTTTGTATTGATAGCGTATTGTAGCTAATATTTATGTTTGATTCTTGGAATATATTTTTTTTAGCTATACTATGAACCTCACAAATAAAAATAATACAAAGAAAGAACAAAAATCAATGAACTTATTATCAAAAAATAGCCCCGTAGAACAATCAATTAATAAAATGAAAGCTGTATTAAAAGATGTTGGTTGTGAAGCCTCATTTTCACAAGAAAAACATCCTTTAGAAAACTGCTTTTCAGTAAACTTAGCTTCAAATGAAGCACCAAATCACATCTATTCAAATGGAAAAGGAACAATCTCAGATGCTTCAATAGCTAGTGCTTATGGAGAATATATCGAAAGATTACAAACTAACAACTTCTTTATTGACTTCCATCTTCCAAATAGAAAATATTATCCAGATGAAGTTGCTTTTGATTTTGGAGGAGATTATTTAAATCCTGAATTAAAAAAGATTTATAGTGCAGATGGTGAACTTGAAGATAAAGATTTAGTAGATTTCAATAGCGATTATATGGACAAAATTGTGGCGTTACCATTTATCAAAGAATCAACAAAAGAGAAAACATATATTCCAATAAATATTTTAAGTAACCTATTTGTAAGTAACGGACTTGCAACTGGAAACACAGCAAATGAAGCAAAAGTACAAGCACTTAGTGAAATCTTTGAAAGATATGCAAAAATCGCTATCATCAAAGAGGGATATGCTCTTCCACAGTTTCCTGAAGAAGTTGTAAAATCATTTCCAAAAGTTTACAAAGATGCTCAAACTTTAAGAGATTTAGGTTACATAATCGAGATTTTAGATGCAAGTTTAGGTGGAGTTTTCCCTGTAACTGCAATTTCACTAATAAATACTAAAAACAATACTTTATTTGTATCATTTGGAGCGCACCCTATTTTGGAAGTGAGTCTTGAGAGAACTATGACAGAACTTATGCAAGGAAGAGATTTAACAAATCTTGATGCTTTTGAAATTCCTACTTTTGATATGAGTTTAGTAGCTGATAGTTTTAACTTGGAAGCTCACTTTATTGATTCAAATGGAAAATTAGGTTTCCCATTTTTAAGTGCTAAAAAAAGTTTTGAATATGCTCCTTGGAAATATGAAGGAAATGGAAGTGATGATGAATACGCATTTTTACTTGATATTTTAAAATCTCAAGATAGAGAGATGTATGTAAGAGAATATACATATTTAGACTTCTACTCTTGTCAAATGATTGTTCCAAATTTCTCAGAAGTTTATCCTCTTGATGATATGGTTTATAACAATAAAAACAATGGAAAACTAATCCGTGATATGGTTTTAAACTTTGAAAAATATGATGTAAACGAGATTTTAGACACTCTTGATAGTTTAGATGATTCTTTAAATATGCAACTTTATATTGGTGTTATTTTTGAAGAAAACTTCACTATGGGAGATTTTAAAGCTCAAATGTTACTTCTTTTAGAAGAGTATGATGATGCTTTAGAGATTTTAGAGTTTGGAAATAATAAATTTGGTCATTTAGTATGTCAATTAATCAGAATGAATAATGATGGTTTAGAATGGGATGATTATGAAGAAGCTTTAAATAATGTTTATGGTGAAGAAAAAATCCAAAAAGCAGTAAATATTTTAGAAGGGAAAGATTTTTTAATCAATAGAACTTTACACAAAGATTATAACAATATGTTGTCAATGTTTGATAAATTAGAAGTTAAAAAATTGGCTTTTTATAAAAAATAATTAGTTATAATCAACAAAAATTTAATACATTAATAAAGGAAATTATATGCAATATATGGAAGTGACAAATAAAAGTGTTGAAGAAGTTATCGATTCTCTAAAAGAAGTTACAGCTAAATATAAATACGGAATTCAACATATTCATAATGTAAAAGAGACTTTAAAATCAAAGGGAATTGATTTAGGAAATGAGTGTCAAATAGTTGATATTTGTAATCCTATTGTTGCTGAAAAATTTTTAACTGAAGATATGTCACTTTCAATTATCATGCCTTGTAAAATCTCTGTTTATACACAAGATGGAGAAACAATGATAGCTATGAACTCTTTAGTTCAATTGGTTGATGATATAAACCCTGATTTGATTGAATTAGCTCAAGAAGTTCAAGAACAATTATTAGAGATAATTGACGAAGTAAAATAACATGTTTACAATGATAGAAGCAAGTAGTGTAAATAGTGTTTCTCAACTAATTCAACTCTCAGTTGCCCCTGTATTTTTACTTGCAGGTGTTGCTGGATTGTTGAATGTTTTTACAGGAAGACTCTCAAGAATTATTGATAAAGTTGATAAATTAGATAAATATGAAGATGATAATCAGAAACTTCTAAATAATGAAGAGAGCAAATTAAAAGTAAAAGAACGTAGAAAATTTCTTACAATGAGAATGAAAAATACAAATCTAGCCATACTATTTTGTACAAGCACTGGGCTATTAATTGCAATGGTGATAGTTACTATGTTTTTAAGTGCAATATTTCAATTTAAAGACTCTTTATTGATAGTTGTCCTATTTATTGGGGCAATGCTTTGTTTGATTACATCTTTATTTTTATTTTTAAGAGAGATTTTTTACACAACTTCTTTTATAAAAAGCAAAAAAACTTATATCCCATAAAAGGAAAATAATACCTATGTACACTCCAATTTCATGCGAATTTTTTGACCAATTAAATGTGGCAATGCAAAGAAAAATTCCCTCAACTGTTGTTTATTTAGAAAATGATGAAAAGAAGACTACTAAAGGTCTGATTGAAACTATGAGTGTAATCGATGGAATTGAATATTTGATTATGAACAAAAAAGAGCAAATAAGACTTGATACTGTTTTAACTTTTAACGGTAGACGACATAGAGAAGAGTAAAAGAGCAAAAGCCCTTTTACTTTTGTATTAAAATGAATTTTTACCGTTAAACTCTTTTGCATCAGCTTGAACGATTATTGTGTTTGAAATATCTAATGTTTCTTTTGCAATATCATTAGCTTCAGAAGCATTTTGTGCATTTTGTTGAGTAATTTGATCTAAATTATTAACAGCATCATTTATTTGAACCATACCAATTGATTGCTCTTTACTAGCTGTCGTAACATTCTCAATTAACTCTAAAGTTGTAGATATATTTTTATTTAATTCTGAATATCCCTCTATCATATCCGAAGCAATATTTTTACCCTCTTGCGTTTTTACCTGTGCATTTGAAACTAACTCTTTAATTTGTTTAGCTGCTTCTGCACTTCTACTTGCAAGTGTTCTTACTTCTCCCGCAACAACAGCAAAACCTTTTCCAGCTTCACCAGCAGTTGCCGCTTCAACGGCTGCATTTAAAGAAAGAATATTTGTTTGGAATGCAATTTGGTCAATAACAGTAATTGGTTCATTAATTGCGCTTGTTTGTGTATTAATATCTTCCATTGAAAGAACTGTTTTATTAGCCAAGGCTTGTCCTAAAGAGATTGATTCTTTTACTTTATTTCCATAATTAGCCATATTTATAGCAGTTTGAGTATTGTTTTTAATATTTGAAGTTATCTCTTCTAAAGATGCAGCTGTCTCTTCTAAAGATGCGGCTTGAGAGTTTGCAGCTTTTGCAATTCCTTGCATATTTTTACTTAAGTGATTTGCATTTTCACTTAAAACAATTCCTATTTTTTTATTTTCCAATAAAGTTTGAGTAATAACTTCACCTAAGATATTTACATCTTTTTCAAGTTCTTTTATTATTCCCTCAAGATTATTTTCTGCTAAGTTTGGTCTAAAATCTAGTTTTGAATAAGAAGTTAATACTTTTAATATATTTGAAATATTGCTATTTAGAGTTCCTAACATTTCATTGATGATATTTTTCAATTCATTTAATGATGGATTATTTGAACCTTTTTCTATTTTTGTGTCTAAATAACCTTTGTTTATTTGATTTGCGACCCTAATTGTATCTGCAATTAAAGCTCTATCTTTTTGAATATTTATTTTAGTATTTTCAATATTCTTATTTATAATTTCAGACATCATCCCTAATTCATCGTTTGAATTTACTTTAATTAATTCAATATCATCTCTTTCAAAATTAATAAATGCAAAGAAATTCTCAACTCCTCTTTTAACAGAATCAACATCTATTAAAATAGTAAAAGCAATAGTTCTTGCTAAAATCATAGTTAAGGCAATACCTAATACACTTAAAAATCCAAAAACAATCATATTACTTTGGGAATCATTCATTTCATTATCAATTGTGGCTATTAAATTATTTGCAATAAAATCTTCAACTTTTTTTAATAAGTTAATTTTTTCAGTAATTTTCGTAAACCAATATTGAGGTTCCACTCCAAAATTTGAATCAACATCACTATAAAGTGCAATTTTTCTCATTCTTTCTACTTCTTCAATTGATTCACCTTTCATGTTATCCGCATAAAATTTTGTTACAGAAGAATCACTAACTTTTAGAAATGAGTCTAAATATGCATTTTGTTCTGCGATTAATGTATAGAATTTTGATTTCATACCAACAGCAAAATTATTTCTAGCAAATGTATTTGTACCAATTGCACGCTCAATTCCAGCTCTCTCTTTTGATAATAAAAAGTTCATATAAGATACTAACTCTTGAGATACTTTTGCATTTGTTGATAGTTTTGTGATTGTTCCAATAACATTCAACAACAATCTATTAGCTTCTGTATAATAAGCAATTGCTGGGGTAGTTTCTATTGAAAGTGAAGAGATATTTGCTCTAATATTTGATAGATTTGAAAGTTGCTTTAATCCATTGTTTAAGTTTTCACTAAACTCTGAACTATAAGCATCTTTATTGAATTCGTTTAAAAAAAGATTTAAATCTTTAATTTTTTCATCTACACTTATTCTTTGTGTAGATAATTCTGATTTAAACTTTTCACCTTTACTTCCTAAAAATCCTGCTGTCATACCTCGCTCTTTTTGAGTTTCATGAACCAAAGCACCAATTTTTGTTGAAAGATTTACTACCGCATCTAAACTTCTTAAGTTTTTAGATGTGTAGAATGAATCAAAAGCAAGTTTTGCTGCTAATAATATAACAACCGTTAAAGGTATCATCATAATTAAAATTAGCTTTTGTTTTATAGATAGTCTATTTAGCATTATTTCTCCGCTAGTATTTTCTTTAATATTAGCAGAATTTATTATTATTTTTTTTGACTCATATCAATAATTGTTTTTTAGGTATTATAGAAGAATAAATATATTATTTTTTATCAGAAAGTATTAATCTTGTTTTTTCTATATTTAATCCAGCTTTAGAACTTGCGTCCTCTAAACTTTCATTGTTTTTTAAAAGTCTTAATAAAACTTCGATTTTTTTGTTTGTTTTTATATGTGTAATTGACATATGATTTCCTTTTTTTTCTTCAATTTAATGAAGTAATTAAAAAGATAAAAATGAGCTTGTTGTCTAGATGAGTAATATTAACGCTGTGGGTAATCAATAAAAGGCAAATAACAGATGAAACTCGATTCATCTTTAGTGCCTACAGTTTAACAGAATAAAAAAATAAAAGCAAGGGTTATAGTATATTTAAGTACAATTCTTTCCAAATTAAAAAATATAAAGAAAATAAAATATGAAAATAGACAATAGTTTTATCCAATTAATTTCACATAAAGATACACTAAACAAAGAACAATTTAAAATTCTAGGTTTAGTTTATCCCTCTGTTGAGAACTGGAAAAATCAGGCTTTAGATAAAGAAGTTTCAAAAAATGATATGAATTTACTTATGCTTTTAAAAGGTGATTTAGCACTAAAAGCACAAGAGCAAATAATAAAAAACTATCACATGGTTTTAGAGTTTAATAATATAAAAGTAAAATCAGTTTATGAACTTCCAAAAGAGCAAATAAGTGAAAAAAAAGTTGAAATAAATGAAGATGATGAATATATTAGAATTTATTGTGATGGAGCATGTTCTGGAAATCCAGGAAATGCTGGAAGTGGATTAGCTATTTATTCAAACAAAAAGAATCCTGTTTTACTTTATGGAGCTTACGAAGAAGAAGGAACAAATAATATCGCTGAATTAAATGCTCTTCATCAAGCTTTAGTCATTGCAAAACAAACAAGTAGTGATAATATCATCTCTATTTTTTCAGATTCAAAATATGCCATTGATTGTATTACAACTTGGGCATATTCATGGAAAAAGAATGGTTGGAGTAAAAAAGGTGGAGAGATAAAAAATCTTGAACTTATAAAGGAAGCTCACACTTTATATGAAAACCTAAAAACAAAAATAGAGATAAATCATGTAAAAGGTCACGCAGGAGTTGAGGGAAATGAACTAGCAGATAGAATGGCAGTTTATACAATAAAGGCAAAAAATAAGAATTTTGCTTTTTATTCTTACAATAAAGTAGAAGAAGTTTTAGGCATGAAATCTTATTAAAGATGAATTTGAGTGCCTTTTAGGTATTATATTAACAATTATTTAGAAGAAAGAACAAGGAACAATAATGATTGAAAAAAAAGGTTCAATACTAACAGTTAGAGAAGATATAAAAGTTTTCGATTGTACAATCAGAGATGGTGGATTAGTAAATAACTACCATTTCAGCGATGCTTTTGTAAAAGCACATTATGAAACTTGCGTAGCTGCTGGTGTTGATTATATGGAAATTGGGAAAAATGTATCTCCAACTATTATGAGTGTCGATGAATATGGTCCTTGGAATTTCTGTAAAGAAGAAGATATTAGAAGAATTGTTGGAAATAATGATACAGATATGAAAATCGCTGTTATGGCTGATATTGGAAGAAGCTTAAAAGAAGAATTAAGACCAAAATCTGAAAGTGTTGTTGATATGATAAGAATTGCAACATACATTCACCAAATCCCAGCAGCAATCGAATTAATCGAAGATGCTCATGCAAAAGGTTATGAAACAACTGTAAATATTATGGCTATTTCAAAATCATTTGATGATGAATTAGATGAAGTTTTAGCACAATTAGCAAAAACTAGCGTAGATGTTATTTATATAGCTGATAGTTTTGGTTCTTTTTATCCTGAACAAATCAAAAAATTAACAGACAAATATTTAAAAGTGGCACAAGAATCTGGTAAAAAAATCGGAATTCACGCACACAATAATCTTCAATTGGCTTATGCAAATACTTTAGAAGCTATGATTTATGGAACAAGCTTTTTAGATGTTACAATTTCTGGTTTAGGAAGAGGTGCAGGAAATTGCCCACTTGAATTATTAATTGGTTTCTTAAAAAATCCAAAATATAAATTAATGCCTGTATTAAAATTTATTGAAGAGTTCATCGTTCCACTTGAAAAAGAGTTAGATTGGGGATATAGTATTCCATATATGTTAACTGGTCAACTAAATGAACATCCACGTGCTGCTATGAAAGCTAGAGATGAAAAAGATACTAAATATAGAGAATTTTATAGAACTCTTTTAGTAGACTAAAAAAAAGCTAGTCTATTTTAGACTAGCTTTTTTTATCACTTATAATTAATACATAATCTTTAAAATAAATTTCTTTACCCTCTTTTATATATAACCTAGGAACTCGTTTATCTATCATACAAACAATTTCATAATTAATTGTATTTAATAAATCTGCAACACTATCTATTGAAATTCCATTTGAATCATTTCCTCCAAATAAAACTACTTCATCTCCCATTTTAACATCAAGACCTGTTACATCAATAATACATTGATCCATACATATATTTCCAATTACAGAAACTATTGAACCATTAACTAAAACTTTTCCTTTACCTGATAACATTCTTGTATATCCATCGGCAT
>JBBRXF010000047.1:0-17230 GCA_038248665.1 Campylobacterales bacterium | reverse complement strand
GTTGGAGAGTGGTCAAATCCTGCGGACTGTAAATCCGCCGCCTACGGCTTCGAAGGTTCAAATCCTTCTCTCACCACCACTTTTTCAAATGAAAATGGTTCGATAGCTCAGTCGGTAGAGCAAAGGATTGAAAATCCTTGTGTCGACAGTTCGATTCTGTCTCGAACCACCACTTCTTTTGAAGTCTTTATATACACATGTGCGAGTGTGGCGGAATAGGTAGACGCGCGGGACTTAAAATCCCGTTCCGGTTTCGGAGTGTGAGTTCGATTCTCACCATTCGCACCATATGTAAAACAATCCTTATTTTATAATCTTTCAAATCACAAAAATTTAAAATTGTTTCAAAATTGTACCAATGATATCCTAAGCTAGTATATTAGATTATAAAAAATTCTTTCTTTTCATCTGAAAATTAAATAATTTTAGAATATTTTTCCAAATTAACTATTAAAGTTTAGCCAAGATAACCAGAATGAATGGAACATGATATTTAGGAGCACCAACAATATCAAATATTTTACATATTGCACTTGCAAAATTCAAAATATCATCTTTTGTATATTCATGATCATATGCATTATTTAGTAACTCTAAAGTTTTTTCTGATACTTTATCTAGATCATCACAATTAACAATATCTTCATCAAGTGTTTTTACAAATTTACATGCATGGGGAAATATTTCTAATAGCTCTTTTAACTCTTGTTCTTCAATACCTTCTAAAAGTTGTGAGTACTTATGAAAAAAATCACTTATCTCCTGAAATTTACAAACCATATGATTCCTTTGTTTTATTTTTTAATATACAAAAAGTGTACCATCTATTTTTACTTCTTATATGTAGGAATAAGATATTTTTTATCTTATATAGTATAAAAGTATTCCTTTGATATAATAAATTCTTTAAAAAATACAAATAAGGATAAATATGTCAAAAATAGGAATATTAGTAGCTAGTTCTAATAACAACTTAAAATTAGGATTAAAATTACAAGAACTTGCACTAAGTCAAAACCATGAAACAGAATTAATAAATTTAGTTGATCTAAGATTACCACTTTATAGTACAGTTGAAGAGCAAGAAAATGGAATACCTGAAAATGCTTTGACACTTGCTTCAAAAATATTAGCATTAAATGCGTTTATTATTGTAGCTCCTGAATACAATGGAGTAATGCCTCCTGTATTAAATAATGCAATGGCATGGACTTCAAGAGCTACAAAAGATTGGAGAGATGCTTTTAATGAGAAAATTGTTGCTCTTGCAACGCATAGTGGTGGAGGTGGAGCAAAAGGTCTTCAAGCTATGAGAATAATGTTTCAACATTTAGGTTCAAATATTCTTGCAAGAGAAATTTTAACAACTTATGAAAAACCTTTAAATGAAGAAACTGCAATTTCTATGATTAATAATCTTGCAAAACTATCAAAAGCTTAAGAGTAAACTCTTAAGCTTCTATTATAATTTCAGGTTTTGGTTCAGAAATATAATATCCTTGAGCATAATCAATTCCTAACTCTTTAACTCTATCAAATATCTCTTTTGATGATACAAATTCAGCTATTGTTTTAAATCCTTGTCTTTTTGCAAAATCAACAATCGTTATTACAATTTCTTCATTATTTTTATTTACTAAAATGTCTTTAATTAAAGAGCCATCTATTTTTATATAATCCGCATTTAATTTTATCAAATACTCAAAATTTGAATATCCGCTCCCAAAATCATCAATTGCAATTTTACAACCTAAGGCTCTTACCGCATCAATAAAACTATTAACTTGTGAAAAATCTTCTATACCTTCTGATTCTACAATTTCAAATACAACTTTTGAAGCATTATCATACTCTTTTAACATCTCCATTACATATGAAGAGATATTCTTACTTTTTATATCTTCTAGTGTCAAATTAATAGAGAACTCATAATCTTTATCTTTAAAATATTCAAATGATTTTTTTATAACTTCTTTTGTAAGTTTTAAATATTGCTTAGATTTTTTTGCAATATCTAAAAAATAATATGGAGAAATAGCAATTCCTTGCTCATCAATTAATCTCACTAATGCTTCATATTTCTCAATTTTGTTTGTTTTTATGTTAAATATTGCTTGGTAATAAGGAACAATATTATCACTTTCAAATGCTTTTTTTAATTTTCTCGTCCACATAATATTTTTTTCATAAATTTTTTCGATTTCTAACTTTTTATCATAAATATGAACATCTTTATTTACTTTTGAATATCGTTTAATTATATTTGCAGTTTTCTTTATACTATTTTTTTCTTCAAAAGAGAGACTAAAACTCATTTGTACGTATATCTCTTTACCTTTTATTAATAAAGGACTAGAAGAGACAAAATCTACAATAAGTTTAATAAATCTGATAAAATGTTCTCTCTCTTCATTATCTGCTAAAATTGCAAATTCATCGGAATAAATTCTATATAAAGAGTATTTATTACCCATAAACTTTCTAAACTCTTTTGAAACAATTTTTAAAACTTCATCCCCAATTTCATATCCATAAAAATCATTTATATCACCAAATCTGTTTATATCTAAAAGTGCTAATGAAGGTTTTTTTGATTTTTTAATATCTTCTAATAATTTAAATCTATTCCCTTCTTTTGTAAGGAAATCTTCCCTTAAATTTTTTTCTAATTCTACTGATTTATGAATTAAATCTGTTATTTCATGTCTAATTGCAATGTACTCTATTATTTCATTATCTTCATCTAAAATAGGCTTAATTGTGATATTTACATAATAAAACTCACCATCTTTTCTTCTGTTTTTTAGAACTCCATGCCAAGTTTTTTTATTACTTATTGTTTCCCATAACTCTTTGAAAGTCTCTTTAGAATTTTCACCTTTTAATAAACTATGAGGTTTATTTATAATCTCTTCTCTTTCATATAAAGTAACTTCACAAAATTTATCATTTACATAGGTTATATTACCTTTTAAATCCGACTTAGAAATAATATTACTTTCTTCTACCACTTCTCTATATTGTTTTAATAAATGATTCTCTCTTTTTAACTTTCTTTTCTCTTTTAATTTAGAGAGTAAATATACAATAATCAAAATTGATATAAATAATAAATAGTATTCTGTTGTTAAACTCAAAAGCATCCTTAAATTAATTAATTATTTTTTATTATTGTACATTTATTTATGTAAAGTTAAGGAATAAGAAAATAATTTTAAATCAAATTTATAAAAAATATTCTAATAATGTAACTTTTTTGTTATTAATCTATGTTAGAATTTCTTATGAAAGAAAAAGTATATGTCCTAGACACAAACATCATCTTACAAAATCTTCAAAATCTCTACAAAATTTCCGACAATAAAACTAACCACATCGTAGTACCTGAAACTGTACTTCTTGAATTAGAGGATAAAAAGAAGTTAGTTAATGAACTTGGGTATTATTCAAGAGAGTTTGCAAGACTATTAGCAAAGATGAAAATAAAAGAGGTTGATTATAAACTTGGCTTTAAAGTTGTGAAACTTTTTAATGATGAACTAAATCTTGATATTATTTCAAAAGACAAATACGATACTGTAATTGAGCAAATCCACATTTCTGAATCAAATGATAAAAGAATTATTGAAGTTGCCTCAATTGCCCAAGAATACTATAAAGGTTGTCAAACAATCTTTTTATCTCTAGATGTATACGCTAGAACCTTTGCCCTTTTTAAAAGTATAAAAACAGAAACCCTTCATGATGATAAATCAACAGTTCCTAGATTCAATTTTGTAAAATCCATAGAGTTTGATTCATCTTTATTTAATAGTTTAGAAAATAAAGATATTACATTAATAGATGAAAATTACGAGCCTGAAAACTTTGCTTATAGTTTTGAAAGCAGTGATGGAAATATAGAGTATGCAATTATTCATGATAAAAGAATTGATGTTTTAAAAGAGAATGACTTTAAAGCATTAAATGTAAAACCTGTAAATTTAAAACAAAAACTATTCACAAAAGCTATTTTATCAAATATGTATGATTTATTAGTAATTGATGCAAAAGCTGGAAGTGGAAAAACTTTGATGTCAATAGTGAGTGCCATGAGACTTATAGATTTAGGTTTATATGACAAAATTGTATATGTTAGAAACTCTATTGAATCGCTGGATAAAGGTGCTGATATTGGATATTTATCAGGAAATGATGAGAAATTTAGAATCTATAATATGGCTTTGAGCGATACATTAGAATTTATTGCAAAAAAACAATTAAAGAAAAGTGAAAATAGAGAAAATCAAGAATCAATAGAATCTAAAATTGATGAACTCAAATCAAAATATTGTATAGAAACCCTTTGGCCAGGGGAAGCAAGAGGAAGAACATTATCAGCTTCAATCGTGATAATGGACGAATGGCAAAACTCTAGTGAAAAAACAACCCAATTGATACTTTCAAGACTTGATGAAAGTTGCATGGCAATAGTTATTGGTTCAAATAGACAAATTGATAACTTATATTTAAATAAATATAACAATGGTTTGACTACTCTTCTAAAACAAACAAATGAACTTCACCCTGAACTTAAAATGTTTGCAATAGAACTTGAAAAAGCAGTTAGAGGTAAATTTGCCCAATTTACTGAAAGAATCTTTGAAAATAGAAAAGATTAATTAATCTTTTCTATTTATAAAATCTCTAAAAATTTCATATCTTCGAGTGTATCAATATCAATGCAGAAATCTTTTTTTCCCAATAGAATAATTTTACAAATCACTTGCCTGATTCTCTAAATATATAAATTGGAGAATTAGGCAAATAAATTAGAGAATCTTTATATTGTTTTGTTCAGTTATTTTATATAATAAAATAAACTTCACTATTTAATACAAGGAACTTTTATGAACAGACATTTAGATGAATACCGATTTGATTTGATTAATTTTCTAAAAAACAAATATGATTTAAGTGGAGCAATTCAATCTGAAATATCTTGTTTAGATTTTTATTTTTCAAAGGTTCCATCAGAATTTAGCAGTATCATGTATGAACCATCTTTATGTATTATTTTACAAGGAAGTAAAGCTGTAGGTTTTGGTGATAAAATGTATGCTTACAATCACAATGAATATCTGCTCTCTTCAGCTCATGTTCCGGCTAATGTAAAAATAACCCAAGCTTCACAAATTGAGCCTTATATGTCATTAAGAATAAAATTTAAAATTGAAGATATTTATGAAGTACTGAAAAATACAAATCCACAAAAACTTCAATTTCAAAAAAAATCTGAAAAAGGTCTCTTTTTTGATGATTTAAACTTGCGATTATATGAGCCAATTTCAAGACTTATTAAACTACTAGATAAACCAAATGAAGATATAAATTACTTATCACCATTTATAATAAAAGAGATTTTATATACTTTAGTAAATGATAAAAGTGGCTATTTCTTGAATAAATTTGCAATGGATGGAACTACATCAAATAAAGTTGTTAAAGCTATTAGTGAAATAAAAAACAATTTTAGTGAAAAACTCAATATCAAAGAATTAGCTGATTTAATTCAAATGAGCGAATCATCTTTATATCAAAACTTTAAAACAGTTACTTCTATGTCTCCTATTCAATTCCAAAAAAAACTTAGACTTGAAGAAGCAAAACAACTTTTAATGGTAAGAAACATCGAAGTTTCAGAAGCTGCGTATCTAGTAGGTTATGAAAGTCCTTCACAGTTTAGTAGAGAATTTTCAAGAATGTTTGGAGCATCTCCTAAAACATATGTTACTTCTTCAAAAGAAAAAACTGCCTAATTTATAATAAATTTATCTTTTTAGAGAATTAGGCATCTTGTATGGATTAATATTCTAGCCAGATTTTTTTATGTGCATTATAATACTAAAGGATTAAAAATGAAAAACAAAGATTCAAGAAGAGAGTTTATAAAAAATTCAGCAATGATTGGTGCAGGTTTAGTTCTTTTTAAATCCAGCGAAGTTTTAGCAAAAGAAGGAATAAAAATGAATAATTATGTAAAAACAAAAGCTTATGCTGCTTTTGATGAATCGGGAATATTAAAACCTTGGACTTTTGAACGAAGAGCAGTTGGAGATAATGATATTTTAATTGAAATCAAATTTGCAAGTATTTGCCACTCTGATATTCATCAAGAAAAAGGACATTGGGGAAAACAACAATATCCTCAAGTTCCAGGACATGAAATCGTAGGAGTTGTAACTGCTATTGGTAAAAATGTATCTAAATTTAAAATTGGTGATAGAGCCGGAGTTGGTTGTATGGTAGATGGTTGTACTACTTGTGAAGAAGAACAATATGAAGATGGTACAAAATTTACCTATGGATATGCAGATGAAAGAGAACCTACAAAAATTACTCAAGGAGGATATTCAACTCATATTGTTGTAAATAACCATTTTGCAGTACATATTCCAAATAACTTAAGTTTTGAAAAAGCAGCTCCTCTTTTATGTGCAGGAATTACAACTTATTCACCAATTATGAAAGCCCAAATTAATAAAGGTGATAAAGTTGCTGTTGCTGGAATTGGAGGATTAGGACATATGGCTGTTAAATTGGCTGTGTCAAAAGGAGCTGAAGTTTATGCGTTTACTACAAGTGCTGATAAAGTAAAAGATATTAAAGCTTTTGGAGCAAAAGAAGTAATTGTTGTGGATAACAAAGAAAAATTCTTAGCATACCAAGGACAAATGGATTATATGATTTCTACAATTCCTTATCAATTTGATGTAGCTTCATATGCAAGTGTTGTAAAACCTTATGGTTTCTTTACACAAGTTGGAATGCCTGAGAATTTTCAAATTACTCTAAATAATCTTGGACTATCTGTAAGTAGAGTTAATTTTAATGCTTCGTTAATTGGTGGAATGAAAGAGACTCAAGAGATGATTGATTATTGTGCAAAAAATAATGTTTTACCTGAAATACAAATCATAAAAGCAAATGAAATAAATCAAGCTTGGAAAAATGTAGAAAATAAAAAAGCTCGATACAGATATGTTATTGATATAGCAACAATTTAATAAATTTTTGAATAAAACATGAAAATTAAATATTCAATTATTTTATGGTTGTTTCTATTTATACAAGGTTTTACAATTGTAATGGCAAATGAAATAGAACAAAAAGAAAATAATATGAACAATAAAATAAAAGTAATCATAGGAACAAAGGTATTTGTTGCAACTTTGTTTGAAAATGAAACAGCCAAAGAGTTTAAAAAAATGTTACCCATATCACTTAATATGAGGGATTTGAATAAAAATGAAAAATATTTTCATTTTCCAAAAAGTTTCCCAATGGATAAGTTCAGCCCAAAAATGATTAATTCTGGTGATTTAATGTTATGGAATGACAATAGTTTAGTTCTTTTTTATGAAACTTTTTCAACTAACTATCAATATACAAAAGTTGGAAAAATTGATAATCCTAATATGTTAGCTCAAACACTTGGAAGTGATGATATAAAAATTACTTTCGATTTAGAATAATTCCTAACCATACAAGAAGAAAAACTCTTCTTGTAATTTTAATCTTACATAAATAATTTATAAATTTTCAAAGGTCAATAATGAAAGAAAATGAAAATATAACTCCTTTATGGAGTGCAGTTTGGGCAATGTCTTTATGTGCTATGGTTTTAGTGGCATCCGAATTTATGCCTGTTAGTTTACTAACACCACTTGCCACAGATTTAACTATAACAGAGGGATATGCTGGGCAATCTATTTCAATTTCAGGTCTATTTGCATTAGTAACTAGTCTTTTTTTAACTTCAATAATTGGACATACTAATAGACGAACTATTTTACTGTTTTTTACTATTTTAATGGGAATATCAGGTATTGTAGTGGCAAATGCCTCAAATGCTATGATTTTAATGATTGGACGAGCTCTTTTAGGAATTTGTATTGGTGGTTTTTGGTCAATGTCAGCGGCAACTATTATGCGGTTAGTTCCCTCACATTTAGTTCCAAAAGCATTGGCAATTTTAAATGGTGGAAATGCCTTATCAACAATGATAGCAGCACCACTTGGGAGTTTTTTAGGAGGAATTATTGGTTGGAGAGGTGCATTTTTTTGTATTGTTCCCATTGCAATAATTGCTTTTATTTGGTTATATAAATCTATGCCATCACTTCCATCAAGACATACTTATGGTCATAAACCAAAATTGAGTAGTGTATTTAAACTGTTAAAACAATGGAAAGTAACTTTAGGAATGCTTTCAACAATGCTTTTTTTTATGGGACAATTTGCTCTTTTTACTTATCTTCGTCCTTTTTTAGAGACTCAAACAAAAGTTGATTTTGAGATGTTATCTTTGATTTTATTAGTTATGGGAATTGGTGGGCTTATTGGAACTTTTATAATCGGAGATGTTTTAAAAACAAGGCTATATAGTTTATTAATCATTATTCCATTTTTAATGATGTTGATTGTTATTGGGCTTATTTATTTTGCCCATTCAGTAACAGTAATATTTATTTTGATGGCTCTTTGGGGATTTTTAGGAACTTCAGCTCCTGTTGCTTGGTGGACTTGGCTTAGTAAAGTTTTACCACATGAAGCAGAAGCTGGAGGTGGATTAATGGTTGCGATTATTCAATTAGCAATAACTTTAGGTGCAGCATTTGGTGGATTACTTTTTGATATATATGGATTTGAAATTACCTTTGTATTTAGTGCGATGATATTAGCAATGGCCACATTAATGGCAAGTATTACAGCTTTTTATAGTAGAAATTTATAGCCTTTATATCCTTTTTAAAGCATATATAAACTATTTAATAGCTAAGATTATTTAATTTATAACTTTGATAAAAGGATAAAAAATACAAAATAGACTTATAAATGACACAATATACAATCATATTGAGTACACAAAACTTGAAGATAAAATTCTTCAAACAAAAATAGTAAATAGATTACAATTTATAACACAAAATGCTTTGGCTTATTTTTCATATCCATCAATTACAACAAAGAGGTTTATTCATAGTCTTGGAACCATGCATTTAGCATCTTTTATGTTTAAAAATGCACTTTTGAATGCCGATAAAAGAACAAAAAATGATTTTTTATCATCTTTGAAAAAAGTGATAGTTTTTATCATAAAAGAAGAAAATCTAAAAGTTAGCATTGATGATATGGAATATTTTGATAATAAAGCACTTTATCAATTTACAATTCCTACAAAATCAAAAGCTCAAAGAGCAACTTATACTATTTTTTTACAAACTTTACGAATAGTTGCCCTACTTCACGATGTTGGGCATCTGCCATTTTCACATCAAGTTGAATATGCTCTAAAAAAAGTTTATGACAAGATAAAACAAAAAGAACAAAATTTAGAGATTCTTTGTGAAAAAGAACTTAGATTTAAAAACAATTATGAAGAGATTACAAATAACAGCAAAGAAGTTTTACATGAAGCTATTGGAGAAAATCTTTTAAAATTACTTTTTGATTATGAACTTGAAGAACTACTTGTAAAATCCTATGAAAAAGAGTATTTAAAACTAATCAAAAGATTAGCTATTTTGATTTTAGAAGAACAAGTTTTTGAAGGTTTTGATTTTAAAGTTTTACACAATTTCATAGATAGTACAGTTGATGCTGATAGGCTTGATTATATAAATCGTGATATGTTAGCAAGTGGTTATATAACAGGTCCAAATGACCATATTAGAATCACTAAACAAGCTGTTTTAGTTGAAAAAGATGCAAAGTTTTATTTGAGTTTTTTTGATATGAGTTTAATTGATTTAGAACATATGCTTGAAATGAGATTTAATCTATATAAAAAAGTAATTTTTAATCATGGAATTGCAAAAACAGATACTTTACTTGAAAATGTAGTTCAATATTTATCAGATAAATATTTTGAATCTGGCGATATAAATGAAAAAATTTCAAATAATATCTCTATGTTATGGAATTTTAAAAATCAAAATAAAACAAAAGAGCTTGATACTATTTCAATGCTTGATGAAAACTGGCTAATTTCACTATTTAAAACCAAATATTTTGAAATAAAAGATAAAGAGATTCAAACACCTGAAGATATAAAATATATGTACTGTTTTGAAGAAGTTTTATTTGGGAAAAGAAGATTTAGAAGCCCTTGGAAAAATCTAAATGAGTTTTACAAAGTACTTGATTTTACAACAGTTGAACGATACAAATTTAGAGAAAGTTTTGGATATATAACTGTAACTAATCTAAAGAAACTTCAAACAGCTTTGGATGAATTTATAAAAAAATATGAAGGTGACAGCGAAGATCTGTTTTTCTCATACCAAATAGTTTCATTTAAACTGGGAATTGCTAAAGATTTTTATTTGTATGATGGGGAAGAACTTATAAATATTGATGAAATTTCAACTTTGAGAAAAAGATTAAAACACTCAATGAGAAATACTGTTCCATTTTATTTGTATTCAACTAAAAAATATTTAACTCAAGAGATGAAAACTGAACTTAGAAATATATTATTCGACATTTTTGGGGAATGAAACATATCCTTATTTAGCTAAGATAAATAAAATTAATTCAAAGGATAAATTTTGGATTTAACAGCTTTGCGAGCAAAATACACAACACGAGGTTTAGATATAAAAGATTTAAACCCAAACCCTTTTTTACAGTTTGAACTTTGGTTTAAACAAGCCATGGAAGCAAAACTAATAGAACCAAATGCTTTTAGTTTGGCAACCGTTGGAACTGATATGATGCCAAGTATTAGAACTGTATTACTCAAAATCTTTGATGAAAAAGGTTTTGTATTTTTTACAAATTATAAAAGTAATAAAGCAAAACAAATAGAAGAAAATCCAAAAGCAGCTGCACTTTTTGCGTGGCTTGATTTAGAAAGACAAGTAAAAATTGAAGGAAATATTGAAAAAATCTCAACAACTGAGTCTTTAAAATATTTTCTTTCACGCCCAAAAGGGAGTCAAATTGGAGCTTGGGTTTCACACCAAAGTCAAGTTATAAGTTCAAGAAGTTTACTTGAGCAGAAATTTGATGAAATAAGAAGAAAATTTGTAAAAGGAGAAGTTCCTTTTCCTGATTTTTGGGGTGGTTATATCATCAAACCAACAAAAATAGAGTTTTGGCAAGGTGGACAAGATAGACTTCACGATAGATTTGTTTATGAGCTTCAAAATGATAATTCATGGACTATTTTAAGACTTGCACCCTAAATAAATTTCAATTTGTAATATTTTTGAATACAACTTTAAATTTTAAGTAAAATTCATCAAATATTTATTTGGAGTTTAAAATATGACCTTAGGAAAATGTCCATATTGCAAAGGTAATGTTCATGCAATTAAAAGCACTGCAAATGGAAAAAAAGTAAATCTTTATTCTTGTGAAAATGCTAAAAAAGAGTACGATGACAGTGAACAGTTTGTATTTACATCCGATTCAACTTGTACTTTTAGAGTCTATTCAAATGTATTTTTAAGATGGAATAAAAGAAGCTTCTCAAAATATGAGATGAAAAAATTACTAGAAGATGAACAAGTAATTGTAAGACTTCATGGAAGACGTGGAACTAGTGAATATTTTAAATATGTAATTACAGATAAAGAGTATGGTGTTTCTATTTTATGGGATGAAGAAGTAGAAGAGAAATTAAAAGAGGTCGAAGAAGAGATTTAATTAATCTCTTCTTGAAGTTGTTTCTAATAAATGAAAACCAAAGTCTGTTTTAACAGGACCATGAACTACATTTACAGCTTCATTAAATACTACAGCATCAAATTCAGGAACCATTTGTCCTTGAAAAAATGTTCCTAAATCTCCACCATTTGAACCAGATGGGCATGAAGAGTACTCTTTTGCAATGTCTTCAAATTTTTCACCATTTGCAATTTTTTCTTTTAATTCTAAACATAACGCTTCACTATCAACTAATAAATGTCTTGCTGTTGCACTTTTCATAATAATTCCTTAATAATTTTATAAGGGCGCAATTCTAGCATAAACTATTAATCACTCGCTTAATCAAAGAATTCAATTGCATTTTTACCTTGTTTTTTTGCAACATACATAGCTGTATCTGCTTGTTTTATAATATCTTTTACGCTAACACTTGAATCACTAAAAAGTGTGATTCCAATACTTGGAGTTGAAACATTTATATGTCCCTCAATATGAGTAATTGCATTTAATATCTCTTTTATTTTTTCTGCAAGATTATTGATGTTTACCCTTGCATCTATCTTATTACTACCAACATTATCAAGTAAAACTATAAATTCATCTCCACCAATTCTGGCAATTGTATCTTCATCTCGTATTACTTCTCTAATTTTTTTTGCAACCATAATAAGTAATGAATCACCAATATCGTGGCCTAAAGTATCATTAACCTCTTTAAAATTATCCAAATCTATAAAAATTAATCCACCAACCATTTTATGTCTTACAACTTTTGTAATTGCATGTTCAATTCTATCAAGTAATAATAATCTATTAGGTAAACCTGTTAAATTATCGTGGGTTGCTTGATATTCTAAAACTTTTTCTTTATCTTTTTGTTCAGCAATATCTATATATTGACCTAAGAAGTGAGTAATTTTTCCTTCTTTATCTTTTATTGCAGTTATTGTACTTCTTAGTGGAATCAGTTCATCATTAGCTTTTTTATTAATAACTTCTCCACTCCAAAACCCTTGAACTTTTAAACTATTCCATAACTCATCAGCAAATTTTTTATCTTGATGAACAGATTTAAATATTCTTGGATTTTGACCAATAATCTCAATTTTTGAATATCCCATAACATTACAAAAGGCTTGATTAACTTTTACAATATCACCCAAATCATTGGTAATTATCATAGGCTCACTTGATTCAAAAGCATAAGAAGATAGTCTTAATTCATCTTCTTGTTTTAATCTAGTCTCTTCATAATCAATCTTCTCTAAACAATGGGTAACATCACTAATCAACTTATCAAATAAGATTTCAACTTCTTGGTCAAAAAAACCCAATTCATTTGAATAAATTGCCAAAGTAGCTACTACTTTGTTAAACTTTTTAATAGGAAAACATGCCATCGAATTTATTTTTAAAATTTTAGCATCATCATAAAAAACAGAAATATTTTTTTCTAAAAAATTATTAGTAATAATATTAGTTTCCCACTTTATAGTTTTAGAGATTATGTTATCTTTCGTTTTGTCATTATAAAAATGACTTTGAGTTAATAGTTTTTGTTTTAATTCTCCATCATGTGCAATTATCTCTCGATTTGTCAAATCGTAAATAAAAGAGAATTGAACTTTATTACTCTCTGAAAGTAACTCGCAAATATTTGAAAATAATTTCTTTTTATCCCCTATTTTTAATAAAAACTTATTTGCTTTATTTAATAATTCATATACTTCTTTATGTTTTTGCACTTTAAAAAAACTTTTTTGTTCATTAAAAATAATATTTCTTAAAACAAATAATAAACTAATTAAAGTTGCAAAAGAAACAAATAAGAATATAAGACTTTTTTGTTTTTCAAGTTGTGCATCATTTTCAAATCTTACCACATGTTTTTCTACAGAATAGAGTAAGTTTTTATATATATTTGTTAAAGATTCCAAATTTTCACTTGATACTTTATTCCACTCTTCAAGATTTAATTCAAAATGTGAGAAGTTTTTATTTTTAATATTATTTCTTAATATAAAAATTTTATTAAAATACTCTTCATTAAGTTTAGAGTTATATTTTTGAACCATTTCTAAATTTGTATTATTTAAAAATAGATCTTTATTTATCTCTTCTATTGAATAATCTTTCATTAACATATTATAAATTTTATCATTGATTTTATCACTTATAAAATATGAAATAAAAATAGTTCTTTCTATATAAGTAGCTTCTTTAAAATTCAAAAAATAAGAGATATTTCTAAACTCATTATTGAAATCAAAAGCTAATTTTATAGGTTTAAGCATAGATAATGACTCTAAAAGTACTTTATTAAAATCATTATATTGTTCAAGAATTTCATCAAGTGTTACATCTGATTTATCTATTCTAGTTCTAAATTGTACTAATTTATTAAATTTATTATTTAAATCTGGATTTTCTAAAGGTTTTATTAAATCTTCAAATTTTTGATTGGAAAGAGTTCTAGTTTTACTTAAATTTACTTCATCACTTTTTTGTAAAAATTGTATTACACTTAACTCTCTCTCTTTTTGTAAAGAGTCTATTAATTTTTCTGTATCTCTTAAATAAACTAAACTATCGTTTATTACATCAACTTCATTAAATGATTGTATCTTTTCAAAAACTAAAACCGAACTAAAGTACAAGATTCCTAAAGCAGGTAAGGTGAATATTAAAATTATTTTTAGGAACAATGTATTTCTAAACAATATATCTTTCCTTTATTTTATTATTTTTCATAGATTCTATAATATTTACCTTTAATTTTTTCTTTTGATAATTTTTCTAAAACAAAAGAAATTTTCTCTTTATTAATTGCCACATAAGAAGCAAAATCTAAAATATCAATTTTCCCAATATCACTTTTATCTAAACCAATCCCTGCAGTCATTGCTCCAAGAATATCTCCAGCTCTTAATTTTTGTTTTTTTCCACCATTTATAAAAATTGTTCGTAATTCTGAGTCAATTTTATAAGATAAATCATCTTCAATTTTTTCTATATTTTCATCTTCAATGTCACTAAAAGTATCTTTTATTAGTTCAACCCTATCAAAATCATTATGAGTGTATAAAGATATTGCTAATCCACCTTTTCCAGCTCGAGCGGTTCTTCCAATTCTGTGTGTATGAACTTTCTCATCTAACGATAAATCATAATTTATAACTAAATCCACATCATCAATGTGTAAACCTCTTGAAGCTACATCAGTTGCAATTAAAATAGGATATGATTTATTTGAAAATAAAATAATTGTTTCATCCCTTTGTTTTTGCTCTAAATCAGAGTGTAGTGTTAAAACATCTAAACCTAACTCATATAATTCATCGGCTAATTTATCACAAGTTATTTTCATATTACAAAAAATTAAAATTGATTTTGCTTTGTTTGAAGAAATAAGTGCTGGAATTAATGATGTTTTATTTCCTTCATTAACTTCATAGAATTTTTGTTTTATATGAACTTTTTCTTCATTTTCAACTTTTACAGTAATTGGATTATTTAATACATTTGAAGCTAGTTTTTCTATATTTTTTTCATAAGTTGCTGAAAAAAGAAGTGTTTGTCTATTTTTTGGTAAAGTATTAATTATTTCCATAATATCATCATAAAATCCCATATCAAGCATTTTATCTGCTTCATCCAAAACTAAAGTAGTCATATTTTCAAGGTTTATATTATTTTGTTCAATATGTTTTAAAATTCTTCCAGGAGTTGCTACAATTATATGTGCTTCATGACTTAACGATAAAACTTGAGGTTTAAATGGAGTTCCACCACAAAGTGTAAGAACTTTTAGATTATGAATATGACGTGAGAGTTTTCTAATTTCTAAAGCTATTTGATTTGCTAACTCTCTTGTTGGAGCTAAGATTAAAGATTGAATTCTAAAATTTTTGATATTTAATTTATTTAGTATTGGAATACAAAAAGCTACTGTTTTTCCAGAACCTGTTTTTGCTTGAGCTATTAAATCACTATTATTTAAACTTAAAGGTAAACTTTTTTTTTGGATTGCTGTTAATTTTGTATAACCTAGAGAGTCTAAGTTTGTTAAAAAATCTTTTGGAAGATTTAATTGTGAAAAATTTTCGATTAAAATGGGAAGGCCTTTATAGTTTTTTATATATTATATCCAAAACTATAAAGTACTATGAAATAAGAACTATTTTTTTTCTATTTTCTTAAATACATAAGAGATTGACAGTAGAATTACTACAATAATTGCTAATCCAATATATTTGAAATCATCACCTAAACTTAGCACATATTCCCCTGCTGTAAAACTTGCATATCCAATTATACAAGCCCAAATTACTGTAGCAAATCCATTATATATACTAAATTTCATAGCAGAATATTTTGTAAGTCCCATAGCAAGAGGAACTAATGTTTTTATTCCGTAAATATATTTTTGTACAAAAACTACAAAAGAGCCATATTTTCTCATCATAAGATGAGCAAGTGCAATTTTTCTGCCATATTTTTTCATCATATCTTTTGCATAATTTTTATTTTTTCTAGCTATAAAAAACAAAAACTGGTCACCTAAAAAATTTGAAACACCTGCAACTAAAATTGAGATATAAATATTTAAATCTCCTGAATATGATAAAACTCCTGCAACCACGAGTCCCACAAATCCCCCACCAAAAGAGTATAAAAATAGAGCTAAATAACCCCAGTCCTTAATTATGTCTTCCATATATTTACGCCTTTACTGCAAAAAAATCTAAAGATTCAATAACATCATCATCTTCAATATCAATTAATTGCTCTTTTATATTCTCATTTGCTTTATTTATGATGTACTCTTTTACTTTTTGTCTAACATCGTTAACGTCATCTACAATTACAAAACCACTAAATTGGATCTCATTATCGTAACAAAGTAAAACTCCCTCACAAGACTCTTCAATAAATTCACTAATTTCTCTATAATTTATCTCTAAAGCACTTGCATTCCAACCGTAATCTTCAAGTTCTTTATCTTCAAACATCTCAACACCATCACTTTGGTGATCAAAATAAAGCATATTCTCTTTGTTTAAATCTATGATATTTTGCCAATTTGAAACTGGTTTGATTTTACAAATTGTTCCAACAATATTTGGTTTATAATCTGCAAAAAGTGCAGATGCAATTGCTTTTGCATCTAACATTGAAGATAATTGTGTTATTTCCATATTTTTATAAATTACTGCTTTTTTTTCCACTTCTTCGAGTTTTGTATAAACGTTACCCTCTACATCAATAATAATTGGAGTTTTTGAAGCGTATAAATTTAAAATATATGTAATATCAATATCTAGTTCTAAATCTTTTATATTTATTTTTTTCATTTTTATATAATCCTATTTATAAAATGCCCCGATTTTATCCAAAGTTATATTAAATCTAAAATTTTACTAATAAATCTGTCACCAAAACATAATATTTAAGATAAATAAAAAAAATTCATATATATTTAAGATAAATAATATATAATTAATCCCGTATTTAAGTTATATAAAGGCTTCTG
>JBBRXF010000046.1:0-17767 GCA_038248665.1 Campylobacterales bacterium | reverse complement strand
GGTAGATAGCTCAAATAATGTCAAAATTATAGACTTCGGGTTTGGAAAAGAAATAAATTTTGAAGAAGACAATAAAAAAAGTATTACTATAAATTGGTGGGGAAGTGTACTACCAAATGATTTTGAAGAAAAAATATATAACCATAAAACTGAAATATTTTTTATAGGAAAATTATTTGAAGATATAATTAATGAAATTAATGTTTCTTTTAAATATAAACATATTTTAAAAAAAATGATAGAAAAAGACTATAGTAATAGAATAAATTCATTCATAGAGATTCAAAGAGAAATACTTGAAAACACTAAAATTTCTAACTTATTTACAAATGATGAGAAAATAACATATCAAGATTTTGCTGATATCTTTTCTGAGACTATTTCAGAAAGAGAAAATAATGCTATCATTGAAATGAATATAGAAGAAATTATTAAAGATTTAAAAAATTTAAATCAAAAAACTATGTTAGAAGATTACGTTAGTTCAAATCATATATTACGAATATTTATAAAAGGAGAATTTCGTTTTTATAAAAAAAGCTATTCTACAGATAGAATAAAGAATTTTTCTCATTTTTTTGAAAGACTTTCAAAAGATAAACAAAATATAGTTTTATATAATTTAGAAACTAGATTTTTAGATACAAAAAATTATTATGAGGATGAGGAAATACCATTTTAAAATAGAAAGAAAATTTAACTTTTTCTTCGTTCCAAAGCTCTAGCTTTGGAATGCATACTAAATTTCCTCCATTTTAAGCTCTAAATTCATTCTTTTTGAAATCAAGAAAAAATAACAATTTGCAATATTTTTAGATCAGAACTAATTTTTTTGATAAAGTTATAAAACAACTTTTCAAAGGTGATTTTATGGAGAATTAGAACTAAAAGTTTCTATAAATGAAGAAACAATTTGGCTTACTCAAAAAGCAACTGTCGGAGCTTTTTGGTGTAACCAAACAAAATATAAGTTTACATATCAACAATATTTTTAAAGATAAAGAACTTAATACAAATTCAACTATCAAGTTTTTCTTGATAGTTCAAAAAGAAGGAAATAGAGAGATTCAAAGAAATATTGAACACTATAATCTTGATATGATTATATCAATAGGATATAGAGTAAACTCAATTACAGCTACAAAATTCCGTCAATGGGCAACATCTATTTTAAAAAATTACATTAAAAATGGCTATGTAATAAATGCAGATAAAATTACTAATGAAAGATTTGTAAATTTAGAAAATGATGTAAATATTTTAAAATCTCAAATGAATGATGTCAAATCACTTATAAAAAACAATACTTTAGAAACAACTCAAGGTATTTTCTATGATGGTCAAATTTATGACTCTTATAGTTTTATTTCTGATTTATTGAGAAGTGCAAAAGATGAAATTATTCTAATAGATAATTATATAGATGATACAGTTTTAACACTATTTTCAAAAATACCAAATATAAAAGTAACTATTTATACAAATATTATTCCTAAACAACTCAAACTTGATTTTGAAAAATACTCAAAGCAGTATGACAATATTACGCTAAAAACATTCAAAAATTCTCACGATAGATTTCTGATTATTGATAAAAAAGAGATTTATCATATTGGTGCTAGTTTGAAGGATTTGGGTAAAAAATGGTTTGCTTTTTCTAAGATAAATTTGGAAATATCAGAGTTATTAGAAAAACTAAAATAACAACAGAAATAATGTTTTAAAAAGTATGGTAAAATATGGTAAAGGAGTTATTATGACAAGAAAAATGACTATAACTTTAGAAGACGAACTACTTACAAATCTTGATGAAGTTGCCCTAAAAAGTGGAAAAAAGAAAACTCAAATTATAAGAGAAGCCTTAACAAATTACCTAAATATCTCTTCAAAAGATGATAAAAAAAAGCAATGGGAAAAAGAGAATAAAGAAGCAATAGAATCTTATAATAAAAAAATAGATGAAGATGGGCTTATTTTAAAACATAGTAGGATGTTTTAATGGCTCAATTTGATGTATATAAAAATGAAAATGAACTTACAAATGAAAAAGTTCCTTATCTTTTGGATATTCAAAATGATATTTTAGATTCTATAAACACAAGAGTTGTAATTCCTCTTGTAAAAGATAAAAATGATTTCAAAGGTTTGACAAAAGAGTTTGTTATAGAAAATCAAAAGGTTTATTTGACAACTTCTCAAATGGGTGCTGTCCATAAAAATGAGCTAAAAACAAAAATTACAACTTTACAAAATCAAAAAGAAGAGATAAAAAACTCTATTGATTTTTTGATTTATGGATTTTAAAAAGGAAAAAACAAATGATAAAAACACCATTTTTAGCAGTTGATGGAATAATAAAACTATATGATGAAAATGAAAATTTCCAAGGAATAGTTTTAATTGAAAGATTAAATAGACCTCTTGGTATGGCAATTCCTGGGGGATTTGTGGATATTGGTGAGACTGTTGAAAATGCAGTTGTACGAGAGATGAAAGAGGAAACTTCTTTGGATGTTACTATTGAATCACTTCTTGGAGTTTATTCAGACCCAGCAAGAGATGAAAGATTTCATACAGCATCTGTTGTTTATGTTTGTAAAGCCTATGGAGAACCTGTTGCTCAAGATGATGCAAAAGAGGTTTATGTATATAAAAAAGATGAAATACCACTTGATAAGTTGGTTTTTGACCATAAAAAAATCATTTTGGATTTTTTAGAAAGGGAATAACTACATATACTTTTTTATAAATTTAATAAAAAAGAGTCATTTGTGAGTCATTACTATTGTTATAATTTATAGAAATTATACTTATTTTAAATCGGGATAGATTATGGCAACAGAAAAAAAAAGAATTATATATGTAGATGCAGGTGAAAATGGTAATAAAGAATTTCAAATTGCATTATATGACCCAGAAATTAATTTAACTTCAATAATTAAACTAATAAATATTACAAATAATCATATAGCAGAAAGATATGCTGTTTTAAATGCAATAACTTATATTAAATCTAAAACACTTAAAAAAACAGTGATATTATCAGATAATGAGCAGGTTGTAAGAGAGGCACATATTGTCAAATTATGTGAAAAATATAAAATTAAAATTGCATGGATTCCAAGGGAGATAAATATAATAGCTGATAAAGTTGCAAAACTCCAGCCTACAAAAAAAGATGATATGTTTTACACTTTGGAATTTATACATGATTTAATTTATCCACATAAAGTGGAAAATAATCCAGCTAATAAAGAAAAAAAAGTAAATACTCCAAATGAAGTTAAAAAATAAAAGACTTAAAAAAAGTCTTTTATTTACACTTCTCATGTAAATCTTTCAACTCTAAATTCAAGGCATTTGAAGAAATATAAACTTCCCACAATGAAATACATAAAGACAAACACATTGTAAGTAAACTCAATCCAAATATCTTTTTACCTACGTCATGAAATCCTAGAAAAAGAGAAAACATTGAGATTGTACACATTAGCATTGAAACTACTCCAAAAAATTGCATCCATTTTGTAAGTTCTAATCTTTTTTTTAAGTTATCAATTTGTCCTGCAAGTTCTTGTCCACCATGTTCTCGTGCTTGATGACTGATTGAGCGAATAAGTTGTCCAGTTGTTAAAAAACGGTTTGTATATGCTAAAAGAAGTAGTGAAATAGCTGGGAATAATAGTGCAGGTGTTGAAATTTCTATTTCCATAAAAGGCCTTTAATAATTTTAGGCATTGTAACAAAAAAAAGAAAAGGGAAGAAGTGACTTTTCCTTTTCCTCTTCTATTACTATTTAAAAAATCCAAAAAATTTCAGTATAGTTCTTGTTCCACCAGCTGCGATTGTTTGTTCTGCTCTAAATGTTAAATCTGAAATATCTTTTAATAAACCATCAAAAAGCTCATCATAGCTATATTTTGGATAATCACTTTGAAGTGCTATTCTATTGTAGTCTGTATCAGTTATCCCTTTTTTTGTCCACTCTTTTAGGGAATCATGGGAAATTGAATATGCAAAGTTTGTAAGTCTGTTATCACTCTCTTTTGCATTTAAAATCACACCTTTTATTCCACTATTATTTAAAATATTTATAAATTCATCATTTAGATTATGCGAATCTATAACAAGAGGTAAACCTTCTACCAAGTTTAATTCTTCTGGTTTTGTAATTCTCATAGCAACACAGTTTTTATCTTTTTGGTTTTTAAATTCAAGTGGAAGTGTGTATTTAAATCTTTCAAACTCTTCACATAACTCTTGAGTTTTTTCTAAATCCTCTTTGCTTCTTGGATTTATTATAAAATACTCCACTCTTGTATCTTCAATTAGTTCAGCCAAGTTATCCAAAAATTCTTCATCTATTCCTGATAACTCAATATTCATATCTAAAACCATCTGTTTCCTTTTTCTATTTAACGGTGAATTAAACTTGCAAGAAAAATTCCCTCTAGAAAAAAGTATTCATTTTGTTCTTTTATTTTTTGATTAATTTTAGAGTTTGTGATATTTGAACTCATTATTTATCAAATTATTCTAAAGGACCTAACTTACCACCAATTCTTGCAAAATGTATTAGTGTTCCTACATCTAAAGCTCTATCAGCTATTTTTTCACTTTTTCTGAGTGCTCTTAATATCTTAGTAAATTTACCAAAATCATCAATATTTGGAGCTTTTTTATAAATACTATCTTGTAAAAGTTCATAATATTCATCTGTTTTATTTTCAGAAATAACTATTTGATTAAAAAGTTCTTGTATCTCATCATTAGAACTACTTTTAATCATGTTTACAATAGAAGTTAAACACTCAATTGTTGATTTTTGCATAGGTACTGCAAAATCTTTTACAGTTGTTTCATCTAATTCTGTACAATAATTACTTAAACCCGAAATAAAAGTTCTTGTATTTGAAGAGGCTCTTAGAAGTTCATTTGATATTTTAAAAAATGAAACTGCAAATCGTAAATCTTTTGCTTCAGGTGAATACAAAGCTAATATTTTAACTATTGAATTATCAATATCTGTAGTTCTTGAACTCATATTCTTTAGATTATTTTTTGCATTATCTAATAACTCTTTATTACACTCTTGTAATCCTGCAAGTATTATTTTGTTTGCGTCTAAAATATCTTGTGTAATAGCCAACATCTTGTCATTAATTTCAATTAATTTATCACTATAATCTTTTAACATCACCCAAATCTCCCTGTAATATAATCTTCTGTTTTTTTCTTTTCTGGATTTATAAAAATTTTATCTGTTTCATTAAATTCTATTAAATCACCAAGGTACATAAAGGCAGTATAATTACTTATACGACTTGCTTGTTGCATATTGTGCGTAACAATAGCAATACTTACATCTTTTTTTAACTCAACAATTAACTCTTCAATAGCAGCAGTTGAGATTGGATCAAGGGCAGATGTTGGTTCATCAAAAAGTAAAAGTTCAGGTTTTAGTGCAACTGCTCGTGCAATACATAAACGTTGTTGTTGCCCTCCACTTAAACCCATAGCACTTTTATTCATACGGTCTTTTACTTCACCAAATAAAGCACTTCCTTTTAAGGCCATTTCAACTCGACCTTCTAATTCACCTCTGTTTTTAATTCCTGATATTCTTAAACCATAAGCAACATTATCAAAAATACTCATTGGAAATGGTGTTGGTTTTTGAAATATCATACCAACTCTTTGTCTTAATTGAATAAACTCATTCTCTTTTTTTATCTCAAGAATATTTTCCATCTCTTTTTTTTCTTGATTTAAAAGCATTACTTTACCCTCGTATTTATTACCAGGATATAAATCATGAATTCTATTTAAAGCTCTAAGAAGTGTTGACTTTCCACATCCACTAGGTCCGATTAAAGCGGTGATTGTATTTCTTTTAATTTCTAAATTAATATTATTTAACGATCTAGTTTGTGATGAAGCATAAGTAAAACTAAAATCTTCTATACGCATTATTGGCATTATTCTATCCTTTGTGTCTTGTAATAAATCTTCCAATTAGGTTTATAACTAAAACCAAAATTGTAAGTATAAATGATGCTGCCCAAGCTAAATCTCTACTTGCTTCCGTAGGGTCATTTGCAAGGTTATAAATACTTACCGTCAAAGATGGGTAAGCTTCTGTCAAATCTAAACTAAAAAAGTTACTTGTTTCACTTGTAAAAAGTAAAGGTGCTGTTTCACCGATGATTCTTGCAAATGATAAAAGTAAACCTGTCATTATCCCAACTTTTGCAGCTTTGATAATAATATCTAAGATAACTCGGTACTTACTTGCACCCAACGCCATTCCAGCTTCTCTTAATTCTCGGGGAACCAGTGATAACATATTATCCGTTGTGTTAATTACAATTGGAATCATCATCACTGCAAGTGCAATACTTCCAGCAAATCCACTCGTTCCTCCCGTTGGAACAACAACAACTGCATAAACGAATGCTCCAATAACTATTGATGGAGCACTCATCATAATATCGCTTAGGTCTCTTATTAATCTAACAAACTTACCATTTCCATACTCTTGAAGATAGATTCCAGCTAACATACCAATTGGAATACCAATACAAGAAGCAATTCCAGCAATTATGAATTGTCCAATAATTAGATTTCTAAGTCCACCATCAATTAAATCTGTAAAAAACAGTGAAAGATGAAAAGACGAAAGTCCTTTTGCCATTAAAGTTATTAATATCCAAGCTAAAAATGCTAAACCAACGAGAGCTGAAAGAGTCGATAATATTAATATAATTTTATTTGTAAGTAATCTCATTAATTAGCCTTTCTTAAAAAATAGAACTTAGCAATAGATATAACGATAAAGCTAATTATGAATAATAAAAATGCCAAATAAAATAGTGATGATAAAGCAAGACCTGAAGCTTCACCAAAATTATTTGCCATTGCAACTGGAATTGATACAGTTGGGTCATTTAATTTTTGAGGTAAAACAAATATTGAACCAATTAAAAAAGCAACTGCCATTGTTTCACCTAAAGCTCGACCAAGGGCAAGAATAATTGAACCTATAATTCCTTTTTTTGAATAAGGAAAGATAATATCTTTGATAACTTCAAATTTTGTAGCACCTAAAGCATAAGCTGACTCTTTTAATACATCAGGAGTTGTTCTCATACTATCTCTTGTAATTGCTGCCATAAATGGAAGAATCATAACTCCAAGAACAAGTCCAGCGGTTAATAACGATACTTGATAACCTCCAACTATATCTTGAACTATAGGAGCAAAATAAAATAGTCCCCACATACCAAAAATAATACTTGGAATCGCAGCAAGAAGTTCAATAGCAATTCCAACCACATTTGAGATATTCTTAGGAGCAATTTCAGCTAAAAATACTGCAATTCCCATGGCAATTGGTAAAGCAAAAGCCATAGCAATCAGCGTTGAAAGTAAAGTACCAACAATTGGTACTAATCCACCATAAATTGTTTTTGTAATTGTGTCATCATAACCCATAAGTAATTCATCATAAACTACTGGTTTTTCCTTAACTACTTTTTCAGCTGTATCAGAAGGGTTCTTTTCTATAGGAACATCTTTCCCCCAAGCAGATTCAGTTATGAATCTTAAACCAAACTCTTCAATAGCAGGTTTAGCAGAATTAAATAGACTAATAAAAATAGCCACAAGTACAATTAGAACAAAACTTGCACTAATCAAAGAGAGATTTTTAAAGATTTTTTCCATTAAGATACCAATTCTTTATAAATTTTAAAAAATGCATAAAATACACTTTTAAAAACTTATCTCTTTTATTAAAATAAAAACAGCTTGAAATTCTTTCAAGCTGTTTTCTCATATTAAAAAGATATTATTTAATACCGTTTGCAGTCCAGTATTCAGTGATTTTAGCAGTTAATGGTTCAGGAAGTGGAACAAATCCTAACTCAGTTGCAACGGCTTGACCATTTTTAAATGACCAGTCGTAGAATGCTGTAACTTTTTTGTCCATTTCAACATTTTCTTTTGGTAATAAAATAAATGTTGCAGCAACGATTGGATATGCATCTTTTCCAGCTGGGTCAGCAATTACAGCAAAAAAATCTTTTTTAGGATCAAGATCAGCATTTGCAGCTGCTGCTTGGAAAGATTTTAATTCAGGAACAACATATGAACCTTCTTTATTTTCAACAATTGCCATTTGAAGTTGGTTAGCTGAAGCATCTGCATAATCAACATAACCAATAGAGTAAGGAGTTTGTTTAATAAGTGTGGCTACACCAGTATTTCCTTTTCCACCAATATGGTGATCACCTGGCCAGTTAAGATCTTTTTGAACACCAAAAGCATCTTTCCACTCAGTAGAAATTTTACTTAAGAAGTAAGTAAAGTTAAATGTTGTTCCTGAACCATCAGCTCTATGAACAAAAGTGATTTTTTCATGAGGAAGTTTTACATTTTTATTTGCAGATGCAATAAGATCATCATCCCAATATTCAATTTTACCAAGAGCAATACCAGAAATAGCAGCTCTACTTAAATTTAATTTAGGAGTATTTGGTATGTTATAACTCATAGTAATAGCACCAACAACACCTGGGAATTGGTATAATTTATCAGCTGCTAATTTAGAAGGATTTAAAGGTTCATCAGAACCTGCAAAATCAACAGTTCTTGCAACAGCATCTTTTATACCAGCTGAACTTCCTTTTGAAATATAATCAATTTCAATTCCAGTTGCTTTGTGATAAGCACCAATCCATCCTTGATAAACACTATAAGGGAAAGATGCTCCACTTCCTTTGAAATCAGCTGCAGTTGCAGAACTTGTACTTAACATAAATGCAGCTAATGGTGCTAGTAACATGAATCTTTTCATTTGTTATAACCTTTTTTTGATTTTTATAACGAAATTCTAGGACTCCTCGATTACTGTTTGATTACATATATTTTTTATTTAAATCTATTAGTTCTTGATATTTAAACTCATTCAGCAAATTCTGCATATAACTTTGTAAATTATTTGATAATTTATACTCTTTTATCAAAAATAAAATTTCTTCATTATTCATCAATAAAACTTGTTCATTTAATTTTTCAAAAAACTCTTTTGGAAGATTTTCTAATTCTTTCGATAAATCAATTTTTTCCTCTTCTTTTTCTTCATATTCAAACTCAATATTTAGATACTTTTTAAGTATTAATAAAATATCCTTCTCTTCAACTGGTTTTGGTAAGAAGTCATTTGCTCCTGCGTTTATTGCTTCTTTTTTATCCTCTTCAAAAACATTTGCTGAAAGTGCGATGATTGGAATATGAGAATTATTCTCTTTTTTTCTAATAATTTTCATAGTTTCTAAGCCATCAAGCTCTTCCATTAAAATATCCATAAAAATCAAATCTATTTTTTCATTTTGATTATCAAAAATTTCAAGAGCAACTAATCCACTATTTGCTTCACGAGTCTTAAATCCATAAAAATCTAAAATCTGAACTATTAAGTCCCTATTCTCTTTTATGTCATCAACAACTAAAATTGTTTTTTCATCTTGTGATTTTTTTATTCCAATAATCTCTTTTTCTTGGGATTTTATCTCTAACTCTTCTAGATTTGCTTTTTCATAATTTATACTAAAATAAAACTCACTTCCTTTGTTTATTTTGCTTTTTAGATAAATAGTTCCGCCCATTAAAGTAATTAACTCTTTTGTAATTGCAAGACCTAAACCTGTTCCTTGTTGGCTGTAATTGTCAAGTTGTACTTGCTCAAATGGTTTAAAAACTTTCTCTTGATTTTTTATATCAATACCAATTCCCGTATCTTTTACTTCAAAAAATAGCTTATTGTTTAAAGCATAAATATATAAAGAAAGTTCTCCTTCATTTGTGAACTTCAAAGAGTTTCCTAGAAGATTTATAAGAATTTGTCGAAGTCTTTGCTCATCTGCTTTTATAAATTTTGGTAAATTATTTGCTAAATTTATATTAAACTTTAAATTTTTTCCTTCACATCTAAAGGCAAAACTATCTTCTATCTCTTTTATTAAGCCAAAGAAATCAAAGTTTTTTGAGTAAATCTCTATTTTTCCTGCTTCTATTTTTGACAGCTCTAAGATTTCATTAATGATATTTAAAAGATGTTCGCCACTTTTTTTGATGATGTTTAGATTATCTTTTTCTTGAATTGTTGCGTTCATTGATTTTTTTAGAATATTTGCAAAACCTAAAATTGCATTTAATGGAGTTCGTAACTCATGACTCATTCTAGCAAGGAAAATTGATTTTGCTTTATTTGCATTTTTTGCATCTTCAATTGCAAGTTTTAGTTGCTGCTCACCACTTATTAGCTTTTCAGTATTTTCTTTAAAAATCTCAACAGCTCCAATCATATCGCCCATTTCATCATCAAATTTGTTTTTCTCAAGTTCAATATCCATATTATTTTGAGAAAGTTTCAACATCACTTTTCGCAAAAAATCAATTGGATAAATAATTCTAAAAAGAATAATAAAAAATGACATCAGAAATAAAATTATAGAGAGTAAAACAATCACATTTACAGTAAACTCTTGCTCTTTTAGACTCTGTTTTGCTTCAATAACTTTTTGTTTTGTTCTATTTTCAAAGGCTTTATAAAACCTATCAAGGGGTTCCATGATTCTAATTTTTGCCAAATGATAAGCACTTGAATGCATAAGTTCTCTAGCCATTGCAAAATCTGGTTCACCTGTTATTGTATACTTTCCATCTTTATCTAGAAAAATTCCTTTGATTGCATTCATAGCTTTATGTTCAAGATTTGTTAAATCATCGGACTCATTTTGTGAAGTAAAAAGAAGATTTAACTCTGATTCTGGAAAATTTGCTTGAATCATTAGTTCTCTAAGAGGTATTTTTTCTCCATCAAGTAAAGGTTTGTTATTCTCTTTTAGGGTTAGAAAATCCCAAAAAATCCCATTGTATCTTTTAGGTCTTGGAAGCTCTCCATTTCGTATAGCTAAAACAGTTTTATACTGCTCTTCAAATAAAGGATTCCCAGTTATTACATAAGTTCGTGCCATTCTTGTTAAATCATCACTACTTTGTCTCAGTTCATCGGCAAGTATGAGTGATTTATACTGCATATTGTATGCATCGTCAAGTTTTATTGTGGCTTTTTGGTATTTATTTATGACAACGGCAACGCTAATAAATGAAACTGTATTTAAAATAAACAGTAACATAAAAAGTTTCTTTAATTTCAAACTAAATCCTAATTAATTTTTATCTATAATCTTAACAAACTACATTATGTAAAAAGAATAACTATATGGATAAAAAGTACACAATACTAATAATAGACGATAAAACTGAGAATTTACACTATTTAAACACACTTTTAAAAGAGGAAGATTATTTAGTTCGAGCAACTACAGATTCAAGTTTTGCTCTAAGTTCTTCAAAACTAAATCCACCACATCTAATACTTTTGGATATAAAAATGCCAAATCTTGATGGATTTGAAGTTTGTAAACTTTTGAAAAAAGAAGAGAATTTAAAAGATATTCCTATTATTTTTATTAGTGCTTTGGATGATGTACAAAGTAAAGTAAAAGCCTTTGAAGAAGGTGGAGTTGACTATATTACTAAACCCTTTGAAAAAGAGGAAGTAAAAGCACGAATTAAAACTCAACTAAATATCTTTGAGAGTAAAAGAACTATTTCAAAACTTTTGGAACAACAAGATTTTTTCCTAAAAAAAATCATCCATGAAATGAATACACCGCTTAGTATCATAAGTTTAAATATTGATAATTTAGAATCAAACTTGGGACATAAAGAGGAGTTTGAAACAATAAAAGCTTCTGCAAAATCACTATCTTCAATCTACAATGATTTATATTATTTAAGTAAAAAAGAGAAAAGAGTTTCGCAAATGTCACATATTAATTTGATGAGATTTTTATCTTCAAGATTGGCTTTTTTTGATGAAATGGCAAATGTGAAGAATATTGATATGAGTTTAGATATTCATGAAGAGTTTGATATTTTTATGGATTCTTATGAGTTAGAAAGAGTTATTGATAACACCCTTTCAAATGCTATAAAATACTCCTTTGAAGACTCAAATATAGATATTATTTTAGAAAAAAAAGAAGATATTTATAAACTTGAAATAAAAAATGAAGGAATACAAATCGCTGATACAAAAGCGATTTTTAATGCCTATTATCAACAAAAAGATAAAAATGTAGGTTTTGGATTAGGATTAAATATTGTAAAAGAGATTTGTGATAAATATGAAATAGAAATCGAAGTAAGCTCTTTAAACAACCAAACATCTTTCACTTATATTTTTCCAAAAAATCTGATTTTAAAAGGAGAGATTTTATGAAAATATTTTTACTTGAAGATGACTTCTCTTTAAATAAAATCATAAAAATCTCTTTACAAAATAGAGGTTTTTTTGTGGATAGTTTCACCGATGGTTATAAAGCTGTTGATGCCATATTAAATAGTAAACACGATTTATATATTTTGGATTTAAATGTTTTAGGATTTGATGGACACAAGGTTTTAGAGTTCATTAGAAAAGATGATTTAAATGTTCCAATTATTATGATTAGTGCGGAGATTGACATCGAAAATATCAAAAAATCTTACACCTTAGGATGTAATGATTACATAAAAAAACCCTTTGATTTTGAGGAGTTATTTTTAAGAATCCAATATCATTTAAGTCATATACAAAAAGATGAAAATAGTGATTTTTTAATAGATTTAGGATATGACTTTTCCTTTAATCTGCTGGAGCAAACTTTGTTTAAATCAAATTTTGAGATAGAACTAACCAGTAAAGAAAAACTACTTTTAAGTCTACTTGTAAAAAATATAAATAACACAGTTACAAATGAGATGATTCACGAATATGTTTGGGATAGCAAAGAGATGGAAGCTGTAAGCATGAGAACAATCGTTCATAAACTAAAGAAAAAACTAAAAAATGGAATGATTTTAAATTTAAGAGGTGTTGGCTATAAACTAATTAAATAGCCAACAAAATATTTATTTGATACTTCCAAGTTTGTGAATATTTGAAAGTGAAATTAAATGAGCTGTGATTAATGCATAAGCATTTTTTGCACAAATATCATCTTTTTTCTTTTTACTTAAATGTTTTAACTTCTCTTCATTTACAACAAAAAAGCCATTTAAACTATATTTTTCATTCTTTTTATTAACTACAGTTGCCACTTTTTCTTCTAATAATTCCCAACTATCTAACTGTTTTATAAACTCCGAAGTTGATAAAGTATCACTATAAAATTGATTTAAGAAACCCAAAACACCATTTAAAAACTCACTATTATTTCCATTTTCATCAAACAGTTTTTTTGAATTTTTATTTTCAGTTAAAGACTCTTTTTCAACTGCTAATAATAACTCTTTTTTGTCTACATTATTTGATAAAATAAATGGATAACTTCTTACAAAAGCTGGAATATAATGTAACTCTTTCCAAACACCTTTTTCATTTACAAATATATTTTCATTCTCTTTGTAACCTAAAAGAACCGTTGAAAACCATTTTCCATCTTTGTCTTTACTAAAAAATATTGGATAGTTTTTACAAGCCTCAAAAAATTCCGATATTGCAATAGGTGCATTTATTAGATTTTTTGAATATAAAAAATCTGTAACTTCTGATACACCTTTGTTTTTATGATCAATCTTATTTAGTACTTCTAACTTTTTGTACACAGTATTCCTTTTTTATTTTTGGGTTTATTCTAGCTAAGAATCAAAAAATATTTATCAGAAAACTGTATAAATAAAAACATTTAAGCTTTTATATCTTTTGCTCTAACATCATTTTTACCTTCAAACTCTTTTTCATTTGCATCACTAACTATTAATTTTGCTATTCTATCTGTTATTACTGCTACATCATGGGTTTGTGATGCTACTGCTGCATTTTGTTGTGTTTGTTGATCTAATTGTGTCACCGCAGAATTAATTTGCTCAATTCCCATCAACTGCTCTTTACTTGACATCTCTATATCTTGAATTAGGTTTATTGTATTTGTAATATTTTGATTTAACTCTTTATAGCCACTTATCATATGATTTGCAATCTCTTTTCCATCATTCGCTTTTTTTGTTGCATTTTCAACAATACTTTTTATCTCTTTTGCAGCTTCTGCTGAACGAGATGCTAGATTTCTTACTTCTGCTGCAACTACTGCGAATCCTTTTCCTGCTTCTCCTGCTGTTGCTGCTTCAACGGCTGCATTTAAAGAAAGAATATTTGTTTGGAATGCTATTTGGTCAATAACACTAATTGCTTCATTAATTAGATTTACTTGATTATTTATTTCATCCATTGACTGAGTTGTTTGGTTTGCTAGTTTCTCTCCATCATTTGCTGATTTTGTTACACTATTTGAGTAAGTAGCCATTTTTGCAATATTCTGAGTATTATTTCTTATATTTGATGTTATCTCTTCTAGGGCTGCTGCTGTCTCTTCTAGACTCGCGGCTGCTTCATTTGAACTTATATTTAATTTATCAACATTAGCAAGTAAAATATCTGAGCTTTCATCTAGTGTTAATCCATTTGATTTATTCTCTATTAGCATTTGTGTTAATGTTTGTTGTAGATTATTTAGACCATTTACTAAATTTTCAAAAACTCCGCCTCTTTCATCATTTGCTTCCATTTTTAAAACAGCTCTAAAATCATTTTTTGAATAAGAATCTAAAACATCATTTACATGAATAAATCTAGTTCTAGTATTTTCAATCATTTTATTTACATTATTTTTAAATTCTTCTAAAGATGCATTAGAAGTTTTCTTTTCAATAAATTGTGAATACCAACCATTGTTTACTCTACTCATTACTGCTTTTGCATCTTCAATTAATAGATTATCATCTTCTATTAATTTTTGAGTTTTTACAATATTTTGATTTATAACATCTGCCATTTCTCCAAATTCATCTTTTGAATTAACATCTAAAAGAGTTACATTTGAAGTTTCTCTATTTAAAAAAGAGAAAAAGTTTAATAATTCAATTTTTAAACTATTTAATTTCCCAGTAATATCTGAAATAATCAAATAAGATAAAACTAAAATAATTAAAAAAGAGGCCAATATTGTCACTATTATTATTGTTCTACTTGTATCGTAAATATCTTCAGCAATTTCAGTCTCTTTTTTTGCCACATCTAACTGTAAAGAAATTAAAGCAGAAATTTTTTCACCAATTGGGTCAATTTTAGGATAAAGCTCTTTTAGTGTTATTTTTGTGATTGATTCTAAATCTTTGTTTATACAACTTTGTCTAATTTTATTAACAATTGTATCTCCAACTTTCATAAATTCGCTAACCTCTTTTGATAAAACTTCTTCTTCTTTTGTTAAAGATGTTGATAAATATTTATCCCAGTTAATTTTTATTTTATTTTGTGCATTTTCAATATTTGAAATACATTTTTCAAATTCAAAATTTCCATTTCTTGTTTGATGTGTTGTATCAACGATGTTCACAGCATACTCATCAGCAATGATTTTTAATTGTTCTAGTGGCACCACTCTATCGTTGTAAACTCTTACTAAGCCATTATTTACTTCTTTTAATTGGAGGATTCCTAATATTCCTAATATTAATATTCCAACTAAAGCAACTAAAGAAAGCAATGAAAGTTTTGATTTCGTTTTTAAATTTTGCAGCATTTATACCCCTAAGTTTTTTCTATTTCCTATATGTGAATGAATTTATATCGGAATAAGTATAATTACTAAGTAAAACAAATTCTTATATTTCATATATTGTAAAAAGTTATTTCATTTAATTAACATAAAATAATTACAAACAAACAACAAAACTGGATAAAATTAGTCTTAATTAAAATTAATCAAAATAAAGGAATAATATGTTTCTAAAAATAATATTAGCTTTTGTACTGGCTTTTAATTGGATAAACGCAAAGGAAAATAAAATGAGTATTTACGACATAAACGTAAAAACAATAGATGGACAAGAGATTTCAATGTCAAAATACAAAGGAAAAGTTCTTTTAATCGTAAATGTAGCAAGTCGTTGTGGATTTACTGGTCAATATGAAGGATTAGAAAATCTTTTTGAAAAATATAAAAATGATGATTTTATGGTTTTAGGATTTCCCTCAAATCAGTTTGCAAATCAAGAACCTGAATCAAATGAAAGAATCAAAGATTTTTGTACTATAAATTTTGGCGTAAACTTTGATATGTTTGCAAAAATTGATGTAAATGGGGAAAATGAGTCACCTTTATATACTTTTCTAAAATCAAATCAAAAAGGGATTTTAGGAACTGAAAATATAAAATGGAATTTTACTAAGTTTTTAGTAGACAAAGATGGAACAGTTGTAGATAGATATGGAAGTGCATCAAGTCCTGAATCTATTGAAAAAGATATTATCAAACTTTTAAAATAAGGATTTAAAATAGAAACTTTTTTAAACAACATTCAAGAAGCCATAACATACATGACTTCTTGGGAAATGTTAGCTGTATTTTTATCGGTTTCATATTTAATTTTAGCAATTAAACAAAGCTTGTGGTGTTGGCCTGCTGCATTTATAAGCACTTTGATTTATAGTATTTTATTTTTTGATGCTTCACTTTTAATGGATAGTGCTTTAAATATTTTTTATTTAATAATGGCAGTTTACGGTTGGTATTCTTGGAAATATGGAAATGTTAAAAATCAAAATGTTGAATTAGAAATATCAACTTATGGTTTGACTAAAAACATACAAATTATTTTAGCACTAATAGTTCTTTCATTAGGTTTAGGTTACATAATGGCAAATTATACAAGTGCTGATTTTGCTTATTTAGATACATTTACAACAGTATTTGCAGTATTTACAACGTATACACTTACAAAAAAAGTATTAGAAAACTGGCTTTATTGGATTGTAATTGACAGTGTTTCAATCTATATTTATATAAATAAAGGCTTTTATTTAACTGCTGTTTTATTTGCTTTATATACTATTTTAGCTTTTGTTGCATACAATAACTGGAAAAAAGAGTATGAAAATCTTGAACCTAGAACTGCTTAAAAATTATAGTATCTTCAAAGAAGAATTATTAAGCCTTGAATTACTAAAAAATCAAGGTTTTAATAATATAAGTTATCTTCTAAAAACATCATCAAAATCCTATGTAATTAGAGTTTTCAAATCAAATGAGAGCGTAAATATAAGCCGTGAGTTTGAGTATGAAATCCAAAAAAAAGCTTACAAAAAAAATATAGCTTCAAAACCTATTTTTTTAAATGAAAACTTTATGATTTATGAGTATGAAAAAGGTATTCATAAAACTAAACTATCTACTAATGAACTAAAAAATTTAGTTCTAAAAATAAAAAAATTCCATAATTTTAAAGTAAAAACAAAAGCTTATGATTTATCTTTTGACCTAAAAAATTACTCAAAAAAACTCACTTCTTCAAAAAGTAAAAAACTTATAAACAACTGTTATAGAAGTATAAAAGTTCTAAAAAAACACAAATTTGAAGCTGTTTTAAGCCACCACGATTTAAATCCTAAAAATATAATTTTTAATAAAAAAGGCTTTAAAATAATAGATTGGGAATATGCAGGAACTAATGATAGATTTTTTGATTTAGCTTGTGTTTGCGTAGAGTTTTAACTAAATAAAAATGAAGAAAAAATTCTTTTAAATAATTATTTCAAAACTAAAAAGAGTTATCATAAAATAAAACTAAAACACTTTAAAATCATTTATGATAG
>JBBRXF010000045.1:0-18156 GCA_038248665.1 Campylobacterales bacterium | reverse complement strand
GATGTGTAATCAATTTTTTTACCATCTACTAATATATCTCCACTATCAGGGGTAACAAAGCCATTTATGCTTCTCATCAAAGTTGTTTTTCCAGAACCACTAAGTCCTATAAAAGCAACTTTCTGACCTTGTTTTATTGTTAAATTTATATTATCTAGCACTTTTTGTTCACCAAAAGTTTTAGATAGATTTTTTATCTCTATTTTCATTTATTTACCTTTTTTTTTTGGAAAAGGTCTATTGAAAACTCAATAGACCTAAATTGAGAGTTGAAAAAATAGATTATTTTACTTCATCAATTACTTTTTTCATATCTTTGATAATGTCAAATTCTTTGTCATCTACAATTTTATAACCAGTTATTTTTCCATAACCAGTAACTATTTCTTTAGGAATTTTTACAATTGCATTTTTGATTTTTTCTTTTGTTTCACTATCTAAATTTCCTCTAAATGCAAGTGGTGAACCAGGAAGTGGATCAGATTCCCAAATTAATACATTTTCTGTTGCTGAAATTTTTCCACTCTCTATCATTTTTGGATAAGTGATATCGTTGTCTGCAACAATATCCATAGTTTTATTTTTAACAACAAGTTCAGCAGCATCATGTGTTCCTACATAAGCAACTTTTTTAAACACTTTATTTGGTTCTATTCCTGCTTTATGCATATAGTATCTTGGTGCTGCATAACCTGAAGTTGAAGCTACATCTGTAAATGCCATAAGATATTTAGTTTTTTGAGCAGAAAGTTTATCGTTAAGTTGTTTCATACCATTATGACCCACTAACGGTTCTTTGATATTTAAATCATTTGCAACTTCAGAAGTTGAAATTAAATATGATTTATAAGTTATGCTTCCTTTACTATCAGTACCTACAGCAAATGCTTCTGCACCAGCTCTTTCAGCAGCCATTGTATATGAAAATGGTCCAAACCATGCAATATCAACTTTGTTTGCTCTCATAGCTTCAATTACCCCTGTATAATCAGTAGAAGTTTTAAGTTCAATACATTGACCAATCTCTTTTTCAAGCCATTTTGCCATTGGCGTATATTGTTCAATCATCGCTTTTGGATCTTCTGCTGGAATAAGTCCAAATTTTAAACACTCAGCTGCATTTGATGCAGTTGCCACTAATGCAGCTGCCATAGAAACTTTTACTAACATTTTTTTCATTTTTCATTTCCTTAATTTACTTTTAGTTATAATTAAAATGAGTTTTAACTCAAAAACTATGCCATCTATTTATGTATTTGTAGTCTTTAGATAGATGGCTACTTTTTTATATTTTTTAATGATAGTTTCAATTTGTCAAAAACGCCACCTCCTCGTTTTTGTTAAAATCAATAGAAATTTTGACTAAATCACTTCTAAAATATGACTCAACATATTCAATAATTTGTTTGCTTTTTTTATCTATTGAAGTACTTGCAATTTTTATAAGAGGAAGGTTATTTTGCATTTGAAGAATTTGCATATATTCTTCATTGCTAGCTACTATTTCAAGTTCTGAATGATTCCTAATTGGTACTAGACCATATTCCTTAAATGTTTTTGTAAAAGAGTTTGTTGAAACTATTTTTAAATCAATATTTGGAGTTAATGTTGTATTTAGATAGCTATATCCAAGAAGAATAGGAATATCGTCTACTATTCTTATAAGTGTAATTTTTAATATACTTTGATTCTTGATAACACCAAACTTTTTTAATATAAAATCATCTGGAGTTATGATTTGAATATCAAGTATTTTAATCTTTGGAGTTTTCCCAAGCTTTAATATCTCCTTTGAAAAAACTGTATTTTGAGAGAGTGTATAATTTATTTTTTCTTGTGCAACAAAATATCCACTTCCTTGTTTTGAGGAAATAATTCCCTCATTTTTTAATTTATTAATTCCTTGTCTAACTGTAGTTCTTGTTAAATCAAAAAGTTTACAAAGTTCATTTTCAGATGGTATTTTTTCATTTGCTGATAAATTGTTTTTTATCTTATCTTTTAAATATTCATATACGATTTCATAATCAAATTTTTTCGTCATTTGCTATCCATTCAAGTTGTATGTACAAGTTTATAATGAAATAGTACTCAAGTATTGGTTACAAATTGGTTACACTTGTATAGATAAGTTGGATGATATTTAGTTATCATTTTCTCTTATATTTTAAATAATTAAAGGAAGATAACTCTTATGGCAAGAATTGAATATCTATCTGAGCTGGAAATAAAAAAGTTTGAAAAAGCGCCAGAGTTTGAAAATAATATAGAGAGAAACTATTATTTTACATTACCTAGTTCAATTCATAAACAAGCTCTCACTTTTGGAAATGACCAATCATTTATATTTTTTACATTAATCTTTGGATATTTCAAAGCAACTAATATGTTTTTTGAATTAAATTCATTTTCATCAATTGATACAAAATTTATTAGTGATAAATATCAATTATCTATTTTTGATTCAAAAACAATCTTTGCTTCAAGAACGACCCAAAGATATAAACAACTTATAAAAGCTCATTTAGGAGTTAATGAATATAGTAATGATATTGAATTAAAACTCCAAACTCATGCTATAGAATTAGCAAACAATTTCACCCATAGAAAGAAAATATTCTTTTCATTAGTAGATTATTCAAAAAAATTAAATATTGAAATTCCAAGTCAGTTTACTTTATCAAAGATTATAGGAACAGCTCTTACTTTTCAAACTAAGCATATTTTATTATTGTTAAGAACTTATCAAAAAGATAAAAGATTAAAAATTCTTGATGAATTTGTAAATAAAGATGAAAATTTTAAAAATAGATATTATCTTTCAAATTATAGAAAACTTGGACATTTAACAAATAAAAGAGAGATGAATAGTTCTCTTTTTTATCTTAAAAACATGAAATCAAAGTTTCATATTTTAAAACCTATTATTGATGAAATTGGTATAACTTCAAAAATTTCCCAATACTATGCAAGATGGCTTGAACAAAGTAAAATCACACAATTAACACAAAAAGATTTATTGAATAATCATTTCTTACTTTTATCATTTGTTAAATATCAATATTTCATTCGTAATGACAATATAATAGATAGATTTATCTCTATTATTCAAAGCACTAAAAGTTCAATATTAAGACACCAAAAAGATTTATATTTTGAAAATGAACCAAATAAAAAAGCTTTAATTAAATCACTTGAGAATTCAAATCTTCGATATTATGTAGCACTTGCACAAGAAAAAATCTCTAAAATTTATTAAAATTCCTTTATATTTTCTCAAATTTAAAGGACACTTATTATGGCTGATACTCATGTTATTTCTGCATTGGTTAAAAAGAGAGCTGAACTTCGTGGAGATATAATCCATTACAAACAACTAATTGCAACTCTTGATAAAGATTTACAAACTATTGATGCAACTATTAAAATTTTTGATGTTGATTATGATATTTCTAGTATTAAACCAGTTATAAAAAGTAGAAACAGATTTTTCAATAATGGAGAAGCAAAGGTTTTAGTTTTAGAGGTTTTAAAAAGTAATAAATTGCCACTATCTACTGATAAAATATCTGAAATTATTGCCACAAATAGAAATCTAGCTTTTGAAAATAAAACAGATAAATCAAACTTCCAAAAATCAATTTTATTAGCTTTAAATACTTGTTTATCAAATGGTATAGTTGAAAAGGTCTCTAAAAATGGTTTATCTATTGTTTGGAAGATAAAAGAGCTAAATTAAGCTCCTAATCTTTCTGCTGTTCGTTTATTCCCTTGCCAATATCCACAAAACTCATTACTTGTTGGAGTATGTAAACATTTTGAAAATATATCACTAAAGATTTTTCCATTATTCCATCTTCTTGTATCTTCCCTATATGCTATCTCATTTGCATAGTTTGAAAGATATAAATTTCCAATTTTATGTAAGTTACCATATTGCATTCTTCTAAATCTTGCATTATAACTTTCACTTTGATTATTGTTTTCTCCATAAATTCCTGAATATTCAATTTGGTGGTTTACTCTATTCATATCATAATGAGCTGTTAAATCATCATGGGTATAGACCTACAAAGGGATTTTTTTTCCAACAATTTTTAAATTAAGCTTAAACAAACAAGAAAAACCCTATAAAAAGGCTTTTCTATCTCTTTTAAACATCTTCAACTTTAAAATCAATAATTTTCTCTAAATTAAATTCAAATTCTCTTTTATTTGTTTCTATTCCTGTAAAATCATATTCACCATAAAAATTAATATGTTGCCAATGAACAATAGAACCATTTTGAATTGATTGAATTATTAATGATTTTTCATTTTCATCAGTTTCTTTTGCTAATTTATCAGAGAAATATAGATAATTCCAACAAATAATAGCATTTTGAATTAGTCTTAGGGAATTACTTGCTATATCTTGTTCTTCTTTTGTAGCATACATGTATTCTCCATTATTTCCAAAAAATATTGCTTTTGAAAATTTATTTGCATTTTCTATTTTATTTAATTGTTTTTCAATTTGTTGGCGAAGAGTAACATCATCAATATATTCAAGTAAAAATTTTGTTTTAATGATTCTTCCAAACTCTCTTAAAGCTAAATATGTTTTATGTTGTTTTGGATAGGAAGTAAGTCTTTTAAGAAGTTGTGATGCTGTTGTTTCTCTTTCTTTTATTGTAAGAACAAATCTTAAAATATTTTCCCATTGTTCTTCTATTAGTTCTATATTGATTTGTTTTATTGGTAAAACTTTATATCCTAATTTGTGATACTCTTTTTTTGCTTCAAATGCATATAGTTGTTGTTCTTTAAAATTTTTAATTCTTGGTGCAAAAGAGAAACCTAAAAGATGTGTCAGTGCAAATACAACTTCACTATAGCCAAAAGTGTTACCTGTTATTTTAGAAATAAAATCATATATCATTAATTATATTTTATGGACACAAATGTTAAAATCTTTTAATAATACAAATAAGTTGGTAAAAATGAAAGAGTTAGTTTCAATAGAATATAAAGCATGGTTAAAATCTTTAAAAAATAAATTCCAAACCTCACAAATCAAAGCTTCAATCAAAGTAAATACAACATTGCTTGAATTCTATTGGGATTTGGGTGAACAAATTGTTGAAATGCAGAATAAACATAAATGGGGAAGTGGATTTCTAGAAAAATTAAGTCAAGATTTATCAATTGAATTTCCTAATATAAAAGGGTTTTCTTATAGAAATATTCGGTTCATTAAACAGTGGTATATATTTTGGCAACAAGATGCTGCCAAAATTGACAATAAAAATTGGCAACAGTTTGTTGCCATATTATTTCAAATACCATGGGGACATCATCAAATCATTTTAAATAAAATTAAGAATATAGATGAAGCAATCTATTATGTTCAAAATACACTAAAAAATGGTATTAGTAGAAATGTACTTATTCATCAAATAGAATCAAATCTTTTTGAACGAAATGGAAAAGCTTTAACTAATTTTGAAAACACTCTTCCTCCTCTTCAATCAGATTTAGCAAAAGAGATTACAAAAGATCCATATATCTTTGATTTCATAACTTTGACAGATGATTACCAAGAAAGAGAGCTGGAAGATGCTCTCACTCAGAATATCACAAACTTTTTACTTGAACTTGGGAGTGGATTTGCATTTGTAGGACGACAATATAAACTTAATATTGGAGGAGATGAGTTTAAAATAGACTTACTTTTTTACCACATCAAATTAAAATGTTATGTTGTAGTGGAACTAAAAGCTACAAGTTTTAAACCAGAACATGCAGGAAAATTAAGTTTCTACACTTCAGCAATAGATGGAGAACTAAAAGCAGATGATGATAATCCAACAATTGGGATTCTTATATGCAAATCAAAAAATGATACTGTTGTTGAGTATGCTCTAAAAGATATTAATAAACCACTAGGTATTAGTGAATATCAACTTACAGAAGTTTTACCAAAAGAGTATAAATCATCACTACCTAGTATTGAAGAGATTGAAGCTAAACTTGATGAAATAGAAAACTAAATTTTATAATATGAAAAAATTAACTCTCAAAAGATTAGATATCTTTAATCCAATTCCAAAAGATCAATCTATTTTAAATGAAGAGTTTGATATTGATAACTTTTTACACTTCCCAATTATTACCTATAATGATGGAAGTGTTTGGGAACATGGTAGTTTATATCTTTTATCAAAATTAAAGAACTATCAAAAACCATCTCCAAAAACATTAGATTCAATTGCAACAGATTTAAAACATTTTAAAGAATATTGTAACAATGAAAGTATTGATTATTTACTAGCTCCAAGAAAAGTATTAAGACCTACGTATCTTTATAGAAGTCACCTACAACAACTTTTACGAAATGGAGAAATATCTCCAAATACAATTAAAAGAAGAATGAGTGCTATTATTGGATTTTATGAATACCTTATAAACAATGAAGGTATTGAGTTTAAATTTCCACTTTGGGAAAGTGGTATTACATCAATAACATATAAAGATAGCTATGGATTTAAACATTCTAAACAAGTAAAAACAAAAGATGTATCAAGGGTTGTATCTACTTCAAATCCAGATCTATTTGATGATGCCATTGTTGATGGTGGACGACTCCATCCATTATCTCATACGCAACAAATTGCACTCATAAAAGCTCTAAAAACTATTGGCAATACGGAGATGATTTTAGGATTTTTAATAGCACTTACAACTGGTGCAAGAATTCAAACAGTATTTACTTTAAGAAAAAAACACTTTGAAGAAACATTAAGTGATAAAGAAAATGAAATTAGAATCAAAGTTGGGTATGGAACTAATTGTGATACAAAATTCAATAAAATTCATACTTTAATTTTCCCTTCATGGGTGTATAAAAAAGTAAGAATCTATCTAAATTCTCCGCGATATAAAAAAAGAGAAGAAAAAGCTAGCCATATATTTGATGAACAAAATAAACAGTATCTGTTTCTAACAAATCGAGGTGCTCCTTTTTATGTAGCAAATGATGATTTATACAGACACCTTTATAAAGAAGTTCCAAACGGCGCAACTATTAGACAGTTTATTTTTAATTCGTTAAAAAGGCAACTCCAAACTGATGGATATAAATTTGATTTTTCTTTTCATGATTTAAGAGCAACATTTGGAATGAATATGCTTGATAATCTTATGCCATTAGTTAATAGTAAAGAAATGAAACTATCTCATGTTCTTATACATATCAAAGAAAGAATGGGTCATTCAAGTCTTTCTACTACGGAAAAATATCTAAATTTTAGAGATAAACACAAAATAAAAAAGCAAGCCCAAGATAATTATGAAAACTATTTAGAGAGCTTAATTAATGAGTAAATTAATTACTATTCCTATAGATTTCATAACTATTGAGGATTTAATAATACAATATCAAAACAATTTGACAGTTAATTCTGATAACTTAGGAATTATTGCAGATCAAAGGAGTATTCTCTCTCAAATATTATATACAGAATATAAGTTGTATAAAAATCCTTATAAACTTATGGTTAATAAAAATACCTATCAGTCAGAAAGAAAAAATATTATTCAATATATCATTGAAGAAATAATTATAACAAATCGACAAAAAGGCAACAGTGACATAACAATAAATAGAAAAATACAATATTTAATAGTATTTATTAGATGGATGAATCAAGAAAATTTCTTATACATAAGAAACTTAGATGAAGCGGTGAATATTTTTTATCGTTATACACTTTTTTTAAAAAGTAAAATAAGACTTGGTCAATATTCTCAAGGAGAAATACATTCAAGACATACTTGTGTTCATAAAATGTTATCTACGATTTTCAATGACAAAGCGAATATTTTACTTTCAGGAATTATATTAATAACTAATAGTAGAAGTGAAAAAAAGGTAAAAAGTTCTAATGAAGATAAAAAATATCACTATAATTTCTATTATAGTTTTTTTCATCAAGTAACAGATTTTATTCTTAATAATGAATCCTATCCTTTAAAATTACACTTACAATTGGGTGAATTTTGGTGTTTGCCATCAAAACATATTTTTTTTGTAAAAGGAAGACCATTTCCTATGGCATTTGATCCAGAAAATGGACAAACAAGAAGTGTTGATAATTTTCAGGAAATTTATAGAATTAACAATAAAAGTATAATTAAAGAGAATATTAAGCGGTTCAATAATACTTTAGATAAAGCAAATCTTCAAAAATCACAAAAGAAAATGGAATTAGCTTCTCATGCATCAAAAGCATTTTATATGTTATTTTTAACAAATACAGGAATGAATGATTCTACCGCCGCTACACTTTTATGGAATAATCAATATAGTATAGACTCCTTACAACAGAAGTTTAGAAATATTAAATATCGTGCAGGTAATAAAATTGTTGAGTTTAAAATTCAAACTAAATTCTTGAGTGTCTTCAAAAAATATTTACTATTAAGAGATTATATATTAGATGGGAATCATTTAGAAACACTTTTTTTTATTGATAATAAAAAAAATGCGAGAATAACAAGTGGTCTTAAAAGGGGAACTTATAGTTCTTATATCAACAAATTTTTTATTACTAATATAGATTCTAATCTTCCTAGTATTAGTTCTAGACAATTACGAATAAATAAAGCTTATCAAATTATCAATCAAGATGGAATTATTGCAGCATCTCAAGTCTTACAATCATCAGTTTCAACAATTATGAGTAGTTATTTAGGTGAATCTAAGGAATCGGCAGATATTCAGTTGACAAATTATTATGATCAACTTAACCAAAATTTATTCTTAATTTCTACTCATAATATTTCTACAAATATTGGAAGATGTTCCAGTACAGTAAATCCAGATATAAGATATAATGAAAATAATTGTCTAAAAAGTGAAAATTGTTTATTTTGCCAGTATTATCGTTTCATTGTAGATAAAGAAGATTTACAAAAATTATATAGCTTAAAATATTTAATTCATGAATGCAAATATATTGCCCAGAATACAGAACATTTTGAAATAGTTTATGGGAAAGTTTATCAAAGAATTAGGAATATAGAAGAATGTATTCTTAAAAGTAAATACCTCTCTTATGAATCACTTAGAAGATTTGAATTAGAAGTATTTGAAAATGAGAACTTACATCCATATTGGGAGCATAAACTTAATATGTTAATTTCAATAGGATTGTTATAATATGAGTGTTGCATTAAAACTCTTTGATAATTATTATATAAATACAAATTTCTTACCTAGTAGTATTCAATATGAACAATTCGATATTGACTTTATAGATGAATATTTTGTGGTATCAAAAACTTTGGATAATCAAATTATTTCATATTACAAAGATAATATTTGGGATTTCACGCCTTATATTTCAAATCCTTCCCAGCCAGCTTTATTTAATTTTGAAAAAAGAATTCCTAAAGATCATATACTAGATATAAAGAAATTATTATTGCTATTGATATTTTTTGGAAGTGGCAAAAATAATTCTCAATATTCGGTGTCAACACTGCATCATTATTTTGATGAAATATTAACTCCAATAGCTAAATTTGCTACTGATAAAACTATTTCAGTAAAACATGTTCTTGAAAATAATTCAAATTTAATCAATTTTATAAATACTTCTTGTAAGGATAGAAGTAAAACTCAATCTACAATTTCATTTCTAAGTTTTTTAAATACTCAACAAAATCATATAACAAAAATAAAATTCCAGTATGATAAAAATGTTAAATCATATTTAAAAAAGCTTTACGAAACATATAGTACAAATCTATCTCAAACAGAATTAATACCTTCACGAATATTATTTCAAAGTATTCAACAAAGATGGATTCAAATAGATGAAATAGAAAATAATTTAAACAATATAGTAAATTTCTTAGAAGAATACTTATCTACTGATAAGTATTGTGAAATTATAAGTATCACAAAAAAGAAACAAAAGAAATTTAACGATAAAATAGAATGGATTAATTTTATTAACAAGCATAATCTGGAAAAGTTATTCAAGAAATATAATGTAGCAAATAGACTTTCATTTAAGAAATTTATCATTGATATTCAAGGGACTAGTAAGCATATCATCCTGGCATATACAGGTATGAGAAATGGAGAAGCACTTAATTTAAAGATAGATTGTCTTGATAAAAAGGAACTATCAGATGGTATATGTAGATTAATAACTTCAACATCAAAATTATCAGGAAGAAAACAAGAATCTAAATGGGTTACAACTAAACAAGTTGAAAAAGTAATTCATATATTAAAATCTATTGCTATTGTTATCTCATCTTACTATAAACCAAATATGGAAGGTATCCCATTATTTATTTCTACTGAATTATTATTGGATAAACAATATGCTAGAACATTAAAAACCAGAAAAAATTTTCTTTATTTCAATGAACTAAAATTGGATTATAATGATCTTAAAATTACCGATTCTGATAAAAAAGAGATTCAAGAGATAGAGTTTAATCGGAATTATAAAGATATTGAAATTGGTAAAGCATGGAGATTTAGATCACATCAATATAGGAGAAGTTTAGCTGTATATTCAATTCAAAGTGGAATAGTTTCTTTAGGAGCTTTGCAAATACAATTAAAACATCAATTTAGAGAAATGACACTTTATTATAGTAATGGTGCAAGCTATGCAAAAAAACTATTTAATATTCCAAGAGACCATATTGCAAATGACTTCGACCAAATCAAACCAGAATTAGAGACATTAGCTTACATAAAAGAAGTTTTATTTTCAGAAGATAAACTCTATGGAGGTCATGGTAAATTTGTGGAAAATAATTTAAAACAAAAGGAACAAAGTGACTTTAATGAGTATTTCTTTGAAAATAGAAATAAAATATTAAAGCAATTTAAAAATGGTGAAATAGCTTACAAAAGAACAGCTTTAGGTGGATGCATTTCTACAGAACCTTGTGATAGCAAACTCACTTGTTCTATTATAGCTTGCTTTGATTGTCATGGTAGTATTTTAGAAAAATCAAGAGTTAATAATGTTATTCTAAAACAAAAAGAATTTATATCTTTTCTTGACGCAAATAGTATCGAATATAGAACCGAACTAGAAGAACTAAACAAGTTAGAAGATCTTAAAAATAAACTTATTAAGGAATAATATTTATGAATGAAACATTAGAAGAATATTTTGATGCATTAGAAAGATTAAAATCTAATCAACCAATAAATGTACCTAAAAACTCAAAAATAAATAATGATACAGTAGCATTAGAAGCAGGAAGAAAAAGAGGATCCATTAAAAAAAGTAGAGAGATGTTTACAGAACTTATAGAAGCAATTAATAATTTAGCACAAGAAAAGAATGCCGAATATAATAAGCTAGAATCGAGAATCTCAAAATTAAAGCACTCAAATGAGAATTATAAAGAAATGTACGAAAAAGCAGTTAATCGTGAACTTATGTATATTCAACGAATTAATGAACTTGAAAAAATATTAAAAAAGAAAAATAGTTTGTCAGTAAACAATGAAATTTATAGACAAATAAATCAATAAATAGTCTATAAACATTGAAAAAATATGGACAAAAATAAGTTTTATGAAGCTTGTAAAAATGAGGTTTTATTAGTGTCCATATTTTGAAAAATAAAAAGTAGTGTATCTGTCGAATGAATATCACTTTGAATAGTGTCATTATGCATTAAGCCATCAATTACATAAGCAGCTTCTCTTTCATTTGCATTAATTACTGTTGAATAAAATAGCCTATGTGATTCATCAATAAACATATATCTACTTACTCCTCTTCCTAATCCAAAATATTTAAATGAATATCCAGCATTTAAAGAATCAACTGAAATATTAAACTTTTGACCATCACTTGCTGTATGATTTTTGTCTTTATTATTTTTAAAAAGTTTTACAATATCTAACTGTTCTGTAAAAGCTATGATTTTATCATTTGCTTCAATTAAATTTTCATTTGATAAATACCAATTACTTGCATGTTCAATATCGTGTTCTGAAATACCTTTTGAAATCTTTGCCATTCTTGAAATATTGATATTACAACCATAACCAATAATAGATGCAAATAATGCTTCTATTTTTATGTTACTTCTATTTCTTCCTAAAGAGTAATGTGTAAATACTTTTGTAAAACTAATATAGCTATTAATCTCTTCCAAAATGGAGATTAATGGAATAAATTTATCTTTTGGGAGCCATTTTGTTAATGGGTCTAATGATATATCTTTTTCAACTTTTGGAGTAGATATTGTAAAACTATTTTCACCTTTTAGATGAAAATATATATTTAATTCTTTTGAAATTTTTTCATTAACATCTTTAAAAGATGAGTTTAATTGCTCTTTTAGATAAGTTATAGTTTTTTTGCAATTAGCAAAATGTAAAAGATTGTATTGTTCCAATAAATCCATCTTTTCTTTTTTGAATTTGTTAATATCCAATAAATATGATTCAAATGCTCTATATCTATAAGAGTTTAGAAGGTTTAATTTTCCTGATTTAATAGCTTGTGATATTTCAATAAAAAATAGTATTTTATATAATGAAATTCTAAAATGTTTGGTATTGTTTTCATCTTTTTGAAATAGCAAACTTTGAATATTTCTTTCTAAAAAATCTTTTGGTGTTGTTGAAGTTAATTTACCATTGTTATTTTTATAATGTTCTATTGCTTTTATAAAAGATTTTTGTGAATTGTTTATATCAAAATCAACATTTTGGATAATCTTAGCTATTCTTATTTGTAATTTTGAAGAGTTATTCTCTAACATATCATAAAAGGAAGTCTCTTCATTTAATGAATTAAAATCAATAGATTTTATTTTTTGGAACTCTTCATTTTTTGTTAATTCTGTAATTATATTCTCTATAAAAGATATTTTATCTTCACTTGAAAAATCATTTTTAATAATTGATTCTAAATTTAATATATTTGGAATAATTTCTGTTTGTAAGAATTGTGTTAAGTCTTTAAAATTCTTTGTTCTACTATGTTTTTGATCATAATAAATAGTTTGGTGTTCTCTTAATGTGGTTTGTTTTATTGATTGCATCACTTGTACAAAAATATCAATCAAATAGTCACTTCTTATTTTTACTTGATGTAGCACAAAACATATCAAATCAAAATATTGTTTATGTTTTACTTTTCTAGCAATTTGATGCATATCAGATTTTTCAACCCATTTGGCATAATGAATAATAGTATTATCATCTAATGAAAGCTCTTTTAAAATAGGTTCAAGTTGTTTAGATAAATCATTTAAATATCTAAAATCAATATTAGATTGTCTAACTTTAGCAGCATTAACTGAGTGTAAGATTCTTTTATATTTACCAAGAACATATTTGGTAGGATTTGAAATATCTTCTTTTAAAAGATAATCAAGGTTTTTTAAGGCTTCATGGTTTTCATATTTTTTGATTTTTTTATAAACTAAGGTGTTTTGTGTATTTATTGAGGATGAAATGATAGTTACTATTTGGGTATAGCTAGGAACTTCTATTCTTAATTCCATTGATTTTTCTACTAATAAATAAAAAATATCTTGCATTTTTAATAGCTTTTTTACCAATAAATCTGATTCTTTTTGAAGAATTTCATATATATTTGAGGTAAATTTAACACAAGAAAAATGTTTTTTTATTATATTTTTATATGTAGCTAATGAACTATGTCCAATGTCTGAAGAATATGAATTATCATCAAATTTAAATTTAAAAGATATGTATTTTATATCTTCATCATAATATGAAGTTGGATTAAAAAATTTATGTGTTATTTTAAAATATCCAAACATCAATATAAAATGAATTTGATTACTACTGTTGTTAAATGAATAAACTTGCTGTTCTAACTCAATTGGCAGTTTAAAAATTTCACTTTTTAACTCTTGATTTAGAATTAGTGGTTCTTCAAACTCTTTTTTTTGGATGGATGTTAAAATCTTAATAAGAGGCATGAAGAACCTTTAAGTTATAAGAAATTGCTATAAGATACAAGTATTTACATATTTTGAATCAAATTTAATAGATTAAAAATTAATTCTATAGTAAATTGATAATATCATAATTAAATATAGAAATATTTAAAATCATTTAATCAACATAAGCAGGATCAACGTGAATCATTACATATAGTACAGGATGTTTTGACATAACATTTTTTCTTACTCTTTTTGCAATGTCATGTCCTTGTGCAACTGTGATTGTTGCATCAATTTCCACATGAACATCTGCCAAAATCATATCACCAGATTTTCTTGTTTTTAATTCATGAAAACCAATAACACCCTCAGTTTCACTTATCTCTTTGCCAATTGCCTCAACTTCTTCATGACTTACTGATCTATCTAATAAATCTTGAGTTGCATCCCACATAAATTTCCATCCCATTTTACCAACTACGAATCCAACAATAAGTGCAGCAATAGGATCTAATATTGGGTATCCTAAAATATTTCCAAGAATACCAATTGCAACAATTAATGAAGAAGCAGCATCAGAACGAGCATGCCAAGCATTAGCAATCAACATACTTGATTTTACAAGTTTAGCTACTGCTAACATGTATCTAAATAATAACTCTTTTGCAACTAAGGCAGCTAAGGCTGTCCATAAAGCTATCATTTGAACTGTTGGGATAGATTCTGGATTTTGAAGCTTTTGAACAGCTGTCCATAACATTCCAATACCAACAACTAAAAGTAACAATCCTAATATCAAAGAAGCTAAATTTTCATAACGCTTATATCCATAATGATAAGTTGTATCAGCTGCTTGCTTACTTTTCCATGTGGCAACTAAAGCTACAAAATCTGCTCCTAAATCTGATAGTGAATGTATACCATCAGCAACCAAACCTTGTGAGTGAGAAAAAATACCTATTATTATTTGAACTATTGATAAACATAAATTTACAAAAGCACTTACCCAAATACTTGTAGTTGCTTTTTTCTTATCTTTTTGTGAAATTTCTGTTTCTTCTATTTCAAATTCATTATCTAATTCTTGCATAAATAAACTCTTCTTATATAAATTTTTTATTACAATAAATATTAAGGATTACATATTGGTAATTTTTAATATATTGATTTTTAATTAAATTGAATAATTTATTAATCAAAAAGTTCACTCCAAAAAGATTCTTTTTTATGATGTTTTTGATTTGAATGATTATCATGAGAATTATGATTATTATAAGAAGATGAACGATTTTGACTATATAAATTATTTACAGAAGATTGAGATGCTTGGTTATTAGCTCTTTCAATAATTTTATCAAGTTCTCCTCTATCTAACCAAACACCTCTACATCTTGGGCAGTAATCAATTTCTATACCACTTCTTTCTGACATTACTAATGATTCTGTAACACATACTGGACATTTCATTTTATTTCCTATTTTTAATATTTGTTTTTTATAATTTAAATGAAAAATGATTTTTAATCATCTTCCCATTTCCCAATATTTGGAATATATATATTTCTTTCACTATAAGTTCCTTCATTTGCATCTTTATGACAAGCTACACAATTTGCTATAGATTTTATCTCTTTTTGATCTATTATTTTTATAGTGATTTTTTTATGCTCTCTTTGGAATTTAGGAATTTCACTAATTCTAAGCGGTGTAGAATCTTTTTTTATTGATTGTTCAAATTCAGCAGCTTCACCGTGAAGAGATTTTGAATCACTAGAGTTTTCTTCTAAATATATTTTAATTTTATTTAGACTCTCTTTTGATAACGAGGCATCTGTATCAAAGTGATTTGAAAGATTGTCCATCATTTTATTCCAAGATCTTTTTGGTAAAAATTGAGGTTGAAAACCCATATGACAAGTTGCACACTCTTTATTGTAAAGTTCTTTTTGTGTTAAATCTTGTGAAAACATAGCCGTTAGGGCTAATGGTGCTAATAATAAATATTTCATAGTTTTTCCCCTTTATTTATTCATAATATAAGTGATAACATCACCTTTTTCCATAGCAGTTCCCTCACGATTATAAACATCATTGAAGTTTCTTTTTAACCATTTCTCAATTTCTGCAACATCTGTTAACCTTTTTGGATTTGCTTTTGGTGAAAGTGGATCTATTGTTTTTCCTGTGAAGATATTTTCTCCACTATTTGCTAGGTTTGTAGTATGGCAAGATTCGCAAGAGATCTCTTTTTCTTTTTTACCTATATGTTTTGATTTGAAAATCTCTTCACCTTTTTTTGCATCAAAAGCTTTAAAAGTTGAGTCTGTTTTTAAAGCTTCTTGCTTTAATGAAGCTAAATAATCATCAACAACAGCAGCAAAAGAGATATTTAGAACAAGTGCACTTGCAATTAAAATTCTCATATTTTTAACTCCTTTATTTCATTTTAAAATAATATAAAAAAAGTTTGATTTTACTTTGTAAGTTTCCTTGACAATTTCTTTACAAAATAGAGTATATTATTATTGTCCAAGTTAAACTGGTAAATGTAGTAAAAGATTATAACTCTCTTACTACATTTAAACATAAATTTTAAAAGGTTTAACTTGATATTTTAAGAATTATTATCAGTAAACATATTCAATGAAATATTAGTAATTATCATAAATAAGCCAATTAAAAATGCACCTGTACTTATATAAACAATAGATTCTGTTAATATGTGATTATGTGCAGCATCTCTTCCAATAATTGGCGCTAAGTAGAACATTAAATACCAAGAAAAAGAGTATAAGGTTCCAATACCAATCATTGTAGCACTGAATGATTTCATACTATCTTTCATTTTAGATACTAAAATAATTAATAATAATGCCAATGAATATGCAGCTATTCCACTTGAATGAAAGTGCGTTCTTTGTACATATCTCCAAATTTTATCTTTACTTTTGTCATCATGAACTGTATGATTTGCTTGAATATTTTGTGAAATATAATTTTTGAAAACCTCTTCTTTTGCACCAAATGCAATTCCTAATGCAATACCAAAAACTAACGATAATAAAGTTATCAAAAGACCAACTTTTATGACTTTTAAATCAATATTTAAATTCATTTTTTCTCCTATTTTTAAAATTTTAGTAAATTTTGTTTAGAAATTATACAAAAAGAAATTAAATTAGAATTATAGATTTTCTTGATATATAGGGTACTTCTATTATTTTTATATCTAATTACATCCTTTATATTTTAAAAAATTAATGTCTTATCTTATTTCTCAAGCACTTTTTTTGCATAATCTCTTAATTCACCAGTTGGTGAAATGTATTTATATAAAGTTGCTCTTGTGACTTTTAACTCTTTACAAAGTTCAGTAACACTTGTGTCTCTATTTTTCATACTAGCTTCAGCAAGTCTAACTTGTGCTTTTGTAAGATTAAATTTTCTTCCACCCATTCTTCCCCTTGATCTTGCAGCTTGAATTCCAGCTATTGTTCTTTCTCGAATAAGTTCTCTTTCAAACTCAGCTAATGCTCCAAATATGGAAAATATCATTTTACCAGCTGGTGTTGTTGTATCTATATTTACACCTTGACCACTTAATACTTTAAACCCAATTTTTCTTTTTGTTAAATCTTCAACGGTTTGAATTAAATGTTTTAAATTTCTTCCAAGTCTATCAAGTTTATACACAACTAAAATATCATCTTCTCTTAAAGCTTTTAAACAATTTTCTAATCCAGGTCTTTCATCTTTACTTCCAGAAATTTTATCAGTATAAATATTTTCTTCTTTTACTCCTGAATTTGTAAGTGCATCAATTTGTAAATCTAAAACTTGTGAATTATCTGATTTTGAAACTCTTGCATAACCTATTAACATTTTAGAAATTCCTTTTTTAAAAAATATGTATATTAAATGAACGTTTAATTTACATTATAAAAACCATACTAAATTATATTGTAAAAATGTAAATTAACTAATATATTATTCAAAATATATTAAATATATCATAGAATTTAAATAAATTACACTAAAAAGGAGTTTTATGTACTTTTACAAATTCTTAGAAAAAATTAAGAGAAAGAAGTCAATGATTTTATATTAGAATTAGATTTAAGCTATCTTTAAATATTGTTGGAAAAAAAATCCTTTTGTAGGTCTATACCCAATATAGAAATTATAGAAGAAAATTGGGAT
>JBBRXF010000044.1:0-18535 GCA_038248665.1 Campylobacterales bacterium | reverse complement strand
TGAAATATTTTTAAATTTTAATAGTACATATCATAGTTTTGCTACTTTACTTTATGCAAAACACCATGATTTAATTCTTGTACAAGAAGCACTTGGGCATGCAGATATTAACACTTCTAGAATTTATACACATTTTGATAAAGACAGATTGTATAAAACTACTGATATTTTTTAAAAATTTAATATAAAAAGGATTTAAGATGGAAGCTTTAATTATCGTAGCTCATGGAAGTAAAGTTAAAAGTTCAAATGATGAAATAGTTGATATTGTGTTAAAAATAAAAAATAGTGTAAAAGATGAAAAAATGTTAGTTTTTCATGCTTTTTTAGAACTTACTGACCCATCTATTTTTATGGCTTTAAATCAAGCAATCGCAGGAAATTGTGAAAAAATAAAAATATTCCCATATTTTTTAGCGGCAGGTAAACATGTACAAGAAGATATTCCTTGTGAAATTAAGAAATTTAAAAAGCTATATCCTGATATAGAGTTTACACTTTTACCACATATTGGGAAATGTACGGGAATTGAAGAGATGATAATCTCTAATTTATAAGATTACCAAAATGATTGAGTAGAATCTTCAATTGTAGAATTCTGCTCTAAATAAACATTATCACTATAGTCAATGTATAAATTATAATCCCCTATTGATATTGTCTCTTCTATATCTCTTTTATTAAAGTATGTATCATCATCACTTGTAAGACTTGATAAATAATATTCAACTAAAGAAGGTGCCATATTTTCTATTGCACCTTCTAATAAGTCAAAATTACCTACTCCAAACATATGATATAAGGAGTCTTTATTTATTTGAGTAATCATAATTAATTACTATTTTTAGTGATTAAATCCATTTAATAAAGAAGCCATTCTATTTAAATCGATTTTATTGCTATTACTCTCTTCTTTTGGCTCTTCTTTTTTACTATTATCATATAAACTATTTGTAGTTGTTGGATTAACACTTGCACTAAAAATATCATCTTTTTTATCTTCTGTCTTCTCTTTTGGAACTTCAGGAGTTACAGTTGTATTTGAAGAAGATACAGGATTTGAACTCGGTGTAGGAGTTGAAGATTTTTTGTTTAAAATACTTTCAATTTTACCTAACATTGTACTAATATTTGATCTATCTTTTTGAGTATGATCTTTAAACTCATCAACATTTTTTTCTAAATCTTCTTTTGCTGATTCTAGTTCAAGCACTTCATCTTCTAATTCATTAATTCTACTTTTTAAATTTGTGTTATCTTCTTGAAGTTCTTCATATGCTTTAATTAAAGTGCTTAAAGCTTCATTTAGTTTTAAAATTGTTTCTGCATTAGTCATGGTTATTAAATCCTTGTTGGTATAGTTATTAAGTTTGTTATTATTGCAAAATTTAGCTAATAATTCCATCAATTTTTAATAAAGAATCTACACTTGGTTCTCTTTGCGTAAAATTGAAAAACAATTTGTCCATATCATAAGAACCACCTTGGCTTAAAATCGTATCTCTATACTTTATTCCAAGTTCTTTATTAAAAATATTTCCAGAATCTATAAACATATAAAATGCATCTGCACTTAGTACTTCTGCCCATTTATATGAGTAATATCCTGCTGCATATCCGCCTGAGAAAATATGAGAAAAACCATTTTGGAATTTATTGTATCTTGGAGGAATCATTGCTGCAAATTCATCTCTTATTGTATCTAGTAAATCTTGTATTTCATCTTCAGTTTTGTATAACTTTTGATATACTTTAAAATCAAACAATGCGAATTCAACTTGTCTAATAGTTGCAAGTGATGATTGAAAATTCTTAGCTTTTATAATTTTTTCAATAGCCTCATCATCTAATACTTCTTGAGTTTTATAATGTTTTGCAAAAAGCTTTAAAACATCTTTATCATAAGAGAAATACTCTAAAAATTGAGATGGAAATTCAACAGTATCCCAAGCAACTCCAGAAATCCCACTAACAAATGGTTCTTCAATTTTACTTAATAAATGATGTAGGGCATGACCCATTTCATGAAATAGTGTAACAACATCAGAGTGTCTTAATAATGATGGAGTTTCTTTTGTAGATTGAGGGAAGTTTCCTACAATATATGCTGTTGGAAGTTTTATTTCACCTTCTGAAGTTCTATAATGTGAATGCCAATTATTCATCCAAGCACCACCACGTTTATCTTTTCTTGATTCTAAATCTATATAAATTCTAGCTATTGTTTTTCCATCTTCACTTAAATCATAAACTTTTACTTTTTCATCCCAAGCAGGAGTATTTGCTTTTGTGAATTTAATATTAAACATTTGGTGTAAAAAATCAAAAAAACCATTTAATACTGATTGTTGTTCAAAGTAAGGTCTGTAGTACTCTTCATCTAAATCATATTGAGCTTTTTTTAGCTTTTCAGAATAATATGACATATCACTTGATCTAAAATCAGTGATTCCATCTTTTAAAGCTATTGCTTTTATCTCTTCTAGTTCTTCTTTTGCTCTTTTTTTAGCTTTATGACCTAACTCTTCTAAAAATGAGATAACTTCTTCTTCTTTTGAAGCCATTTTTGTAGCAAGTGAATATTGAGAGTAAGAGTCAAATCCAAGAATTTTTACCTTTTCATTTTTTAAAGCTAAGATTTCTTCAATAATTTTTCCATTTTGAGGAGCTCTTGTACAATAACCTTTATAAAGCTCTTCTCTTTTTTCTCTATTTGTACCATAAGTAATATATGCTAAATAAGATGGCATTTGCAGTGTAAATTTGTATTTAACTTTCCCCTCTTCTTCAAATTTTGCCAACTCTAAATCTGAACTTGGAACTTCTTTTACATCTTCAAAGTTATCAATAATCATTTCAAAGCTATTTGTTGCATTTAAAAGGTTTTGAGAAAACTTATGCGATATCTCACTAAGTCTTAAACTTATCTCCTCAAGTCTTTTCTTTTTGTTATTTTCTAAGTGACAACCTGAAAGTTTGAAGTCTCTAATTTCATTTTCTAAAACTTTATTTTGTATATTATTTAAAGTACTTTGTTCTTTAAACTGTATATCTTTTAAAGATACATAAATATTATCATTTTGAGAAATCTCAGTTTCATATTTAGAGATTACAGGGATACACTCTTCATATACTTTTGTAGTTATTTCTGAATTTTTAACAGAATCAATATGAAAGATTGGAGTTAAAAAATCATTAATACTCTCCCCTATTTCTTGAAATGGTAAAACAAAGTTTTTGTAAGTTTTATTTTCTATTTTTAATAAATCAGCAATTTTTTTTCTATTTTCATCTAATATGTTTTCTAACAACTCTTTCGAGTTTTCTAAATTTTCTAAATTAAATTCTTTGAACATTTTATTTCCTTTTTCTATATTTTAAATTTTAGAGTAAATCCTCTATCAAAACTTTCATAATCTTTATAAAAACTAAATGAATCCACCTTAAACTCTTTGAAATAGTTTTCCAAAGGAGCTTTTTGGTCAAATCCCATTTCACAAAGTAAATATGGTATTTTTCTCTCACTTGTTTGTTTTATAATATCTTTTAAAAGTTCATCTCCAATATCTCCACCAAACAGAGCATTTGACGGTTCATATTTTACATTTGTTGGAAGTTTATAATTATTTGCAATATATGGAGGGTTTGAAATGGTCATAAAAATATCATTTTCATCTATATTTTCATATAAATTACTCAATCTAAACTCTATTTTATTTTCAACTCCATGTTTTATGGCATTTTGTTTTGCTAATTCCAAAGCTTTTTCATTTATATCAACAGCTATAATTTTTATATTTTCAATCAACATTGCAAGCATTACAGATATTATTCCACTGCCAGTTCCTATTTCTAAAATTTTTATAGTCTCTTTTTTATCTTTTAGAATTTCAACAGCATTTTCAACTAAAATTTCTGTTTCTGGTCGAGGAATTAAAACACCTTCTTTTACTATAAACATTTCCCCATAAAATGAAGCCTTATTTATAATGTATTCTAGTGGATAGTTTGTAGCTCTTTTTTTTACCAAAATTGCAAGTTCTTTCTCTTTTTCAAACTCAACATTGTAGTTTAAATGTAGCCAGATAGTGTTTTTCTCTAAAAGATGTAACATCAATATTTCAACTTCTTTTGCTGGAATATGAGTTACAAGTTTTAGCTCATTTGTATATTTTCTTATTGTGTCTTTTATCGTCATTTAGTTTTACCCTTTAAAAGCTTGGATTATAATATAAGTTTGATTAATAGATTAATCCAAAATATATAAGGCTAATTCATCAGAAAGTAGAAAATTTTTATTAAAAATTCTATTTTCTTCCATGTAAACTTTGTCATATTTGATTAAATCATCAATTTTTTTCAATTCTTCTTCATTAAATAGTGATATTTCAACCCCATTTAAAGACCTAAATCCAAGTAAAATTTTCTCTGTTTTTACATCATTTAAATCAATTTCTTCTATCTCATAATCTAATGGTTTTTGAATATACTCTTCTAAACTTTTAGATGGATAATGTCTTTCTTGATTTATGTATCCAACAGCTCCTGCTCCAACTCCTAAATACTCTTTATGTTGCCAATAACCATAGTTATGTTTTGACTCAGATTCTTTATTTTTTGCAAAATTTGAAATCTCATATTGATGAAAACCATTTTTATTTATGTAATCAAAAATTTCATAGGATAACTCTTCATCATCAATTTTTACACTAGATCTATCAAAGAATTTTGTTCCTTCTTCGATGGTTAAAGAATAAGCACTTAAATGAGTAATTGGCAATGAAAAAGCTGTATCGAAATCCTTTTTTAGACTTTCCATTGTATCATTTTGAACACCATAAATAATATCGCAGTTAATCCCTTTAAATCCTATTTCTTTGGCATTTTGTATAGCTTCTATAGCACTATTACTATTATGTGCACGACCAAGAAATTTTAGTTTATCATTATCAAAACTTTGTACACCAAAACTTACTCGATTTACACCTAAATTCTTCATACTTTGAAGCCATTCATAAGAAGCAGAATTGGGATTTGCTTCAGTTGTAATTTCAGCAAATTCTTCTAAATGTGGTTTAATCATTTCAAAAATTTCTTCATATTCTGATGGTTTAATTGTTGATGGAGTTCCTCCCCCAATGAAAACAGTTTCTATCTTTTTATTATGTTTAATTACATAATTATCTAAATTATTTCTTAGTTGTTTTTTTAATGCATTCATATATTCATGTTTTAAGTGAAATCTATCTGTGTATGAATTAAAAGCGCAGTAAAAACATTTACTGTCGCAAAAGGGAATATGTATATATAAAAGCAATTTTTAATCCTAGTTTTTGTAAAATATCTGGCTAATTATAAGGGAAAATATATTTATGACTGATAAAAATGAAAACACAATTAACAACGAGACAAAAAAATTCAGACCTAATGTAGCCGCAATTGTACTATCAGCAAAATATCCTCATAAATGTGAAATATTTATAGCCTCAAGAACTGATGTGGAGAATGCTTGGCAATTTCCTCAAGGTGGTATTGACGATGGTGAAACATCGAAAGAGGCACTATTCAGGGAATTAGAAGAAGAGATTGGAACCAGAGATGTTGAAATCATAGCTGAGTATCCAACTTGGGTCTCTTATGAATTTCCTGCGGCCATTGCAAAAAGGATGTATCCTTACGATGGTCAAAGACAAAAATATTATTTAGTTAAACTCAAAAAAGGCGCTAAAATAAATATAAACACAGAGATTCCTGAATTTAGCGAATATAAATTTGTGCCTACTAAAAATATTTATGATTATATAACTTTTTTTAAAAGAACTGTTTATAAACAAGTTCTAAAATATTTTAAAACTGAGGGTTATATTTAAAAAGGATAAAAAATTAGATGTTAAAAGTACTTAAGTTTGGTGGAACAAGTGTTGGTACACTTGATAGAATACAAAATGTTGCAAATATCATTAAAAAAATAAAAGACGAAGGTCATGATGTTATTGCTGTAGTTTCTGCAATGAGTGGTGAAACAAATAAATTAATAGAATATGCTGAATATTATTCACAAACTCCAAAGGCAGATGAAATTGATATGCTTTTAAGTTCAGGTGAAAGAGTTACTTCTGCACTATTATCAATTGCTTTAAACGAAATGGGATACAAAGCTATGTCTATGAGTGGAAGACAAGCTGGAATTATAACTGATAATGCTCATACAAAAGCTAGAATTGAACATATTGATACAACACAAATGAAAGAAGCTATAAAAGATGGAAACATAATTATAGTTGCAGGTTTTCAAGGTGTTGCACAGGATACATTAAGAGTTTCAACTCTAGGTCGTGGTGGTTCAGATTTAACTGCTGTTGCAATTGCTGGAGCTATTGAAGCGGATGTTTGTGAAATTTATACGGACGTTGATGGTATTTACACAACAGACCCTAGAATTGTAAGTAAAGCTAAAAAATTAGAAAAAATATCTTATGATGAAATGTTAGAATTAGCATCTTTAGGTGCAAAAGTTTTACAAAATAGATCAGTTGAAATGGCAAAAAAATTAAATGTAAATTTAGTATCAAGAAGCAGCTTTACGCCAGAAGTTGAAGGTACGTTAATAACAAAGGAAGAAAATATTATGGAAAAACCAATTGTAAGTGGAATTGCTTTAGATAAAAATCAAATTAGAGTTGGAATGTATGGAGTTACTGATAGACCAGGAATTGCAGCAGCTATTTTTACTTCACTTGCAGATGCAAACATAAATGTTGATATGATAGTTCAAACAAGAGGATTAGATGGAACAACAGATTTAGATTTTACAATTCCAACAACAGATTTAATCATTTGTAAAGAGGTAATGTCAAAATTTAAAGAACAAGCTAAAGATATTGATTATAATGAAGAAATTTGTAAAGTTTCAGTTGTTGGTGTTGGTATGAAATCTCATACGGGAGTTGCTTCAAAAGCATTCTCTGCATTAGCAAATGAAAATATTAATATAAGAATTATTTCAACAAGTGAAATCAAAATTTCAATGATTGTTGATTTAAAATATGCAGAATTAGCAGTTCGAGCTTTACACGATGTTTATAACTTGGATAAATAGTAGTGCAAGAATTTTTAAATTGGACAGTTGATACAATCAGGGAAGATAGATTAATATCTCCTTGGTTAGAAGAAAAAAAATATGAATGGACACCATTAGTATCTAAAAATATTTTCAATCTATTAGAAAGAGGTTTTTCTATAATTGTAATTACTGATAAAGAGAGAGAATGGTTTTTAGAATATATTTTAGCAAATATTAATTCTCCAAAACTAAATAGACCTTTTTTACCATATTATGATTTTAAATCATTCTATAGATACATGGATAGTGTAAAATCTGATGAAGATATTTCATATATAAAAGATATGTTAAGCATCTCTTTTCCTAATGGATACTGTTTTTGGTATATAGGAAGAAGTCAAGACGTAAGAGCAACTATTCCAAAAGTTTTAAAACACTCTTTTTTATGGATTTTTGATGAAGAAAAACAAGATGCTTTTAATCTAAAATCAAATGATGAAGCTTTAGATATGAAACTTTTACAGATGTTTAGATTGTATAATAAATCAGTAAGTGCTTCTTTATTTGCTGAAATAAATGTAGAAAATTAATAGATGAATTTTATAGATTATTCATCTATTTTGATAGTTAATGATATAGATGCAACTTTAAGTGAATTATTACCAAACTACCCTATTCACTCAACAAGAGTTATTAAAAATGAAGAGAAAGAAGAGTTTTTATTAATTCAAGCAACCTTAGCAATAAAAGAGGCTTATATTGCAACAAGTGAAAAAAAATATATTTTTTTATGTGGAAGTACTTTTAGAAAAGAGGCTCAAAACTCTTTATTAAAGATTTTAGAAGAACCACCTAAAAATGTTGTTTTTATAATCATTACAAATTCAAAATCATCATTATTACCAACTATTTATTCAAGATTACCATATAAATATCTGAAAAAATCTATTTTAAAAGCTGAGTCTTTATTAGATATAAACAAATTAGATTTAAAAGATATATACAATTTTTTAAAAGATAATCAAAAGATTTCAAAAAATGAAGCAAAAGATATTGTTGAAACAATTTTAATAAAAACTAATAACCAAAAAATTAAGCTTTCTAGAAATCAATTAGAGTTTTTTTCAAAGGCTATAAAACTATTAGAATTAAATTCACGACCAATAAATGTGCTAACTACCCTACTTTTATCTTTGGCTAATCAAAAAAATAAACATTAAAAAGGTTTTATATGCAAACATATAAAATATCAATCAATGACACTAAAAATTTTTATAAAAATTTAGGTTGTGACAGCGGTGGGATTTCAATTTTATCTAAAAAATCAAAACTCCATACTTTATATATAAAAGATTTACATGTGGGTGCTGCAAATATTTTAAAACAAGATGCCTTATCTATTGGTGCTGATTTAGCAGTTCCAAGTGGCGTAATAATTGCCAAAGATAAATATGTGGATGCTGTTTTAATTGGAACTACAAAACATTTTGAAACTCTATCTAGAAAAGAGCTAGCTCAACCTTTTGGTTTAAAAGAGTTAGCAAAAACATTAAAAGATTATGTTAGAGAAAATGATTTTAAAACTAAAATAATGGGTGTTTTAAATGCAAATGAAGACTCATTTTTTAAAAATAGTAGATTTGATAATTCACAAGCAAATCTGAGAATTGAAAAGATGATTGAAGATGGTGCAAATATTATTGATATTGGTGCAGTTTCAAGTAGACCTGGAAGTATTGCAGTTGAAGAAGATGTTGAATTAACAAGAATAAAAGATATAGTTAATACGATTTATAAAAATAAATATTATGAAAAAGTTGATTTTTCTATTGATTCTTATGCTCCAAAAGTAATTGATTATGTTTTAAATCATGGTTTTAAAATTGTAAATGATATTACAGGTTTAGAAAATGATGAAGTTTGCAAAATTGCTTCAAGTTACAATGCTCAAGTTGTTATCATGCATATGCAAAATGACCCTACTTCAATGCAAAAAGAACCTTTTTATGAAAATGTGATTTTAGAAATAGATTCTTATTTAAAAAATCAAATTGAAAAAGCCCAAAGTTTTGGAATAAAAAATATTGTTTTAGATGTGGGAATTGGATTTGGAAAAACATTAGAACATAATTTATTATTACTAAAAAATCTAGAACATTTTTCTCATTTTGGATATGAACTTTTAATTGGAGCAAGTAGAAAATCTATGATAGATAAAATTACTCCAACGCCAGTAGAAGATAGACTTGCAGGAACTCTTGCTATCCATTTAGAATCTATTAGAAATGGAGCTTCAATCATCAGATGCCATGATGTGAAAGAACATTTTCAAGCAATCAAAGTTTATGAAGCAATAAATAATGTAAATTAAAAAGAGATACTATATTTATAGTATCTCATGTAGAGTATTGGCTTTTTTCATCCACTTTTCTAAATCTTCATAATTCTCTTCTTCAACCATTTTTCTAGCATTTTGTAGTTGACTTTCAAATAAATCAATAGAAGCTAAAAGATTTTTTCTATTTTGTTTAAAAATATCTCCCCACATTCGTGGACTTGATTTTGCGATTCTGCTCATATCTTTAAATCCACCAGCAGCAAGGGCAATAATTGATTTTGGATCTTCATGACTCATAACTGTATTTGCTAAAGAAAAAGATAATATATGTGGTAAGTGTGACATATAACAAGCATGAATATCATGCTGATTACTATCCATTACAACTATTCTCATTCCTATTGCTTGGAAAATTTTAAAAGCTTTATTTACATGTAAATTACCATTATCTTCTAAATCACAAAAAACAACTGTTTTACCTTCATATAAATCATCAATAGCAGCTTTTGGACCAGATTTCTCAGTTCCTGTCATTGGATGAGCTGCAATGAAATTTTTTCTAATTTTTGATGGAATATTTTTTACAATATACTCTTTTGTAGAACCCATATCAATAATAGTTGTATTTTCATCTATATCCAAGAAATCTGGAAACATTCCAATTATTGCATCAACTGGAATTGCTAAAATTATAACATCTGAAATTTTTTTTAATGTTTCTAAATCAACTAATTCATCAACTAAATTTAAATCTAAAATATCTTTTTTATTTTTTTCACTGTTTGTAAAACCATAGACTTTTTTCGCAATACCGTATCTTTTTACAGCTTTTGCTAAAGAACCACCCATCAGTCCTAAACCAATAATTCCTATATTCAAAATATAACCCTTCTAATAATTTGAATTGCTATTATATCTTAATAATTATATAAAGAATATTTAGCTATATTATTGACCTATAATGAAATTAAGGATAGTTGTGAAAAATAAAGTCGTACTATTTTCTTTAGCTTGTGCAGCGGCACTAAGCGCAGATACAATAAAATCTATAGAATACAAAGATGTTAATAAGTTATCTCCAGAAATTTTAAATGAAACATTGGCAATGAAAGTTGGTGATGAACTTAATAAAGATAAGCTAAATGCAGCATTACTTAAGTATTATAAATTTGGTTATTTTGATGATATTAAAATAGAAAACAATAATGGAATTTTAAAATTCATTTTTAAAGAAAAACCCTCAATATCAAGTGTTGATATAAAAGGTTATAAATCAAGAGCAGAAGATCTTGATACCGTAAGAAGTGCAATTAACCTGAAAAAAGGTGCAATGTATACAGAAAAAAGAGTTAAAGAAGCAAAAGAAAAACTTTTAAGTATGTTACAAAGTGAAGGTTTTATAAATTCTGTTGTTGAAACAGAAATAGAAAAAATTAATGATCAATCTTTAAAAGTTACATTTAATGTAAATAAAGGTGACGAGATAATTATTAAAAAAGCAAATTATCATGGTTCAAATAAATTAGAACAAAATGATTTTGATACAGTTACAGCTAATAAAGAAGTTGAATTTGCTTCTTGGTGGTTTGGGCAAAATGATGGTGAAGTAAAAATTGACCAATTAAAATATGATGCAAGAAGAATTAATGAGTTATATTTTGAAAAAGGTTATTTAGATGCACAAGTTAAAGAACCATTTTTAGATATTGACTTTGCTTCAACTCAAGCTAAATTAGACTTTTTTATAACTGAAGGTGAAAAATATACAACTAATAGTATAAAAATATATTTAGATTCAACTATTGTTGACCCAGAAACAATTTATCCTGAGTTAAAATTAATTATTGGTAATACTTTTAATATTAAAAAATTAAGAGCTGACCAAGAGTATATTAGAACAAAAGTTGCTGATAAAGGTTATGCTTTTGTTGATGTAAAATTTGATTTAGTAAAAGATGAAAAAAATCAAAAAGTTGATGTTGTTTATAATGTTGTTCCTGGGAAAAAAGTTTATATTAATGATGTAAAAATATCAGGTAACACAAAAACTCTTGATAGAGTTATAAGAAGAGATGTTTATTTAGCTCCGGGTGATTTATATAACTTAAGTGATTTCAAAAGTTCAACTAATAAATTAAAAAGATCTAGATTCTTTGAAGATGTAAAAATTGAAGAAAAAAGAGTTAGTGATGAAAAACTTGACATTATAGTAAAAGTTACAGAAGCAGCAACGGGTTCATTAATGCTAGGTGGGGGATACGGTTCTTATGATAAAATTATGGTTAATGGATCTATTAGTGAAGTTAATATGTTTGGTTCAGGATTAGCTTTAGGACTTAGTGCAGACTTATCATCTAGAAGTAGTAGATTTGAAGTTAGTTTAAAAAATCCAGCAATTAATGATAGTGATTACAATGGTGAAGTTGAAGCTCATAATAGTAAAAATGAAATTAATAGAGATAAATATGATTCAGATATCGATACTAAAGGTTTCTCAGTTGCAGCTGGAAAACAAATTGTTAGAGATTTATATGCAGGAGCTAGATATAAGTTAGATTTTGTAAGTGAAAATTATGATTATTCTTCAGATTTTTTAGCAACAAGAGATATGTCTAAAGAAATTTATCAATCACAAGATTATATTTCAAGCTCTGTTACTCCTTATTTAAATTTTGACAATACAGATGACTTTTATTTCCCAAGAGAAGGTGTAAAAGCTGGTACATCTCTTGAATATGCAGGAGTTGGTGGAGATTCTAAATATTTAAAATCAACAACTTATGGTAAATATTTCTATTCACTTGAAGATTTAGCTGAACTTGATTGGGTTTTGAGATTAAAAACACAAATGAAAATTTTAGTTGATAATGGTCAAATAAATCAAGGAGATTCTTTATATCTTGGTGGGGCAAAAACACTAAGAGGATATAAATCTTATGCATTCCCATCAAATCAATCAGGATACAAAACTGATCCTTATAAAAATCTTTGGGCAAACTCTGTAGAAATGAGTTTCCCTCTAGTTCCTAGTGCAAAAATGAGATGGGGATTATTCTATGATTACGGGATGATTGGTCAAGATACATTTAACGATGTTAAAAGATCAGGAACAGGAGCATTACTTGAATGGATTTCACCAATGGGACCATTACAGTTAATATTTGCACATGCTCTTGATGCAGAAGCAGGTGATGATACTTCATCATTTGAGTTCTCTTTAGGTTCAAGTTTTTAATGGTTAAAAAATGAATATAGATATGAGCAAAAGATTAACAAATAAAGATGCCTTGGATTTAATCAAAAATGCCTCTTTATTAGAATTAGGTGAATTAGCAACAAAAAGAAAAGATGAACTTCATCCTAGCAAAATAACATCATTTATAGTTGATAGAAATATCAACTATACAAATGTTTGTTGGGTTGATTGTAAATTTTGTGCTTTTTATAGACATGGACGAGATGAAGACTCTTATGTTTTAAAATTTGATGAAATTGATCAAAAAATTGATGAATTATTGGCTATTGGTGGAACTCAAATACTTTTTCAAGGTGGAGTTCATCCAAAACTAAAAATTGATTATTATGAAGAGTTAGTTGATCATATTCATACTAAATATCCTCAAATTACTATTCATGGATTTTCTGCAATTGAAATTAAATATATTGCAAAAGTATCTAAAATCTCTATTTTGGAAGTTTTAAAAAGATTACAAGCTAAAGGTTTAAGCTCAATTCCAGGAGCTGGAGCTGAAATTTTAAGTGATAGAGTAAGAGATATAATTGCTCCTAATAAAATGGATAGTTTAGAATGGATTGAAGTTCATGAACTAGCTCACTCAATTGGTATGAAAACAACTGCAACTATGATGTTTGGAACAGTTGAAACTGATGAAGAGATAATTGAACATTGGGAATTACTTAGAAATCTACAAGATAAAACAGGTGGATTTAGAGCATTTATTATGTGGTCTTTTCAAGGAGCTAACACTCAACTAAAAGCTGAAATTCCAGATATTAAACCACAATCTTCTAATAGATATTTAAGATTATTGGCTGTTGCAAGACTTTATCTAGATAATTTTAAAAATATGCAAAGTTCTTGGGTAACTCAAGGTTCATATGTAGGTCAATTAGCTTTAAAATTTGGAGCAAATGACCTTGGTAGTACTATGATGGAAGAAAATGTTGTAAAAGCAGCAGGTGCAGCAAATAGAATGAATCAAGAAGAAATGATTAGACTTATTAAAGATATAGGTGAAAATCCAGCAAAAAGAAATACAGCTTATGAGATTTTAGAAAGGTTCTAGTTTTGAAAAAAATAGGATTTTATTTTTTATTCATAATAGTAATATTACAAGGAAGTTTAATGGGTGCTACAATAAAGCATATTGACATAAAAGGCGTACAAATACCTGTTATTTTTGAAGAACAAAAAGCTTTACCAATATTAAATCTACAATTAGTTTTTCAAAACTCAGGATATATCCAAGATAAAGAAAAAAGTGGTTTAGCATCTTTATCTTCAAAACTTCTAAATGAAGGAACTAAAGAGTTAGGTGCTACAAAGTTTGCTGAAGAATTAGAAAAGAATGCTATTTCATTAACAACATCAAATGGTTTTGAAACATTTGTTATTGAATTATCAAACTTAAAAGAAGAGTCAAAAAAAGGTGTTGAACTTTTAACTTCACTAGTAAAATCACCAAATTTCACTCAAGATACTTTAAATAAATTAAAAACAATGCAAACTGGTTCTTTAAAAAGAAAAGAGAATGATTTTGATTATATTTCAGAAAAACAGTTAAAATCTATGCTTTTTAAGGGAACTGCTCTTGAAAATCCAGCTTCTGGAACAATTGATTCTATTTCTAAAATAGGATTAAAAGATATAGAAAATTTTGTAAATCAAACAGTATGTTTAGAAAATTTGATTATAGTTGCAGGTGGAGATTTTGATTTAAAAGAGTTTGAAAAATTAATAACTCCATTTTTAGAGACACTAAACGTTGGTAAAAAACTTGGTTTAGAAAAAATTGAATTAGTTTCTAAAAAAGAGGAAAAAACATTAATAAAAGATACTCAACAAGCATATATCTATTTTGGTAGTTCTTTTAATATTGACTCTAAAGATGAAGAGAATTACAAAGCAAAAGTTGCTTCATTTATTTTAGGTGGTTCAGGTTTTGGTTCGAGACTTATGGAAGAGATAAGAGTTAAAAGAGGATTAGCATATAGTGCTTATGGTTCAATTGCTATAAATAAATCCCATTCATATTTTAATGGTTATTTACAAACTAAAAATGAAAGTGCTGCTGAAGCTCAAAAGTTAGTTAGTGAAATAACTGCTGAATTTGTTAAAAATGGTGTTACTTTAGATGAGTTAAGTGCTGCAAAAAACTTTTTAACAGGAAGTGAACCTTTAAGAAGTGAGACTTTGTCTCAACGATTAAATAGAGCTTTTACTTTATATTATAGAGGTTTAGAGCCTGATTATTCAAAAAAAGAGCTAGAAAAGATTCAAAATTTAAAACTTGAAGATTTAAATAATTATATTAAATCTCATGATGAAATAAATAATTTAACATTCTCAATAGTAAGGAAATAATTTTGTTAAGATTTGCACCAAGTCCAACAGAAGATATGAATATTAGTAACTTAAGAGTTGCTATATTTAACTATATTGTATCAAAACAATTAAATGAAGATTTAATAATAAGAGTTGAAGATATAGATGTTGAACGAAATATTGAAGGAAAAGATAAAGAGATTATTGAAATCTTAAATCTATTTTCAATTGAATATAAAAGTATTTTTCATCAAAGTGATTCTTTAAAATATCATCAAAAAATGGCCTTACAATTAATGACACAAAAAAAAGCTTATGCATGTTTTTGTTCAGATTCAAAATTAGATGAATTAAAAGAACAAGCCATCAAAGATGGAAAAACATTCGTATATGATGGCTTTTGTGAAACTTTATCTGATGATACTGTTTTAAATACAAATGCACCTTTTACAGTTAGAATTAAAAAGCCAGAAGAAAATATTAAATTTATAGATTTATTAAAAGGTGATTTTGATTGTACACCTTTTGATGTAGATTCATTTATTATTTTAAAACAAGATAAAACGCCAACTTATAACTATGCTTGTGCAGTAGATGATATGATTATGGATATTTCTACAGTAATAAGAGATGAAAAATATCTTTTTGATACTCCAAAACAAATCCATATCAGAAACGCTTTAGGTTACACAAAAGAGATAAAATATCTTCATCTACCAGTTATTGAAAATGCAATAAGTGGTGAGAAAATGAGCGAAAAAGATAATGTAAATTCTGTTAAATGGTTAATAGAAGAAGGTTTTTTACCAAGTGCAATTGCAAATTATTTAGTTTTAATTGGAAATGAAACTCCACGTGAGATATTTACTCTTGAAGAGGCTATCTCTTGGTTTAAGATTGAAAATATTTCAAAAAATCCTGCAAAATTTCATATTGATGAATTAAGATTTATTAATAGAAAACATCTTGAAACAATTGATGATATGAGACTTTCTAAGATTTTAGGATTTGCTGATACTGATATTGGGAAACTTGGAAAACTATTTTTAGAAGAAACAAGTACAATAAAAGAGATAAAAGAAAAAATAGACTTAATTTTTGCTCCTAAAACATCTTCTAAAGGTTTTGAAGAAGAGTATATTAAATTAAAAGAGTGTTTACAAAAAGCACCTTTTTTTAATGATTTTGAAGAGTTGAAAAAATATTTATCTGAACAAACAAATTTAAAAGATGAAAAATTGTTTAGTCCATTAAGATATATTTTAACAGGTGCTGATACAGGACCAAATATTTCAGATATTTATCCCTTTATTAAAAATTATTTAGGAGAAATTATAAAATGATAGATGCACTATTGAATTCGGTATTTACTGTTGTTTTAAGTATTGTATTTTTGTATAAATGGGTTATTATTATCTCTGCTATCTTATCTTGGGTTAGACCAGATCCATATAATCTAATTGTACAAATGCTTTATAGATTAACTGAGCCTGCTTATGCGTTTATAAGAAGATATATTCCTACAGTTATTGGTGGAATGGATTTAGCTCCAATAATTTTAATTTTCGCATTAATTTTTCTAGAAACTTTTTTAAAAAGTATACTTTTCTAATATATGAAAAAAATTTTATTATCAATTAGTGCTGCATTTTTATTTAATATCTCTGTAAATGCTTTTGCAAGTGAAGAGATATTAGAAAAGGATTTTAAAGTAACTTTAGAATGGTTAGAACAAAAACCAAAATCATATGCAAAAGATTTTTTTATTCTTCAATATTTAGCCCAAGATGATATATCTTTTGATGATGCTAGAGTGGCATATAGTATGGCAAATGAAGCAAATTCTAATGTTAAAAAAGTCTATAATAAGAAATATAAAAAAATACCCCCTGAAGAGCTAAGATGTTATAACGCTTCAATTCAACAACTTAAAAATGAAGATTCAAAATGTATAGCTTTAGGGTTATCTCTAAATGAAGCAACAGAAATTTCAAAAAGTGATTTGAACTTTTTTATAAGTAAATTAGATGCCTACCCTACTTTAAAAAAAGATTTACTAATAATTGCAGCTGATAATCCTTTTTATGCTTTAATTAATTCAGATATGGATAGATTTTTTAGATTGTTTTTTGAATTTAAAAAAGATTATAGAAGTAAATTTTTCAATAAGCCTTTAAATCCAGAGTTTATAAATAAAATTTCTAAAGATAAAAATTTTGAAAGATTTCTTAGATATGTTGTATATGAAAATGATTTACGTAATCTTCAAAAATCACTATTATCACTAAATAATTATCAAGATATAGATGCCGATAATCTATTTTCATTAGGAATTAATGCAATAAACAACAATAATAGTAATATTGCATTACAAATCTTTAGTGATGCAAATAATAAAGCATATTCAAAAAATCTTAAAGATAAATCTCTATTTTGGATCTATTTATTAACACAAAATCAATCATATCTTCAAGAATTGGCCCAAAGTTGGGATAATAATATTTATTCATTATATGCAAAAGAGTTATTGGATTCAGAAATTGATAATATTGAGTATGAAATTCCTCTTTCAAATAAGAAATCTTCATTTGATATTTATGATCAATTTGAGTGGATGAAAGTTCTAGAAGATACAAAAAAGAATTTTGATGAACAAAAATTAGTAAAATATGAAAATTTATTCAGTGATGAAAATACTTTAGCACAACATGCTTTTATTTTAGAAAGATATACAAAATATAAAAAACAGTATTTTATTACTCCATATAGAGATACAATAAAAAATTATGATATTGATAAACAAGTATTAATTTATTCAATTGCAAGACAAGAGAGTCGATTTATTCCTTCATCTATTTCATCTTCATCTGCTCAAGGTGTAATGCAAATAATGCCTTTTTTATCATTTGATATTTCAAAGGATTTAAATGAAGATTATAATATTTATGAACAATTTATTCCTGATACTAATATAAGATATGGAAGTTATCATTTAGATAGTTTGATAAAACAATTTAATAACAATCCTTTATTTATTGCCTATGCCTACAATGGTGGAGCTGGATATACAAGAAGCCAATTTAATAAAGGTTTATTTAGTAAAAAAGGTAAATTTGAACCTTTTTTAAGTATGGAATTAATCTCTTTTGCAGAGACCAGGGATTATGGGAAAAAAGTTTTAGCTAATTATTACATTTATAATAATTATTTAAATAGTAGAAATAAAATAAATCTTTCTACCATTTTTCAAAGTTTAATTGCGCCGAACTAGTACTTTTACCTGTTAGTTTTAGTGCTAAATTATTACTATTTTGGGCAGTGAATTTTACTAAATAATAATTCCCCCAGTTGTTTTTTAGCATTAAGCTTTTAAAATTCTCATTGTCTTTTTCAACTTTTTGCGTTGAAATTGGATCCACTCCATTTAATAAAAATGAATAATTGTTTTCAAAAATATCTTGAGACTCTTTATCTGCAAAATATATAGATACTAAAAATAAATCTTCATTTAATTTAGATATTTCTTTATCAATTTTATTTAAATACGTAGCCCAAAAGATAACTTCTA
>JBBRXF010000043.1:0-18567 GCA_038248665.1 Campylobacterales bacterium | reverse complement strand
TCCTTTATGCTCTTTATCTTCTTTATTAAAGAATAATTGCAAAATTGGTAAAACAAAACTAGCAGTTTTTCCACTACCAGTTTGAGCTTTTGCCATAATATCTCTGTTTTGTAGAACAAGAGGAATAACTCTTGTTTGAATTATTGTGGGTTCTTTATAAGCATTCTCATCAAGTGCTTTATTTATACTCTCACAAAGACCTAAAGTTGAAAATCCCATAAAAATCCTTTGATTGCTTGTTTGATTGCGTATTTTAAGATTATTTGCCTTTATCAAAGCCATAAAAAATAAAAATATGCAATTAATACTATTTACGCTACCCTGAATAGCTTTATGTAGTTCTTTCAATAAAAATAAACTGCCTAATACTGAAAAAACTACCTAACAAGGACAAAAATGATAAGACAACAAATTAATATTCAAGAAAACCCAGAGATTATTGTGCATAAGCCTTTTGAAAAAACTAATAAATATATAGAAATTGTAACAATACCAACTTCAACAAAAAAAATAGGTGTAGGGATTGATTTAAATGTAGAATTAATCTTAGAAATTTTGTCAAAAAACTATGAAAAAGTTTGCGTTACTATTATAAAAAATGAAGATGATTTAAAAACATTAGTGGATAAAAAACCTGATTTAGTATTTTCAGGTATCAAATATTTTGAATTCAAAAAAGAGAAAATCTGGCTTTCAGATTATTTAAAAAACCACAACATTGATTATATATCATCAAATAAAAATGCTTTTGATAATGAATATGATAAAAATCTTGCAAAAGAAATTGTACAAAAAGAGAATATTAACACAGCAAAATTTTTTACAACACAACCTGATGAACATGAAACAGAGAGTTCACTTCCTGTAACTTTTCCTTTATTTCTTAAACCTGTTGAAAAAAACAATCCAGAAGATATAAATGCCCAATCAGTGGTATTTGATTTTAAAAAATACCAAGCAAAGGTTTTGGATATTTATAATAATCAAAAATCTCGTACTTTGGTGGAAAACTATCTATCAGGTAAAGAGTATAGTGTTTCTATTTTAGAAAATAAATCAAAAAATATTCTAATGATTCTGCCAGTTGAAATTATTGCAGTAAAAAATAAAAATGGACATAAGATTTTAGATTTTGATGCTAGAAAAAGTACACTAGAAGAAGTTACGGAAGTAATCGATAAAAAAATTAAAAAAGAACTTTGTTTAGTTGCCATAAACTCTTTTAGAGCATTGGGTGGAAAAACTATGGGGAAAATATCTATTAAGATGAGTTTTAACGGTATTCTTCATTTCTTAGAAGCTGATTTTATGCCTAGTTTTGATGAGGGTTATTTTTTTAAAGCATTTCAAATAAATGAAAATCTAAGTTATGAAGAGATGATTTTAAGAATTGCAAATACTGCATTGTCTTCGCCAAAAGAAGAGATTTAATATTTAGAAAAATCACTTAGGGATATTGAAATTTAAAAATTTCAATACCCTAAAAACTACATCCAATATTGTGGATAAGCTCTATTTTTATGCAAATTATTATAGAAAATTGCCACCAAAACCAAAATCACAGAACCTATCAAACTAGGGAAAATCAAATAATCCCAATTTGCACCCAATAAAAACACTATCAATGGATTTGAACCAGCTGGTGGATGAACTGTTCTTGTGGCAATCATTACTGCAATTGCAGTTGCCAGAGCTAATGCCATACTCCAATACTCATTTCCTAAAATATGTAAAAAAGCTAAACCAATAAATGTAGATAAGAAATGCCCTAAAATAACATTTCTAGGTTGTGAAAATGGACTTTTAGGAAATCCAAATAACAGCACACAAGAGGCTCCAAAAGAACCCATAACCAAAAGATTATCATAAGATTTTGTGAGATAGCCAATAATTAAAATTGAAATAAATCCCCCAAACCATGCAAAGACTATTTCACTTATTGGTGATTTTGCTGGAAGTGCTTCGCCCTGCCCTTTGAATTTTTTAAAATAACTCATATTTTTCCTTTTTAATAAATTTAAACAACCAAACGATTGTTTGTTTAAATAAGATAAAAAAAAACCATTAGATTAAACTAATGATTTTTTCACCAACTTTTAGATAATTTTGCGATGAATCATATAAATTCATCATCATTATGGCACCTTGAGTTAAAGCTACATACTCTTTTGCAAGATTTGAAGCTTCTATTTTTGAATATTTGTTTTCAAAAATTTTTATCAAAGCATTTTCCCAAGCTGTAAAATATGCTTTTATCTCCTCTTTAAAATCCAAATTCAAACTACTAGCTTCCAAAGCTAAATTTCCAAGTAAACAACCACCTTCACTATGCAAAAAATAATCATCAGTTTTTTTTACAATTAACTCAATTTTTTGCTTATCACTCAAATCACTTATATAAGCAATAGAAAAAATCTCTTTTTCAAAATAGTCGTGAATATACTTCAAAGACTCCAAACCTATTTCATCTTTGCTCTTAAAATGATGATAAATACTCCCTTTTATAAGCCCACAAGCTTCGGCAATATTTGCCATAGAAGTATTTGAATATCCTCGTATTTTAAAAAGTTTAATAGACTCTTTTAAAATCTCTTCTTTTGATGTTTTTTTGATTGCCATAATTTTATCCAAACGATTGTTTGGTAAAAGTTTAGCTTATGGTTGCTTAAATTATATAATAATTAATTTAAGTGATTTTAATATAGTATATGAGTTCAAAATATAATAAAGAGTAAACTTATGAAAATAACCGAAGTTAATTTAATAGAAAATATTACAAATCAAGTTGGACTAAAACATATTTCAATGAAAAAAATCGGAGATATGGTCTTACTCGCAGGTAAAAATGGTTCAGGAAAAACTAGATTACTCAATCTTATACGAAATCATACACAAAATGTTCAAAATGATATAAATGAAAGAAGTAGTGCAAAAAGTAATATCGATTCATATTTAAAGCAAATAGAAAATCTTCCACATCAAAAACAACAAATTGAAGAAAGTATTTTAAGGCATAAAGAAAATATTAAAATTTGGAAACAAATGATTGAAAATCGACCTGACCAAAAACAAAGCCTTGAACAAAGTATTCTAAATTATGAAAATAATATTATAAACTGGAATAAACAAATAGAAAATCAATCTAACCAAAAAATAGCATGGGAAAAAGAAATTCTAAAATTTGAAGAACAACTGAGTCTTCCTATTCCTATTATTCTTGAAAATAACCAACAAAATGTTGCTGTTGTTGATTTTGTTCCAAATAGAATTGAATTAGAAGATTGGGCTAATCAAAGTAAACATGGTTGGATGCAAAAAGCAAATTTAGCAACAACACCTGGGGTTGCAGGTTTATATCAGACAACTATTCCTTTAATACAAAAAGTTGTGGAAACTTGGTTTAACACCACGCACCCCATGGCAGAAATATCGAAAGAAGATAAAGAAAAAGCAACTATTGATTATGAAAGACTTCAAAGTATAATTAAATCTTTTATAGGTACAGAAATTGGATGGAATAAAGATGGTTATTCTACTTTATTTGGTAAACCTATTGCTGAAGCTCAACTTTCTGCCGGACAAAGAGTATTACTACAACTTTGTGTTGCAATTTATGCGCAAGGGGGAAATTTATCAAATTATATTATTTTTATGGATGAACCAGAAAATCATTTACATCCTTCTGCTGTAATTGATTTACTTGATACAATAAGAGAGCATAATCCAAATGGTCAAATATGGATAGCAACTCATTCTATTCCTCTACTTTCTCACTTTGATGCCTCTTCTCTTTGGTTTGTTGAAGATGGTGTTGTAAAACATTCAGGAAAAAAACCTGAATTGGTTTTAAAAAGTCTTCTTGGAAATGAAGATAGAATTCAAAAATTAAGAGATTTCACGAGTTTGCCAAGTGAATTAGCAAGAAATCGTTTTACATTTGAATGTCTCTGTCCACCAACTGTTGTAGAGACAGATTCTAGTGACCCGCAATCAATACAACTAAATACGCGATTAAATATAATATGGAACAACAAAAGTTCAATTAATCTTTTGGATTTTGGTGCTGGTAAAGGTCGTATGATTGCAAATTTATCTGATTATGAAACAGTATCAAAAGAAACTCTCAATTATCATGCTTTTGAACCATCTGATACAGATAAAGATGATTGCCTAAAAAATATTGCTCTTTGTTATGAAGATGCAGAAAATAGATACCATACTTCAATTGAAAATCTTCGTACAAAAGTAGATGATAATTACTTTGATGTAGTAGTTTTAAGTAATGTTCTTCACGAAATACCACATTCACAATGGCATTCAATTTTTTCAGATATAAAACAATTACTTAGAAATGATGGACATTTATTATTGATTGAAGATTGTTTAATTCCAATAGGTGAACTACCTCATAATAATGGATTTATTGTTTTTAATACCTTACATTTAAAAAAACTATTAAATATTCCATCATCTGAAATCAATTTTATCGCACATGATGCTCGATTTGATTCAATTGAACAAAGAGGAAGATTAATGGCACATTTAATTCCTCAATCATATTTAACAAATATTTCAACAGATACAATAAAATAAGCTTTAAAAGAATTAAAAAAATCTGCTAAAACTGAAATTCAAAAAATTAGAAAAGAAACTCCAAGTTATTCAAATGGTTTAGCTCATGGTTTTTGGATTCAACAATTAGCAAATGCAGAATTATGTCTTGTAGAATTGGGAGAAATTTAATTTTATAAAATCATTTTAATAAATCTCTTTTTAATAAAAAATTGGAAATTTCTAGGATTCAAAATTTTAAATTTAGTCGGTATACTATATAATTCCGAAAATTTAACCTAAAAAAGGTATCCAAATAAAAAACTCAATCATGAAAATAGCTCTTTTACTAATTACTTCACTAATTATTGCGGGCATTGCTTTATACTTTATTCCCCAAACACATGAATATGTAACTAATTTTTTAACTTTGTCATTTGATAGTGCAATTTGGCTTTATTATAAGTTGTTAACTTCATACTCTCTTCCTATTTGGGTCTTACTAGTTATTTCAGTTTTAGCACTTGTAACTATAATAAAACTTTTATTGTTACTTACAAACAGTTCAAAAGAAGAGTTTACAAAATATGTGGAAGATTCTATCTATGGTGCAAAATGGAGATGGAAATGGACAAAAAATGAGATTGTAAATATTGAGTGTTATTGTCCAAAATGTGATTCTGTATTAGTTTATGATGAGAGTTCTTGTCATACAAGATATACAGATGTTGCAAAAACTGATTTTATTTGTGAAAACTGTAACTCACAACTTGTAACAACTATCCATGGTGGAAATAAAAAATATGCAATTAATGCTATAAAAAGAGAGATTGAAAGACGAATTAGAACTGAAGAGTATAAAACAGTAATTAATAAATCTATATAAAAATTCCAGTATGTACTTTTTTATTCACTAAAAGTACATACCCTATTTCTTCCACTCTCTTTTGCTTTGTACAGAGCTTTATCTGCTTTTATTAGTAAATTATCGATATTTGATTTACTTGCAGATACAACCCCAAAAGAAGAGGTAAAAGTAACTTCACTATTTTCCAAAAGTACCGATGCATTTGAGATTTCAATTCGTAAACGTTCTGCTACTTTTATTGAATCTTCAAGGCTAGTTTGTGGTAATAAAATTGCAAACTCTTCTCCACCAATTCGTCCAATTATATCAATGTCTCGTAAAATTGTACGACTAACATCTGCGATTTTTTGAAGAACTAAATCTCCAATATTATGTCCATAAGTGTCATTGATTTTTTTAAAGAAATCAATATCCAACATTATTAAAGAGAGTTCAGTCTCATATCTATTAGAACGTGATAACTCTAACTCAGCTTGTTCAATAAAATATCGTCTATTTGCTAAACCTGTTAAATAATCTGAATATGCTCTATGTTCTAATTCATTTCGGGCATTTCTATTTTCTATAGCAATTGCGGCTAAATTTGCTGCAAAAGTTATTCTTTCAATATCACTTGAATTTGGACTTGCAGGATTTTTATGATAAATTGCAAAAGTACCTAAAACTTTCCCAGTTGATGAAATAATTGGTTCAGACCAACAAGCAGCCAATCCAGCTTTTTGTGCTAAACCTTTATATGGTTGCCAATACTCATGATTAACAATATCTTCAACAATAACTCTTTGTGCTAAAAAAGCAGCAGATCCACAAGAACCGACACCAAGACCTATCTCCGTGCCATTAATAGCATTATTATAAAATTCAGGTAAACTTGGTGATGCACCAATTAATAGATGTTTTTCATCTTTACTGAGTAATAATACACTACATAATGAACTTGAATCTTCTAATTCAATATTTTTTACAATTGTATTTAAAATATCAGATAAAGAAGAATCTTTTGCAACCATTTCTAACATAGAATCATGTGCACGATTTCGTAATTCACTTTTCCAATGGGCTGTAATATCATTAAAATTTGCTAAACACTTTTCTCCTAACCAAGAGATATAAACAAGTACCTGCCGTTCACTGCCATCTTTACATAAAATAGTAACTTCTCTTTGTGAAGTACGCATAGGTTTATTTTCTTTACCAGATAATAAAATATCTTCATGCCAAGATTTTATATCATCTTTTTGATATTTTAAATCAGAATAAGCTTTTTTATACCAAGTTTCAATATTTGGAATATCTTCGAGTGTGTATCCAAATAATTCTGTAAATTTGTGATTAATATACTCAATATTACCATTTATATCTGCCCAAGAAATAGCAACAGGAGAAAAATCTAATATATCATTAAGTTGTATTTTTTGTTGGTTAGTTTGATGAAGATTGTGTTCTAATGCAATTTCACGTATTTTTGATAAACCAGTTTTAGCTAACATTTGTGCCATTTTTACAACACAATCCATAGTTGATTCCATCTCTTCTTTAGTAACAATTGGAACTAAACTTATTGCTTCAAGATATTTAACTTCATCATAATTAAACTTTTGAGCTTGTTTTTTAAAGAACTCCATATTTGGTGCTTCATTTAAAACTTGCCCTAAAAATAAAGTTGCAAGTACTTTTCCTTCTATAATTATGGGAGTTGCATAATCATATAAGCCATTTTTACATAAAGCACGTGTAACTTTTCCATGACTAACACATTGAATTAATTCATCATTACTCTCTTTACATTGTGAACTACTTTCATTATTAGCTCGATGAAATAAGGCACAAGCATCAATCCATCCAGTTTGAAAAATAATTTCACCATTCGCTCCTACAAGGGCGTTGGGAATACCTGTTGCTTTATAAAAACTTTTTAGTAGCTCTTCAAATTCAACAATATCAACTAAATCACTAAAGTTATATTTTTTATTATTATTACCCACTATAAAGTTACTTTGCATTCATACTTCCAATTTTTCTATTATGGTATATTTTATTATATTTTTATTAATCTACTATTAAAGCATCTATAATTCAGAATAGTATAAGTAAAAACTAAGTAGAAACATTACACTAAAAAATTATTTTTACTGATTCATAGATCTTTCAACTAACATTTCAGCAGTACAGTCATATATATCAACAAAATCTTCACTATCAATACTATCGGGAAGAACACTCTTTTTTGTCACTTTTGCAAGAATTTTTACTTGATTATTTATATTTTTTATTGTGTGTGACAAAAGTATAATACTATCTATATCATGCAAAGCAATAATTACAGCTTTTGCTTTTAAAATACCTGCTTCTTCAAGTATATGTTTCTGAGCAGGATTTCCAAAAATTACTTTTTCTCCATGAGTCAAGGCATTTTCAAAAAACTCATAATTATCAATAATTGCAATATGTTCAATATTTTCATTTTTTAGATTTAAAAGTATCTGTTTTCCAAAACTTCCATATCCACAAACAATTACGTGTTCATTTAAAGACTCTTTAGAAATATTTATTATTTCGCTATTAGCATCTTTTTTTTCTAAAACTCTATTTGTAATAAATCCAATATTTTTAAGAACAAAGGGAGTTAAAACCATTGAAATTATTACAGAAAGAGTAAGTAATTGTCCTATATTTGCATCTAAAAGAGTATTTTGTGTTGCTAGTGTAAATACAACAAATGAAAACTCTCCAACTTGTGAAATAGTAAGAGAAGTTTCAAAAGCTACTCTTTTTCCAACAAAAAAGTACATAATGCCAAATATAATCAAACCTTTAAATAACATAATAAGAAGAGTTAATCCAAAAACTTCCATTATATTTGAGATAAAAAATTGTATATCTATTTGCATTCCAACTGTTACAAAAAATAGTGCTAAAAATAGATCTCTAAAGGGAATAAGGTCAGCTTCAACTTGGTGTTTATAGTGAGTTTCTGCTATTAACATCCCACCAATAAATGCACCCATTGAGTAAGTAAAACCTAAATAGTGTGCTAAAAAACTTGCACCTATTGCAATAATCAAAACTATCATGATAAAAAGTTCATGGGTATCTGCTTTACTTACAAGCTTTAAAATATGATTTAAAAAGTATTTACCAAAAATAATCATTACGATTAACAATACAAGACCAGAAAAAACAATATTTACAAGTAAACTACTAACTGAACTTCCATTACTTGAAAGAATAGTTAAAACCAATAAAATTGGAATAACCGCTAAATCTTGAAAAATCAATATTCCCAAAGAGTTTTGGCCATAATAGTTTGTTATTTTGTTTGTATCATTTAAAATTTTTAGTACGATTGCTGTAGATGAAAGTGATAATGCAGCTCCAATAACCATTGAAGTTTTAATATCTAAACTAAATAAAAAATAAGAGATAAAAGTAAAAAATAGAATCGATAAGCCAACTTGAAGTCCACCATAAACAAATACTTGTTTTCGCATTTGTATTAGGTTTTCAAGTCTCATTTCAAGCCCAATTGTAAACATTAAAAATACAATACCAAACTCTGCAATTTGATCTAAAACATGAGAATCTTCTGAATTAGAACCAATAATATTTACAAGAATAATTCCTGATAATATATATCCAACAATAGGTGGAACATCAAAACGTTTTAAAATAATCCCCAAGATAACTGCAACAACCCCCGTTGCTAACATCATCAAAATAACTTGTTCCATCAAAACCCTTATTCTTTAATAAATAAAGGTGGAATATTAGCATATATACTTCAGTTTGTTACTAAAAAATAATGTAAATAATTTTTTAGTAACAAAAATAATCAAATTTTTAAATTAAGATTTCAAACCTGCTTTTTCTTCAAGTCCTAACATGATATTCATATTTTGAACTGCAGCTCCTGAAGCTCCTTTTCCAAGATTATCAAGTCTTGAGATTACAAGCATATAATCATCTGATTCATAAACTGAGATTTCGATTCTATTTGTGTTATTACATTTCATTGCATCTAAAAAACCTTCATCTAAATAATCAATATCATCTTCAATTATTTTTACAAACTCTTCATTTTTATAATAATCTTTGTATAAAGACAATACTTCTTTTTTTGATATGTTTTTTTCTAATTCATCTTTTATTAGATATGACATTACTAACATACCTTGAGCAAAGTTTCCAACGCTTGGTGTAAAAAATGGAGCTGATTCTAAACCTAAGATATATTTCATTTCCGGTAAATGTTTATGGCTTAAAGCTAAAGCATAAGGTCTTTGACTTCTATATTTGTCTTTATTTTCAGGTGCTTCATAAATATCTATTAAACCTTTTCCACCACCACTATATCCTGTGATTGAGTGGCAAACTATTTTTTGTTTTTTAGAAACTATATTATTTTCAATTAATGGTTTCATAGCCATAATAAATCCACTTGCATGACAACCAGGAACACAAACTCTTGTAGAGTTTTTTATTTTTTCTCTTTGAGTTGGATTTAATTCTGCTATTCCGTAAGTCCAATCAGGATTTGTTCTGTGAGCTGTACTTGCATCTATTACTTTTGTTGTATTGTTTGTTATTAATTTTACAGACTCTTTTGAAGCCTCATCAGGTAAACATAAAAAAACTAAATCAGCTTCATTTAAAAACTTCTTTTTAATCTCTAAATCTTTTTTATCTTCTTCATTGATTGTTAAAATTTCAAGTTCTTTTCTATCTTTTAGCATTTCATGGATTTTTAATCCTGTTGTTCCAAACTGACCATCTACAAAGATTTTGTATTTCATTTTTATACCCTATTTTAATATTTTAAATTTCAAGGTGTAATTCTAACATTTTTAACTTAGTTAAATATACTTTTACATCTCAAATAACAATATGAAACCAATGAAAATCTAATTTAATCTCTTATTATAAAATCTATCATATAATATGAGCTTCAAATTTTAAAGGCACAAAATGACAGATTCTATTAAAATATTTAACGCTTGTGAAAATAACTTAAAAAATATAAACCTAGAAATACCAAAAAATAAACTTATTGTATTTACAGGACTTTCGGGTTCTGGAAAATCTACACTAGCATTTGACACACTTTATGCTGAGGGGCAAAGAAGATATATTGAATCACTTTCTGCATATGCTAGACAATTTTTAGACAAAGTTGGAAAACCAAATGTTGAAAGAATTGAGGGGCTTACACCTGCAATTGCAATTGATCAAAAAACAACTTCAAAAAATCCACGTTCAACGGTAGGAACTATTACAGAAGTTTATGATTACTTTAGACTTTTATATGCCAGAATAGGAAAACAACATTGTCACCAATGTGGAGAGCCAATTTCACAAATGAGCGCAAGTGATGTAATTAATCAAGTTTTAACTTTACCAAATGACTCAAAAGTAGTAATCTTAGCTCCACTAATCAATAGAAAAAAAGGAAGTTTTGCTGATTTATTAGAAAACTTACGAAGCAAAGGTTATGTAAGAGCCATGATTGATGGAGTTATGGTAAGACTTGATGAAGAGATAGAATTAGCAAAAACTCAAATGCATACAATCAAAGTTGTAATCGATAGGGTTACAATAAAAGAAGAAAATAGAGACAGAATCGCTCAAGATATAGAAAAAGGTCTAAAAGAGAGTTACGGAGAACTTGAAATTGAAGTTATAAACCATGAAGAAGTGGGAACTGAAAGACATATTCACTATTCTGAACATATGGCTTGTTTCACTTGTAAAATCTCATTTGAACCACTTGAACCTTTATCATTTTCTTTTAACTCACCAAAAGGTGCTTGTTCTTCTTGTGATGGTCTAGGAATTAGATACGCCCTTGATATGAAGAAAGTTATCAATGAAGATTTATCTATTGAAGATGGAGCTATTAAAGTTATCTATGGCTTTAATAAAGGTTTTTATTTCAAAATGCTTTTAGCTTTTTGTGAAGGAACAGATATAGCTGTAAATATTCCATTTAGAGATTTACCAGAACATCAGAAAAAAGCTATTTTACATGGAAGTGTTGATGAAGCTACATTTTTCTGGAAAAAACACAAACTTACAAGAAAATGGGAAGGTGTTGTAAAACTTGCCTATGACATGATAAAAGATGAAAAAGAGATGAGTGAATACATGACTGAAAAGAAATGTGACTCTTGTAATGGAAATAGATTAAAACCCTCTTCTCAAAGTGTTTATGTTGCAAATAGAACAATAAGTGATATTTTAAATATTCCAATAGAAGATGCACACGCATTTTTCCAAGATGAGTCAAACTTTGATTATCTAAATGAGCAATTTAAAATGATTTCGAAACCAATTTTAAAAGAGATTAAAGAGAGAATTTTCTTTTTACACGATGTTGGTTTAGGATACATAACTTTAGGAAGAGATGCCCGAACTATAAGTGGTGGAGAAGCACAAAGAATTAGAGTTGCTTCACAAATTGGTTCAGGTCTAACTGGTGTTATGTACGTTCTTGATGAGCCTTCTATTGGACTTCATGAAAGAGATACGAATAAACTTATTAAAACTCTTCGAGCTTTACAAGAAAAAGGAAATACAGTAATCGTTGTTGAACATGACAAAGAGACTATTCAAGCAGCAGATTATATAGTTGATATTGGACCAAACGCAGGAAAATATGGTGGAGAGATTGTATTTGCAGGAACTCTAAAAGAGATGAACAAAGCAAAAACTTTAACTGCAAAATATATAACTGGGGCAAAAAAAATTGATTATGTTCACAATAGACCACAAGAAGAGTTTATTGAAATCAAAAATGTAACTATAAATAATATCAAAGACCTAAACGTAAAAATCCCACTTAAAAATCTATGTGCAATCACAGGAGTTTCAGGAAGTGGTAAATCTTCACTAATTTTACAAACCCTACTTCCAGTTGCAAAAGAGCTTTTAAATCGAGCAAGAAAAGTTAAAAAAGTAGATGGTGTTGAAATTGAAGGACTTGAAAGACTTGATAAAGTTATCTACCTTGACCAATCACCAATTGGAAGAACTCCACGATCAAATCCTGCAACTTATACAGGACTTATGGATGAGTTAAGAGAACTATTTGCAAAAACAAAAGAAGCTAGTTTAAGAGGTTATAAAATCGGAAGATTCTCTTTTAATGTAAAAGGCGGAAGATGTGAAAAATGCCAAGGTGAAGGTGAAATAAAAATTGAAATGCACTTCTTACCAGATATTATGGTGAAATGTGATGATTGTCACGGGAAGCGATATAACTCTCAAACTTTAGAAATTTTATATAAAGGTAAAAATATCTCTGATGTTCTAAATATGAGTGTTGATGAAGCATTAGAGTTTTTTGCAAAAGTTCCAAAACTAAATGCAAAACTTCAAACTTTAAGTGATGTTGGACTGGGATACATAACTTTAGGACAAAATGCAGTTACACTTTCAGGTGGTGAAGCTCAAAGAATTAAATTATCAAAAGAGTTAAGTAAAAAAGATACAGGAAACACTCTTTATGTTTTAGATGAACCAACAACTGGACTTCATTTTGCCGATGTTGACAGACTTACAAAAGTATTACATCACTTAGTTGATTTAGGAAATTCTGTTTTAGTAATTGAACACAATCTTGATGTTATCAAAAACTCTGATTGGGTAATAGACATGGGACCTGAGGGTGGAAATAAAGGTGGTATGATAGTTGATGAGGGAACACCTGAGTTTTTAGCTTCAAATCATAAAATTTCTGGTTCATATACTGGATATTATTTAGATAAAGAGATAAATGGTTAATGAAAATAGATTACAACATTTTCAATCAAAAAACAGCAATAGATAGATTTATTTTTGCTGTTGAAAATGGCTATTTTGTGGAAGCTCACGAATTACTTGAAGATGATTGGAATTTTTATAAAAAACAAGGTGAATTAAACAAAGCTCTAGTTTTAAAAGGTTTGATAAATGGAGCAACAGCACTTGCACTTTATCATATAAAAAAAAGACCCCTAAGTTATAAAAAAGTTTGGCCAGCTTTTGAAAAATATCTTCCACTTTTAGATGTTGTAGATTTTGAAGAAAAAGAAAAATATTATAAAGTAAAAGATTTATTGATTGTATTAAGTAAAGAAGTAGAAGCCAAGTTATAAAAAATTATAACTTGACTTTAGAAATTAAGAAGCAGAATCAAGACTTAATAAATAAGCTTTTACCCTCATCATATCTTGTGTAGGATATTGATTCTCTGCACTACCTCTTTCTACCTTAACATAAAAGTCTTTAGAAGAATTGTTATATCCAAAGTTCGTATTAGATAAAAACACCTCAAATTTGTTAGAATTAGCTGTACTAGTTTGAACTTTTTTAGCATCAGCAACATCCTTTTCCTTTGAAATCGCTTCTTGTTGTACTTGCTGTATTGCATCTTCAGTTGTAATTTGTGATGATTTAACCGATGATTGAACTTTTTGAATTTCTAAAGCCTTATTATCAGTAAACTGGTCAATTTTTGGTATCATCCCGTATTCCATAATAAGCTCCTTTTTTAAAGTTTTTATTGCCCTATTATACTACTTTTTTAAAATTTTTGTCAAAAATTTTATTATTAAGTTTATTTTGATATTATTTGTTCAAAATTCTTAATTATTTGAAGGAGAAAAACTTGGAATATAATTCCCGAGTGCTTAATTTTTACAAGAGAAAAAATAAATGGAACTTCTAGTAGTACTATTTATTGTCGTTATCGTTACATCTTTTTTATGTTCTATTTTAGAATCTATTTTATTATCCACAAATATCACTTATATTTCAGTATTAGAAAAAGATCATCCAAATGCAGGAAAACTTCTTAAAAAACTAAAGATTGATATTGATAAATCTATTGCTGCAATTCTTATTTTAAATACAACTGCAAACACGTTAGGAGCAACAGCAATTGGAATACAAGCCAAAAATGTTTTTGGTGGGGATAGTATTGAAATTCTGATTATTTCAATTGTTCTAACTTTTTTTATTCTGTTTTTTTCTGAAATAATACCAAAAACAATAGGTGCTGTTTACTGGAAACAATTAGCTGTTTATACTCCAAGAATCATAAATTTATTTATATTCTTAACTTATCCACTAATTATTGTTACTCAATTTGTAACTAATAAAATCGGTAAAGAAACCCACGATAAAATTTCAAGGGAAGAGTTACTTCAATCTACACTTTTAAGTGAAGAAGAGGGAGTAATTAGTAATTTAGAATCACAAGTTATAGAAAATACTCTTGCTTTATATAATAAAAAATTAAAAGATATTTTAACTCCTAGGTCAGTTATGTATGCTGTTGAGAAAAACAGTGCAATCAAAGACATAATTGAAGATAAAAGAACTATGAAATTTTCAAGAATTCCCGTATATGAAGGAACTGTTGATAATATTGTAGGAATTATTTTCACTAAAAAATTGTTCAAACAAGCAATAAAAGAGAAAGATATAACTTTAGAAGATCTTATGAAACCTGTTTTTACACTACATGAAAATATCCATGTTATAAAAGCTTTAAAATTATTCATACATAAAAAAGAACATATGTTTATAGTTCATGATTCATATAATCAAACTGAGGGAATTGTAACTTTAGAAGATTGTATTGAAACGCTTTTGGGTCTTGAAATTATGGATGAATCAGATACAACTGCTGATATGAGAAAACTAGCCTTAAATAAAATGAAAGCAAAAAGAAAAGAGGAAACAAAGGAGATATTATGAGTACAACATTTGATTATGAGAAATTAAAACTTTTCTATATTGGAAAAGAAAAAATTGATGAGTCAGATTTTGCTCCTTTAGTTTATAAAAATAAAGATTTAACAACTCATGCGGCAATCATTGGAATGACAGGAAGTGGAAAAACTGGTCTTGGAATTTCACTTTTAGAAGAAGCAGCAATTGATAATATTCCCTCAATTATAATTGACCCAAAAGGTGATATGGGAAATTTACTTCTTACTTTTCCACAGTTACAAGGAAGTGATTTTGAGCCTTGGATTGAAGAACAAGATGCTGTAAATAATGGTTTGAGTGTTTCTGAATATGCTTTAAAAACTGCACAAACTTGGAAAAATGGACTTGAAGCAGATTTTCAAAATCAAGAAAGAATCCAAAAATTAAAAGATTCTGCTGATTTTACTATTTATACTCCAGGAAGTAGTGCTGGTGTTCAAATATCAATTCTTTCATCTTTTAAAGCTCCAAGTATTGAAGTTTTAGAAGATAGTGAGTTGTTAGTTTCATTAATTAGCTCAACTGTTAGCTCACTATTATCACTAATTGATGAAAAAGACGATAGTTCATCTAAAGAGTCTATTTTAATCTCATCTATTTTTATGAACTCTTATTCTATGCAAAAAGATTTAAGTATTGAAGAGTTAATCTCATTTATCGTAACTCCACCTTTTTCTAAAGTGGGAATTTTTGATTTAGAGACATTTTTCCCTCAAAATGAGAGATTAAAATTAGCACTAAAACTAAATACAATTATCGCAAATCCCTCTTTTAAATCTTGGATTGAAGGTGTTCCTTTAGATATTTCAAATCTAATGTATGATGAAAATGGAAAAGCAAAAGTTTCTATATTTTCAATTGCCCACTTAAACGATTCTCAAAGAATGTTTTTTGTTTCACTTTTATTAAACCAGATGGTTTCATGGATGAGAAGACAAGAGGGAACAACTTCATTAAAAGCCCTACTTTACATGGATGAAATCTTTGGATATTTCCCTCCAAATGCAAATCCTCCATCAAAACAACCAATGCTTACACTTTTAAAACAAGCAAGATCTTTTGGTGTTGGAATTATTTTATCTACACAAAATCCTGTTGATATTGATTACAAAGGTTTAGCAAATATTGGAACTTGGTTTATAGGAAGATTACAAACAAAACAAGATAAAGAAAAAGTAATTGATGGTTTAAGCTCAGCCGTTGAGGGGAAAATTGATAAAAATGAGATAGAAAATCTTTTATCAAATCTTGAAAAAAGAACATTTATAATGAAAAATATAAATGAAGATGGAATAAAAGTTTTTCAAACAAGATGGGCTTTATCATACTTAAAAGGGCCAATCACAAAAGAGCAAATCAAGTTTTTAATGAGCAATAAAAAGGTAACCACACTAACCACTAAAGAAGAAAGTTTCACTCCTAAACAAAAAGTTGAAACAACAAATAAACAAAATAGTGTAAAACCTCTAATTCCAAATATTTTAGAGCAAAAATATTTATACTCATCACAAAGTGATAGTTACTATTTACAAGCATATTTACTTTGTAAATGTTCACTTCATTTTGCAGATACTGCTAAAAATATTGATTTAACATCTGAGTTAAATTATGGATTTTATTTACAAAAAGAGGCTTCAAATATTAATTATGAAGAGTTTGAAGAAGTTAATAATTTTTCATTTGAGACAAAAGAGAGATTAAACTCAAACTATTATGAAACTCCTATTTTTATTCAAAATGAAAAAGAGTTAAAACAGATTCAAAAAGATTTTACAGATTATGTTTATAGAAATTCGAAATTAACTCTATTTAAAAATGAGGCTTTAAAAATCATCTCAAAACAAAATGAGAGTTTAATTGATTTTAAAATCAGAATTCAAGATAGATTAAATGAAAAAATAGATGAACAAGTTGAAAACTTACAAATAAAATTCAAAAAAACAAATGATTCAATTGAAGATAAACTATATAACCTTTTTGATAAAAAAGAAAAAGAGGAACTACAAGCTAGTTCTACTACGACTGATACGATTATAGCAATAGGAACATCACTTCTAGGAGCTTTCTTTGGAAAATCAACTACTAGCTCAACTTTAGGCAAAGTGGCTTCTAGCGCAAGGGGAGCAACTAGAGTATTAAAAGAAAGAAATGATGTAAAATATGTTGAAAATGAGATTCAACAACTACAAATAGAAAAAGAAGAACTTCAAAAAATCCTTGAAGATGAAATAGAAAAAATAAATGAAGAGAATAAAATCTCAAATTTTCAAATAGAAGAGATTTTTATAAAACCAAAAAGAACAGATATTTTTAATGTGAAATTAGAACTATTATGGAAAGAAGAATAAATGGCAAAAAATTTAAATGAGTTTTTAGAAACTCTTAAGAGTCTGACAATTAGTTCACTTGATGAAAATAAAAATCCATTTTCATCTTATGCACCTTTTGTAAAACACAATCACAAATATTACGTATATCTATCTTTGATGGCAAAACACTCATCAAATTTAACAAATAATGAAATAGCTTCAATTTTCTTTTGTGAAGATGAACAAGATTGCAAAAATATCTTTGGTAAAAAAAGAGTATCAATCCAATGTAAAACTAAAAGATTAGAACAAAACACAGAAAATGAAAAACTGATTTTAGATGAATTTAGAACTAAATTTAAAAGTGATATGGTAAATACACTTCATAAAATGGGAGATTTTTACATCTTTGAATTTACACCTTTTTATGGAGAAGCAGTTTTTGGATTTGGAAAAGCTTATAATTTAGGCGGTGAGAACTTTGAAGAGTTTGTTGAAAGAGGAAATGGCTCAGGCCATGGTCATGGAAGTAAAAAAGAGTAAGTTATTTGCTCTTTTTTTAGATTTTATTTTCTAATGTAAATTACTCATTGTTTTTTTCCATCTCTAAAAGTAATCTATCAAAATCACTCAAATATTCTTTATCTTGAATTACTCTATATTTTTCATATTCTGCTTCTGCTTTGAGTTTTGCTTCAAGTGCTGAAATTTTCCCATTGTCTAGTAGTATTGGATAGTCTGATAGTGCCAAAAACTTATCTAAAAATATTATCCAATCTTTCATATTCATAACAATACCTCTTAAAGCTCTATCTTCTGCTAAATCCAAATAAGCTGATACTATTCGCTTAAGTTGCTCAATATGTTCTTCGTTTAGATAATTTTTTGCAATTGTTACATCAGATTTTAATATCTTTTTTTCTGGTGATTTTTTCCAAGTTTTAAGTCCCATATAAATTTTTTGGGCATCTGATTCACTGTAGATAATCTCTGCTGCTGTTTTGCCTGTAATTGCCCAATGCATTTTATTTTGAACTGTTGCATAAAACTCTCTTGTTAAAGAATCGTTTTTATCATAATCAGCAC
>JBBRXF010000042.1:0-19067 GCA_038248665.1 Campylobacterales bacterium | reverse complement strand
TTATTCTATCCATAAATTTAACAATATGTGTATCTTTTTTATCTTCAAGTACATTGAGATAATTTGCACCTAAAAAATCATCAAAATAAAATATTTGTTTTTCATCTCTTTTATAAATATTTTCTGCTTCATTTATAGAATTCTCAATATTATAAAATTTAAAATCTTGTTTTATATACCATAAAGCTAAATGCTCAGCAAGTGTAGTTTTACCAATTCCAGGTTCTCCTGCAATTATTATAATATGAGAATTTTCTAGTTTTTCTATTGCTTTATCATGATTTTCAGTTACAACATAATATTTAGATTTTTCTTTTATATCTTCAAGTAAAAATTCACTTCTACTCTCAATAGCATTATTAAATATCTTATCTAAAACAACTGTGCTACTTAACCAAAGTTTGTAATATCTTTTTTCAATATCAGGGTTATTTTTAAGTATATCATTTAATCTTTCTTGTCCATAAATATCATTATCATTTTTTATATAAGGGTCAAAAAGTTCTTTTATTGTCTTCTTATTGTCTGCTGATAAAGCTAATGATGTAACAAAAATATATTTTATAGGATTTAACTTTCTAACTTTTTCTATTTCATTAATACCTTTATCGTTTTTCTTTTTTAAAGAAAATATTAAACCATTAAAACCTGTTTTTAAGTAATGCTTACATTGAATAACTTCTTGTGTTCCATCATCATGATAAAATCTTCCATCAATACCACCGTCTTTTCCAACTTTAAATCGTTCGAATCTTTTATTTTTATCTTTTGAAATTAAATCTACTGATAAATCTTCAAATTCTTTATCATTTAATGTTGAGAAATCATAATCAATCATCTATATATTTCCTTTAGTTTCTATATTCAAAACATCCCTCTCAATCTCTCTTTTAAACTCTTCTTCACTTGGTAAATAAAGTTGATATTTTGATACAAAAAGATTATCTTTGCTATTTATATGTGAGTATTTTACAATGGTTTCATCTTTATCTGTGCATAAAATCATCCCAATAGTTGGATTGTCACTTTCATTTTTTTCCAAATCATCGTACATATTTACATACATATCTATTTGTCCTATATCTTGATGGGTTAGCTTTCCTATTTTCAAATCCACAAGTACAAAACATTTTAAAAGATAGTTATAAAAAACTAAGTCTATATAAAAATCACTTGTTTGTGTTTTGATTCTTTTTTGTCGTGACACAAATGCAAAACCACGACCTAGTTCTAGTAAAAATTCTTGTATTTTTTCTAGCAAGGCTCTTTCAAGTTCATTTTCTCTAAACGATTTATTATCTTTCAAATCTAAAAATTCTAATACATAAGGGTCTTTGATAATATCTTTTGCTGTGAGTTGCAGATTTTTTGTATTTTCTTTTGCTTCTTGAATAACTGACTGTTTTTCCTGACTTGATATAAGTCTTTCATAATAAAGTGAATTTATTTGTCGCTCTAAAGCTCTTACACTCCAGTTTGAAGCGATTGTTTCTTCAATATAATAATCTCTTGCTTTTTCGTTTTCAATTTTCAAAATAAGTAAATAATGACTCCAACTCAATTTGGCAGACACTGTCTGCCAAATTGGAAAACAGTTATAAAACTGTCTCATATTTCTTATATTTCTAGCACTAAATCCACTACCAAAATCAACTGTTAGCTGTTTTGATAACTCACTTATAAGATTTGAGCCATACTTTGCTTTTGTTTCTCCATTCTGTTCAACTTCTACTATTTTTTTACCAATATTCCAGTAAGCTTCCACCATTATAAAATTTACAGATTTATAGGCATTATCTCTTGCTGTTTGTAAAATAGATTTAATATCATGATAAAAACTGTTTTGTGTTTGCAATACTTCTTTCATCTATAAATTCCCTTTTTTGTTCTTTTAAAACTAATAAAATATTATACTAAATTTAAGTTATGAAATAATAATCTAAAATAATTATTTTCACCTCATTTGTAGCAATAACAAATAAAATATTTAGCAATAATAAACAATTATTATAGCAAAAATTAAGAAGATTAAATTTCAAAAAAACTCTACAATTCACCAATAATTTTCAAAATTCATTAAAGGCAAACTAGATGGCAAAAATAAAAAAAGTACTTATTGCAAATAGAGGGGAAATCGCCCTTAGAATCATTAGAGCTTGTAAAGAGCTAGAAATTGGCAGTGTTGCTATATTCTCAGAAGTTGATGTTGAAGGTATTTGGGTTAGAAAAGCTGATGAGTGTTATCCAATTATGGGAGATGTTATTAAAGCTTATCTTGAATATGACAATATTATTTCAATTGCAAAAAAAGCTGGTTGCGATGCAATTCACCCAGGTTATGGATTTTTAAGTGAAAATGCAGATTTTGCAAGAGCTTGTGAGGCAAATGGAATTATTTTTATTGGACCAAAACCAGAACATATCGAACTTTTTGGTGATAAAATGGCTTCTAAAGTTGCTATGAAAAAAGTTGGAGTTCCTGTTCTTGAAGGTACTGATGAGCCAATCGTTAATATTAACGAAGGTGAAAAAATTGCTAGAGAAATTGGTTTCCCTATTATCATCAAAGCTGCGTTTGGTGGTGGAGGACGTGGTATGAGAATTGTTAAAGCTGAAAAAGATTTCAGAGAAATGTTTGAAAGTGCTACAAATGAATCTATAAAATATTTCGGTAGAGGTGAAGTTTTCATCGAAAAATATGTTGAAAATCCAAGACATATCGAAATCCAAGTAATTGCTGATAAATATGGGAATGTTCTTCATTTAGGTGAAAGAGATTGTTCAATCCAAAGAAGACACCAAAAAGTTATCGAAATTGCTCCAAGTCCAAGATTAAATAACGAAACTAGAAAAGAACTTTATAGAATTGCTACAAAAGCTATGTTCAAATTAGGTTACGAAAGTGTTGGAACTGTTGAATTTTTAGTTGACGAAAATGACAATATTTATTTCATCGAAATGAATACAAGAGTTCAAGTTGAGCATCCAGTAACTGAAACAATTACAGGTGTTGATATTATTCAAAGAATGATTGAAATTGCAGAGGGTGATAAATTAATCTTCTTACAAGAAGAGATTCAATTTAGAGGTTATGCAATTGAATTCAGAATTAATGCTGAAAATCCACAAAAAAACTTTATGCCAGGAACTGGAACTGTAAGTAAATACTTAACTCCAGGAGGTCCAGGTGTTAGACTTGATACAAGTGTTTATACTGGATATAAAGTTCCAGCAAATTATGACTCAATGATTGGAAAACTAATTGTTTGGGCGTTAGATTGGGAAGGTGCTGTTAAAAAAGCAAAAAGAGCTTTAGATGAATTCTACATCGAAGGTTTCCCAACAAATATTCCATTACATAGAGAAATCGTAAGAGATGAAGATTTTAGAAATGGTAAATTTAATACAAGTTATTTAGATAAAAAAATGGAAATATTTACTCTTAACAGTGAAGATAATATAAAAAAAGAAGAAGATAAAATAGCAAATATTATGAAACTAATGGATGCTATCAAAAAGAATAAACTTACAGTAAAACATTAATAACCTCTTTTGAGGTTATTAATTTCTTTTAATAGCAAAATTTAATCAAAACAATGTAACAATGTTTTTATGAAAGATTTAAAAGAATTTATTATAAAACTAATTATCAGTGCTATAGTTTTAGCTTTTGCATTTATCTATTTAGATAAAAAGCCTCCGGTGAATGCCATACAATTTCCAGTAAGAACCCAAGATACATACACACAACCTACACCTTCTCAACTTCAATGGCATGATCATTTTAAAGGAGTAGAGAATCTACCTTCAAAACCAAAAGTGCAACCAAAAGAGAGTAATTAAGATATTTTAGCTTGTTCTCATATTTTTAATTGTATTATTGAGTAATATTCAAAACTTTGAGGAAAAAATGTCAGAAAATAATTGCTATATGATTGATGAAAATGAAGAGATAATACTCTCATCTGATGAATATAATCAAATTCTAAATATTCAACAACAAATTTTAGAAATGATTGCATCTCATAAACAAACATCTGAAATCCTAGCAAAACTTTGTTCTCTTGCTGAATCTCTTCTTCCTAACTCTGTAGCTTCTATAATGATTAAAAATAAAGAAACAGGTTTAATGAGCGTAAGAACAGCACCATCTATTCCACAAAATGGACAAGACAGACTTGAAAATCTAAAACCAGGTCCACATGGTGGCTCGTGTGGAAATGCAGTATTTAGAAATCAACCTCAATTTGTTCAAAATACTTTTACCGATGATAGATGGGAAAATCTTCGTCAAGTTGCTGTAGATTTTAATATTTGTTCTTGTTGGTCAATGCCAGTAAGAGATAAAGAAAAAAAATCAATTGGCTCATTTGCACTCTCATCTTTTGAACATAGAGCTCCAAATCTTTTTCATATAAAATTATTAAGAACAGCTGCTTCAATTGTAAGTATAATTTTAAAAGATGAAGAGATGGAAAAACGAAATAAACTCTTCTCAAATGCTATGGAAAACTCTGCAGATGGAATAGTTATTACAGATGAAAGAAATCAAATCATAGAAGTAAATAATGCTGTTACAGATATTTATGGTTATTCAAAAGAGGAACTAATAGGAAAAAATCCTAAAATGTTTGCATCAAAAGAATATAGTAAAAATTTCTATAAAACAATGTGGGATAATTTAAATCGTGACTCTAAATGGAGTGGAGAAATAGTAAATAAGAAAAAAGATGGTTCATTAATACCCCAATGGATTAGTATTACTGCTTTACATGATGAAAACAATTTAGCACACAACTACTTAGCTATGTTTACAGATTTAACTCCTTTAAAAGAGGCTCAAAGTAAAATGGAGTTTATGGCGTACCATGATTCATTAACAAATCTTTATAATAAAAGTTATTTAGAAATCATATTAAATACTCAAAAAGATAAAACTTTAATTCTTTTAAATATAAATAACTTTAGTTATATAAATACAGCTTATGGTTTTGATATTGGAGATGAAATTTTAATAAATGTTTCTAGAATATTAGAAAAACATTTTGAAATAGATACCCTTTGCAAAATCAATTCTGATGAATTTGCCCTTGTATTTAATAAAAAAATTCCAATTAGTGAAAAGATTTTAGAAATACAAGATTTTTTTATGAAAAATCTTATAAACATAGAAAAAATCAAACTAAATATCACTTTCTCATACGGTGCAGTTTCTGGGAAAAATAATCTACTTAGAAAAGCAGCTTCAGCTTTAAAAGAAGCAAAAGAGAATGGTAAAAATAGATTTGAGATTTTTGAACAAAATAGCAATGATGATTATTTAAAAAGAGAAGCATTCATCAACTCTACAAATCTTATAAAAAATGCTTTAGATAATAATCAAGTAGTTCCATTTTTCCAAGGTATTTATGACAACAATAAAAATAGTATTACAAAATATGAAGCCTTAGCAAGAATAGTTTTAGAAGATAGAGTTGTTTCTCCTTATGAGTTTTTAGAACCTGCGAAATTATCTGGATTATTACCTGAGATTACCAAAGTAATGATTGATAAAACTATGAAAACAATGTCAAATAATACTCATGAATTTTCAATAAATATCACAGAAGATGATTTAGCAGAGGGTTATTTAAATGAGTATTTAGATGAAAAAATAGCTTTATATAAAATAGATTCTAAAAGAGTAATTCTTGAGATTTTAGAAGGGGTTAGTTCAACTGGTAAAAAAAATCATATTAAACAACTAACTCTTTTGAAAAAAAGTGGATTTAAAATTGCTATTGATGACTTTGGAGCTGAATATTCAAACTTTGAAAGAATTTTGGATTTAGATATTGATTATATAAAAATTGATGCAAAATATATAAAAGATATTGATACAAATAAAAGAAGTTACGAGATAGTAAAAGCTATTAGCTTTTTTGCTAAAAATGTAAATATACCTTGTATTGCAGAGTTTGTTCATAATGAAAGTGTTCAAAAATTTGTTAAAGAATTGGGAATTAATTATTCTCAAGGATACTATTTTTCAGAGCCTAAAAAAGAGCTACTAAACAAATAATAATTTTTTACAACCTCTTCTTGATATAAGTATATGCTAAATTTGATATAATTAGCAAAATTAATAATAGGAGGAAAATGTGAAAAAATATTTTTCTTTATTTGTACTGTTAATAAGTATACCAACTTTATTATTATCAGCACAATCTGTTGCCTTAGTTAAATCTGTTACTGGTGAAATTAGTGTCATTCATGAAGATAGAACTATTTCCATTTTAAAAAAGGGAGATAAGATTTTAGAAAAAGACACCATTAAAAGTGGAGCTAATAGTAGTGCTGGACTTATTTTCAATGATAATACTTTAATTTCAATTGGTTCTAATTCTGCATTTTCTGTTGATGAATATCTGTTTGAACCAGCTGAAAAAAATGTTAAATTTAAAAGTAATCTTTTAAAAGGAACTATGGCTTGTGTAACTGGTGTAATATCAAAGATAAATCCTGATGCAATGGAAATAAAAACAAAATCAGCATCAATTGGTATTAGAGGAACATATTTTGTTGTGGAGGTTAAAGAATGAAATATTCATTATCGTTATACATATTTGTCTTAACTCTAATTTTCTCAGGTTGTGCTCCTAAAACACAAATTACATTATTACCTGAAGATGATGGAAAAGTGGGAGTTATCTCAATAGCAGATAATAAAAAAGAGACTCATACTATTGACAAAGCTTATACCTCATTAAATATTTCTGAAAAAGGTGATATTGAGAAAAAAGCTGAAATAGAAAAAGATGTACTTTCAAAATATTCTGAAGTTTTAAATGCACTACCAAAAAAAGGTCAAAGTCATCTATTCTTTTTCCCTAATGACAGTGCAGATTTAAATGCAGAACAAATTCTAGAATTAAGAAATTTTACTCTACTTATTAAAAATAATGACATAATTGAAATTATTTGTATCGGACATAGTGATAGTTTAGGAGACAAAGAATATAACAAAATTCTTTCATTAAAAAGAGCCCAAAGTGTAGCTAATGTTTTAACTAGAAATTTTGTAGATAAATCGATTATTAAATTAGAATACTATGGAGATGCTAATCCATTAGTTAAAACGGAAGGAAACAAATCAAATCCCCAAAATAGAAGAGTTGAAATTATTTTAAAATAAATTTCAATTTTAAGAGACATTAGTTTATGTCTCTTTTTATTTATGAAACTTTCTTAGAAAATATTGTAAGTAAAATTCCTGCAAATATAATTACAGTTGATAAAAGTAATATAATTGTTAAACTCTCATTTAAAAATATAATACTAATGACAATAGAAATAATTGGCACAAATAACTGAATTATTCCAGCAGTAATCAACTGTATTTTAGGTAACACTTCATACCACAACAAATATCCAATAGCAGAAGTTAAACTTCCAGAAATAAATGCTAAAAGAATTCCTTTCTCACTCGCAAAACTATTTTCAGGAGAAAATAGAAGATAAAAAATAACTACAAAAATAAGAGCTTTTACAAAATTATCGGTTGTGTTATATAAAGAGTCTGAAGATTTTTTTCCAAGAACCGTATAAACTGCCCAAGAAATCCCAGCAATTATCATTAAAAAAGCATGAAATAAAGAGAGTTCAAAACTCTCCTTTGGATATAAAAGATATATTAAGCCAGCCAATGCTAAAAATATTCCAGCGATTTTTTGAAAGTTTATTTTCTCTTTATGAAATAGGGAAAATATGACCATTACAAGTTGAACAACTGCAAAAAGTAAAAGTGTTCCCACACCTGCATCAATATTTAAAAAAGAGTAAGAAAAACATATTGCATACAAAAAAAGCATCAAAGAACTTAGCCAATTTTTCTTAATTGAAAAATATAATTTTTTTCTTTTGTATAAATAAATTAAAATAAGTGTTATTGCACCAAAAAGAACTCTATACATTGTAAAAGAAAAGGCATCAATAAAATTATTTGATAAAGCAAATTTACAAAATATTGAATTAAGAGCTAAAAATAATAGTGCAATACAAATTACAAAAAAATACCTCAACTCAATCATTTTTAACATTTAGTTAAATCTCATCTAAGCTTTTTGGTCTACTTATATAATATCCTTGAAAATTATCAAAGCCCATTTTTTGCAGTTTTTCAAAAACTTCTTTTGTTTCAACACCTTCAACTATTATTTTAAAATTAAACTTTTTAGCAATTTCTAATATAGCTAAAATTACTGCTTGATTGTCTTCATCATGCAATATATTTTCTATAAATAATTTATCTATTTTAATTTCATCAATTGAAAGTTTTTTTAAATATGGCAAAGAGATATAATCTGTTGCAAAATCATCAATTGATAATTTTATACCTAAATTTTTCAACTCATCAACTTTTCTAAAGATTTTATTTTCACTTTTAGAAAAAAGATTTTCAGTAATTTCTATTCTTAATTTACCTAAAGAGGTATCATATCTTTCAAAGGTATCTTTTATTAAAGATATAAAATCATCTCTTTCAAACTGCTTTAAACTTACATTTATTGAAACTAACCACTCTTTTTTTTCTAAATCATTTTCCCATATTTTTATTAAACTAACTGCTTTGTCCAATACTAGCTCATCAAGTTTTTTGATAATACCTATTTCATTTGCCAATAAAATGAATTTACCTGTATCAATTAAACCTAATTCCTCATCAATCCAATGGGCAAAAAGCTCAATTCCTATTACTTTATTATCTTTATCTATTTGTTTTTGATAATAAAAGTCTATTATACTATTTTCAATTGCATGATTTAGTTTATTGATTAATTCTTGTTTCTTTTTTTTCATTCTTAAAAGTTCATCATCAAAAAAAGTATATGTATTTCTTCCTTTTTGTTTTGATTGATACATAGCTTTATCTGCATATTTTAATAATTGGTCAATAGAATATTTAGTTCCACTAAACATCATAATACCAATACTAGCACTAATATTAAACTCTTTATTTTTAATTTTAAAACTTGAAGAGAGTTCAAATAATATTTTTGATACTATTACTTCTACAGTTTTTAAGGCTTCAATGGGGTCAGTTATTTGAGTATCTAATAAAATAACAAATTCATCTCCACCAAATCTAGAAACAGTATCACCTTTTCTTACAATTTTAGTTAATCTTTTTGCTGTCTCTTTTAGTAATAAATCTCCAAAAAGATGCCCTTCATTGTCATTTATTTTTTTAAAGTGATCTAAATCTATAAACATTAAAGAAGCAAAATTCTTACTTCTTTCGCTTAAATCTATAAGATTTTCTAGTCTATCTAATAAAAGCGTTCTATTTGCCAAAGAAGTTAGTGCATCATGATATGCTAAATTTCTAATCTCTTTATCTTTTTCTTTTATAAATGTAGTATCCAATATAGCAGATACTCTTATAGTTTCATTGTTAGATTTAATGGTTTTTCCTCTAATCATTGCAGGAAATTTTTCACCATTTTTTCTAAGTAAAAAAGCTTCATAATGTTCATTATCTTGATTTAGTATTTTATTTTTAATTAATTCTTGTGATTCAGGAGCAACAAGTTGAGATATTTCTAAACCTATCATTTCATCTTTTGTATAACCAAAAATATTTGCAGCTATATTATTTGCTTGAATACACTTCCTTTGATTATCACTTATAAATATACCCTCAATAGTAACATTGTCAATTACAGAGATTAAAGTGTCTATAGTTTCACTAATATGATTTACGTTTAATATATCTTTTATATTTTTACTTGACAAAGGAAACTCCTTATCTAGAATCATTAATTATTATTGTTATACTAACATTTTATGCCAATTATATTAAAGATATATTAAAATAAAAGATGCTATTTACATAGCATCTTTTTCTATAATCCTATCAAGTGTTGAGATTGCTATAAATTTATCAAAATAGGCTCTATTAAAACCTTGTTTTGCTTGTGTTAATAAGTAGTTTGCATCTGTTAAATCTGTGCTTGTTGAGATTCCTTCATCAAATCTATTTTTTACAATACCGTAATTTTCTTGGGCTTGGAACAGAGCTAATTTTGAAGTTTCAAGATTTTCATTTGCAACTTCATAATTTGATTTTGCATTTTCATATTGAAGTTTTATATCTAGTTTTGTTTTTTCAAGTAGTGATTTTGAACTTAGATATTTTGTTTTATAAATTGTACTTAAAGAAGAGTCATAACCACCATTGTATAAATTCCAAGTTGCAGTTACATTTGCAATATTTTGATTATCTTCTTTATTTTCAAGTTTTTTTGATACTTCATCATAATATTTATTATGAGATACAGAAGCATCAACTTTTGGATAATATCCTGATTTTGCAGACTTTTCTAACTGCTTGATAGATTCTAAATTCATTTGTAAAGCTTGGATTTCACTTCTATTTTCAAGTAATTTTTCATCATAAACAGAACTTTGAAGAGTTTGTTCATTTAGTTTTTCAATAGTCTCTTTTTCTAAATCTATTCCACCTAAAATATTTGATAGTTGAAATCTAGCAACTTTCAAATCTCCTTGGGCTTTTACTACATTTTGTTTTGCACTTGACATATTAACTTGAACTTGAAGTAAATCATTTTTTGCAATTAAACCTTGATTATATCTATTTTGTGAATCTTCAAATTGTTCTTGAAATAATTTATATGCACTATTGTAAGTTTCTAAGGCATTTTGTTTGTCAAGATAGTTTATATATGCAGTTTTTGTATTTAAAACAATATCTTGTTTTGTTGCATTTAATGAATATTGCGATGAAGCTGATAGATAAATTGCTGATTCTTTTGAAGCTAAATCTTTAAATCCATTAAATAAATTGTATGATAATTTTAAACTAGCAACTCCTTCATCTGATTCAAATCCTACATTTGCTTTATCTGTATTTGTAAAACCATAAGAGGCATCTAATTTTGGTAAATTATTTGCATTATTTAATTTTACATTTTCTAAACTCTCAATATAATCATAATTTTTACCTTGAACTTCAAAGTTATTTTTTAAAGCTGTTGCTACTGCTTCATCTAATGTTAAAGCATTTACATTAACAGCTAAAAAAGCTGTTAATGATAGTGTTAATAATTTTATTTTTTTCATAAATATTTTCCTTTTATGACTTATTTAAATCTAAATTTTCAATAGATTCTTTATTCAAAGATATTTTCTTTTCTTGTTTGATAAAAAACATTAAAAGAGCAGGAGTTACAAATATGGTAAATATTGTAGAGAATGTTAATCCACCAATCATAACAGATCCTAAACCTCTATAAAACTCACTTCCTGGACCTGGAACTAAAACAAGTGGCATCATCCCAAAAATAGAAGTTAAAGAACTCATATAAATTGGTCTAATTCTTGTTTTTGTAGCTTCAATAATTGCTGTTTTATATTCATATCCATTGATTCGTATATAATTTAAACTTTGATGAACTATCAAAATAGAGTTGTTAACAACAATTCCTATTAAAATAATAAATCCAAACATGGTTAAAACATCAAGTGGTTGAGGCTCAATAAAGGCATCTGTTAAAGCAAGTCCAATAAATCCTCCAGCCATGGCAAGTGGTACTGTAAACATAATTACCAATGGATATGAGAAACTTCCAAATAGTGCAACCATTAATAAATAAACTATAACTAATGCTAAAACAAAATTCATACTTAATAATCCAATAGTTTGAGTCAATTTATCTGCTGTTCCACTTATTCCTATTTGAACTTTATCAGATATTTTTCCCTCTTTTTTCATTTGAGTTAATGCTCTATCTAAAATTGTCATTGTCTCTTCAATAGTCATTGATGGTGGTGGAGTAACTTGTAAAGTAATAGTTCTTTTTCCATCTAAATGTCTGATTTGACTAATACCTGTTGTTAATTCTGCACTTGATAATGATGACATTGGTAATAATGAACCATTTGGAACAACTACTTGCGTTGACAAAATATCTTCTGGTGTTTGAATCTGATTATCATTTGCTCTTAAAACTAAATCTATTTTCTTTTTACCATCTTGTTTAAAATCTGATATTTTTCTACCATCCATTAAAACATCTGCCATAATTCCTAAATCAGATGAACTTAATCCTAAAGCTTTTAATGCATCTTGATTTGGTTTTATTCGCACTTCTGGATAAAGTAACTCAATTGATGGAACAGGTCTAACTTGTGCCCCTTCAATTGCTCCACTTGCTGCCATAAATAATTGCATTCCAACATTTGCAATATCTTCAATTTTTTCACCACTAATATCAATATTTACCGTTTTACCCTCACCTATTCCTTCTTCAAAAACCCCTGATTGTAAAGATACTCCAAATATAGATGGAAGTGAGTTTACTATTGGTTTAAAGAATGGTATTAATTCCCTAGCACGACTCTCATGCATTGAAGTTCCACCAAAAATATTCATTTCTCCAAAAGATACGAAAAATGCCCTATCAATTCCGGGAACTCCATCTACATCTTTGTTTATATTTGGCTCAACTTTTTTCATTAAATATGAACCCATATTGTATCTCTCTTCGTAAGAAAGACCAGGAGGTGTAATTAAAATATTAAAAATCAAGTTCTTATTTCCCTGTGGTAAATAGTCCATTTTTGGAAATAAAATCCAAACAATTGAAATTGAAAATATTGCTAATGTACCTATTGTAATAATTCTTGTTTTAACTGATTTTAAAGACCAATGGGTTATTACCATAAACATATCTACAAATTTATTTCCAAATCTTGTTAATCCAGTATCACCCTTTGGCTCTTTTGAAGATAAACTTGCAATTTTTTTCCAAAGCATTGGAATAACTGTAATTGAAACAAATAAAGAGATAAAACAAGATGCAGTTGCTGCAATTGCAATATCTTTAAAAAGTTGTCCAGCTTCATCTTGTAAAAATATAATTGGAATAAATACTGCCATATGCGTAGCAGCACCTGCTAGTAATGCACCCCAAACCTCTTTTGTTCCCTCATAAGCAGCTTGAGTTATGCTCATTCCCTCTTTTCTATGCCTATCAATATTTTCTAAAACAACAATAGCACTATCAACTAACATACCAATAGAAAAAGATATTCCAGCAAGGGAAACTGTATTTAAACTTCTATTCATTAAAGATAGGAAAATAAATGTTCCAATAACTGAAATTGGAATTGCAATACTCACAACAGCCGTTGGAGACAATGCTCTTAAAAATAGTAATAATATCATTACGGCTAGTGCACCACCAATAATAATATCTTTTTTTACAAGATGAACTGCACCTGCAATATATGGTCTTTGGTCATAAATCCATTTTATTGTTAGACCCTCTTTTTTTAAAGTTGTTTCATTTAATCCATTTACAACTTTTTCAACCTCATCTGTAAGTTTTACAATATTTGCATCAGCACTTGGTTGGATTCCTAAAAAGATTCCATCTTTTCCCAAAAACATTGCAACTGAATTTGCAGTTTCATATCCAAAATCAACCGTTGCCACATCACCAACAGTAACTCTTTGTTCTCTATTTGAAACTAAAATAATATCTTTAATCTCTTGTGGAGTTGTGAATTTATGTACTGTTCTAATTCTATAAGCTCGTCTTCCCATATTTTGAGTTCCAGCTGAAACATCAATATTTTCTGCTTGTAAAATAGATATAACTTGTGGTATTGTAAGATTATAAGAAGCAAGTTTATTAACATCAATATTAACTTGCATCTCTTGCTCTCGTCCGCCTCCACCCATTGTTCCTGAAACTCCATCAACTCTTTTAATGATTGGTTTTATTTCATCGTCAAAATAAGTTTTGTACTCATCAACATTTCTTTTATTATCATCTAAAGTTTGTAACATCAACCAAATAACTGGACTTGCAGTTGCCGTTTCAATAATTGGTTCATCTACATTATCTGGATATGAGCTAACTTCATTTAGTTTATTTGAAACATCTTGAAGAGCAACTCTAATATCAGTTCCAAGTTTAAAAGTAAGTTTTATTTCCCCTGAATTATCAGAAGAAGATGATTCATATTCAACTAAATTATTTAAACTTTTTAGTGCTTCTTCTTGTTCTTCAATTACTTCTCGTTCAATTTCATAAGGAGTTGCACCTGGCCAAACCGTTGTAATTTTAATCTCAGGTTTTGCAACATTGGGAGTTAATTGATATGGTAATTTATTTAAAGAGATAACTCCAAATAACACCACCATCAAAACACCAACAATAATAGTTATTGGGTTTTTAAGTGAAAATTTTATTAAATCCATAATTTTTCCTATTTACTTTGACTATTATTTAATATTTGTACTGGCATATCAGGGAAAACTCTCTCATTTCCTTTTGTAACTATTGGCATTCCTTCAGCTAAACCTTCACCAATAATTGCAGCATTTAATCCAAAATAAGTAATAACTTTTACAGGAATCATCACAGCTTTTTCATTTACAATTGTAAAAATCACATCCATATTAAATCTTTTAATAACTGCATCTCTGTTTATTACAAGGGCAATATTTTTTGTCTCTTTTGCAAAATTAATTTTTGCACTTGCTCCATCAAAAATGAATTTATCTCCTGCTTCTGCTTTGAATCTAACTGGAAAAGTTCTTGTTAATTTATCTCCACTTGGAATTGCTGCATAAAGTTTTGCTTTTATAATTTCATCTGAAATATTTATATCATAATCATCACCACTTTTTAATCCACCAATAAATGAAATAGGAAGATTAAAAACAATCTCTAACTCTTCAGTATTTACAATCGTTGCAGTTAAAGAACCTATATCTAACCACTCATTTAAATTTATATTTTTTTCAACAATAACACCTGAATATGGAGCTTTTATAACTTTTTTAGATTTTTGAATAGTAAGCTCATTCAGTTTTGCTTTTGATGAAATAAGATTTTCATTTGCCACATCATATTCAACTTTTGCATCATCAAATACTTTTTGAGAAATAGAGTTTTTTTCAATTAAAGCACTATATCTATCATAGTTTTTCTTTGTATTTTTTAACTGAACTTCATACATATTTACAGCAGCTTGAGAAGCTTTGATTTGTGCATCTAAAATATCCGAATCAATTTGAACTAAAACTTCATCTTTTTTTACTTTTTGTCCAACTTCAAAACTTATCTTTTTTACTACACCTGAACTTTCACTTGCAATCTTTGATTTTTTATCAAAATTCACAGTTCCAACAAACTCTTGTAAATCATTTACTTCTTGTTTTTTTAACTCTTGAGTTTCAACTAAAGCAGCTTGAGGAGCTGCAGCATTTAGATTTGAAAACATTAAAAAAGTAGATACTAAGACTAAACTAATTTTTTTTATCATTTTTATTTCCTTATATTTTTACTATTAATTTATGAACAATTTTATGAACTATTGGAGCAACAACTACAATTATTGGAAAAGCACAAACAAAAGCAGTTCCCCATGCTCTCAACCAACTAGATACAAAATTTTCAACAAAACCTAAATTTATATATGTAATTATGAAGCTCATTATAAAACTCATAAACAACGCCATAAAAAAGGCAAATACTATTCTTTCATATTTTCTACTTATCATTTTTTAACCTCTATTAATTCCCATAAATTATTTAAAAAAGATTCACCTATATTTTTTGCATCAAAATTTTTCTCACTCATTTTCAAAAGAGCTAAACCTTTTTCAAAAACTAATAAACCCTCAGCTAAGCTCATAGCTTGTGGAATTAATTCATTTTTATCAATTCCTTCTTGAATAATTTTTCGTAATTGAAAATTGAAAAACTCTTTGCAACTTCCATTAAATTCACACATTACATCATTTTCATCTGATAAAACTATTGATAAATACTCTTTATAACCATTAAAATGTTTAAGATTTTCCGTACTATCATCTAATACAAATTTAAAACATAAAAATATTTTCTCTTTCGTAGTTTCTATTGTTTTGATAGTCTCTAAAAATTGTTTATGATTTTCTTCTATATGTATATTCATTATTTCAAAAACAATATCATCTTTATTTTCAAAATATTCGTAAATAGTTCCTTTGCCAATACCTGCAACTTGCGCAACTTGTGCGACTGTTAAATTTTTTATTCCAACTTCATATATTAAATCTATACATGCCATTGCAATCTCTTTTCTTCTTTGTTCTTTATCAACTCTTGGTGCCATGATTATCCTTAAAAAAAATATATTCTTTATTGACTGACCGTCGGTCAAGTTTAGAAGTATACTAAGAGAAACTTAATTTATTTTTAATTTCTGACCAATGGTCAATAAAGATTTAAAAAAATTAATAGCTGAAAAGCTACTAATTTATGAAGAGCAAGATAGTTTTATATTTGCGTGTTTCATGGGTGTTGGTAAAGCATATCTTTCAAAATCAGGATGTTCATCATAAGGATTTTGAGCGATTTTTAATAAATCATTTACCAAAGAATAATCACCTTCATGGGCTTTTTCGATAGCTTCTTGAAGAATATAGTTTTTTAAAATATATTTTGGATTTACTTTTTTCATAACTTCAAATCTTGTTTCAAAAGTTGTTTTTTGCTCATCACAAACTTTTTTATAAGATTCAAACCATATTTTAAGTGGCTCTTGAAAAACTGCAATATCAAGAATAGAACTTAAATCCTCAAAAGATTTAAGATGAGTTAATCTATAAAAGAAAACATTGTAATCCATCTTTGCATTTTCTAAACTTCCAAGTAATTCTAAAATCAAATGAAGATTTGAGTTTCCACTTTTTGAAGCATCTAAACCTAATCTTTTGTTCATCAAATCTAAATATACTTTTTCATGTTGTGGCAAAAATGCTTTCATATAAGACTCTAATTTGCTCTCATCACAAATCAATTTTAATGCTCCAATTAAAGCAAACAAATTCCATCTAGCAACATAAGGTTGGTTATTATAAGAGTATCTTCCCTCTTCATCTGTGTGATTACAAATAGAGTTTTTCTCAAAATAATCCATAAAAGCATAAGGACCATAATCAATAGTAAGTCCTGCAAGAGAAAAATTATCAGTATTCATAACCCCATGTTGAAATCCATAAACTTGCCATAAGGCTATTAGTTCAGCTGTTTTATCAACCAATGAATAAAACATTTTTTCATATTTGTTTTCTTCATTTTCCAAATGTGGATACGACTGTTTTATCACATAATCTGCTAGTTGAGAGATTGTCTCTTTATCCCTACTTCGTGCAAAAAATTCAAATGTTCCAACTCTTATCCAAGATGGTGACATTCGCAAAACTATTGAGCAAGATTCCTGTTCCCACTCTCTGTGGGCAAAAGTATCTGAATCAATAATTCCCAAAGCTCTAGTTGTAGGAATTCCAAGACCAAACATAGCTTCACTCATAAGATATTCTCGTATTGATGAACGCAAAACCGCTCTTCCATCACCCTGTCGTGAATATCGAGTAAGCCCTGAACCTTTTGTTTGTAAATGCCAATTATTAACAGCACCCAAATTTATAGCTCTTCCATCACCAAGCTGTGGAACAAAATACCCAAATTGATGCCCAGCATAAGCCATAGCATAAGGAATTGAACCTTCTAAAATCTTACTTCCATTTATAAAATCTACAAAATTTTGCGTTTGACACTCTTCATAATCAAGATTTATTAATTCACAAGCAAGAGGATTAAAAGATACAAGTTTGGGATTTTTTAGTGGAGTAGGATTTACTTTGTGATAATACTTTTCATCAAACTCGAAATAATCAACTTCAAGTTTTAGTTCGTTTAATTTCATAATTTTTCTCTTTTGATAAATATTTGTTTGTATATATGCAAGAAGCTTACCAAAAGAGAACATAAAAGAGGATAAGTTAGTCTTGTTTAGATGTCCTTACAGAATCTTCCTTTTTTGTTTTTTTTAATGTTATAATCTATCTCTTTTATATAATTTCGTGCATCATATAAATCTTTATTGTAATATTCATATTCTTTCCAAATATTTATTGCTTTTTGCATATACTCTTTTGCTTTTAAACACTCTTTTAAATCTTTATAAATTATAGATATATTATTATAACTTTCTGCTAATTCAGGATGTTTATCTCCTAAAATCTCTTCTCTTAATTTTAATGCTTTTTCTTGATATTCAAAAGCTTTTTTTAACTCTCCCATATCTTGATAAATTGTTGATAAAAGATTATAGCTTCTTGCCGTAAATTCAGAATTTTCTCCATGTCTTTTTATTCTAAATGTCAAAGCTCTATTTTGATACTCAAATGATTTTTTATATTGGGCAAGTGAATAAAAAAGGTAGGTAATCGAATCAAGAATTCCACATATAAAGTCATCATCTTTTTCTTTAAATATCTCTAAAAAAGATTCAAGAATAGGAATATATCCATTTAATCTATTTGCTATTAAAGTTGAATCATTAGGATTTATATATTTTGCAATATTTTCAAAAATAAAAGTAACTTTTTCATACTCTATTTTATATTCAGTTAATATAAATGTTCTAATTATTTGATGAAGTTTATAAGAGTATTCTTTGTTTGTTAACCAACCACGCTCAACTAATTTTTGCAGATTTACTCTTAGTTTTTCTAATCCAATTGACTTTTGTAAAATTTCAAAACTTATCTCAATAGATGGAAATATTGCTAAGATTTGTAATAGTTCTTTTAGTTCATCTTTTGATTCACTTTTAAACTGTCTATCAAAAGTATTTTGTAAGTGTTCTTGAAAAGTTTTATCATCTTTTGAATCAATTTTTGAAATTGTATTATTTTTTATATTTTCTCTTAATTCATCCAATGTGATATATTTATTATCAAGGGATTTTGCAGTTAAAGTTATAAATAAAGGATGATTATCCTAATACAGTTAAATATCTTCAATATTTTCATCTTTATTATAAATTTTTAGAAATAACTCTTTTGCATCACTAGGATTTAAAGTATCAATATTTAATTGATTTTGTTTATCTATATCTTTTCTTGTAGTTATTAATAAATCAAAATTTGTATTTAGAGCTTTTATTTTTTCAAAATCTTCAATATTTTCTAAATTATCCAAAAGTAAAAGATTTCTTTG